>JAFGCB010000016.1 GCA_016932855.1 Candidatus Omnitrophota bacterium | reverse complement strand
GGCTCGGATATAATTTGTTAAAAAAGGTGAGCCCAAACGGTGATCCCTACAAGAAAATAAAACAAAAAAGTAACCGTCTGGCTTTAAAACTTTATAATAAATTGAAGAGTAAGGTTAATCGTTCAGAAGAAAGGCTTCTGACAGCAGTAGAGCTGGCTATTGCCGGCAATATCATTGATTTTGGAGTAAAGAATAATTTAAATGTGAATCTTGAGTTAAACAGGATTCTTTTGAAAGAGGAAGAATACGCCCGTAAAAGAACTTTGTTTCATTATCAGGAATTTAAAAAGGCATTAAAGATGGCCAAGACGGTTCTTTATCTAGCAGATAACGCAGGAGAAGTTGTTTTTGATAGGATTTTGATAGAAGAAATAAAAACGATGTATCCCGAAAAAACAATTTATTTCGCGGTAAAAAATAAGCCTATTATTAATGACGCTTTATTTGAAGACGCTAAATATTGCGGCATTGATAAGTTTGCTAAAGTTTTATCAAATGGTTCTGATGCCCCGGGTACAATATTAAGGTTATGCAGCAATGATTTTAAAAGAATCTATCGCAAGGCGGATGTTATTATTAGCAAGGGACAGGGTAATTTTGAATCATTGTCAAACGAAAAAAGGCCTATTTTCTTTTTCTTTATGGTCAAGTGTGGAGTTGTGGCTAAGGAAACCAGGGCAAAATTGGCGGATATAGCGCTTATTTATAATTTGAAGAAAAGTGCAACTTTTAGAAATAAAAAAATACCCTCAAAAAATATTACGCAAAAAGTGCGTCTCTTTAAGTAGAGTAACTCAAAGAGAAAAAACTCTTTTTGAGCAGATGCTTTTTGCCATGAAGTATTTTTCCGGCATAGGCTTAGCAGCACCCCAAGTCGGCATTCTTAGAAAAATGATTGTGGTAGAAGTTGAAGGAAGAATTACAAAGTTAGCTAATCCCCAAATTCTTAGGGTAAAAGGTGCAGATGTCATGGAAGAAAGATGCTTAAGCGTGCCTGGTTTGGGGGTTGATATAGTCAGGCCTTATGAAGCGATTATAAAAGGCTTGAATGAGGAAGGTCAAGCTGTTGAAATTAAAGCAAAGGGTCTTTTTGCCAGGGTTCTTCAGCATGAAATAGATCATCTTTGCGGGAAACTGATTGTTGATTATTTGTCATTTTGGCAGTCGTTGAAATTTAAAGTAAAAGCGCTGAGGTAGAAGATGCCGATATACGAATATCTGTGCGAATTTTGCGGTTATAAATTCGAGAAATCTCAAAGAATGAGCGAAGAGCCCCTTAAGGAATGTCCCCACTGCGGCAAAGAAGTCAAAAGGCTTATCAGTGCGGGGGTGGGAGTGATTTTTAAAGGAAAAGGCTTTTATGCAACAGACTACAAATATAATAGTTCTTCAGACAGAACCTGCTGTGGCAGAGCCGAACGTTGCGATAAGCCGCCATGCTCAGATGACGGTGTTTGTAAAAGATAATAAAGTTAGGAGAACGAAGTGCATCAGGTAAGAAGAGTAGTTGTTATTGGATGTTCCGGATGCGGCGCATTAGCCGCTTTGACGCTAAAAAAGCTGAAATCTTCTCTTGAAGTAACTATAATCCGGGAACCTAACGAAAAAGGTTTATTGACAAGATGCGCGACTCCTTATATCTGTTGTGGCGACGTGATGGTTGATTCTTCCTATAAGGACGATAACATATTTACGGAAAAGGGAATAAAACTGGTAAGTGTAGCAGCAGTAGAAATAAATAGAGAAATAAAAATAGTTAAGACAGCTGACGGAAATACCTATCCCTATGACAAGCTCGTTTTAGCGACTGGCGCCAAGCCCGTCATGCCTAATGTTTCAGGAGTTGATTTATCCGGGGTATTTACTCTTCGCACAAGCGGTGACGCAGTTGATATTCTTCATTGGTTAAATTCCCGACGGGTAAGGAATGTTGTTCTTTTGGGCGCTGGAGCAATAGGAGTTGAAAAGGCCTATCTGCTTTCCCGTCAGGGATTAAAAGTTGCAGTTGTTGAAATGTTTGGACATATTATGCCAAGTATTTTAGATCCGGATATGGCCGAAGAAGTGCAGGTTTACATGAAGGAGAAAGGAGTACAACTGCAGTTAAATCAGAAAGCAACAGCGATTAATGGAAAGGATAGCGTGGAAAGCGTAACTTTAGCTTCGGGTGAAGAGATAAATGCAAGGATGGTTATTATCTCTGTAGGTGCCCGCTGTAATGTTGAATTAGCTAAACATGCCGGATTAAAGCTGGGCAAGCTTGGCTTAAAGGTTAACGGATATTTACAGACTTCGGATCCCGATATATACGCAGGAGGAGATCTTATAGAATATCAAAGTCATATTACCGGTAAACCGACGCTTGGTCAGTTGCGTCCGAATGCTGTGATTTCCGGCAGAGTTATAGCCAAGAATATTTTAGGCTTCCAGGTAAAGTTTCCGCCTTTAATTAATAGTTTTTCTACCAAATTCTTCGATAAATCTATTGCCGGAGCGGGCATCACCGAATCAAAGGCTGAAAAAGAAGGTATTGAGGTGGTTGCAGTAAGGCAAGAGTCTACCAGCAAACATTCTATGATGCGGGAGCGAAAGCCCTATATTGTGAAACTCATATTTGATAAAACAGATCAACGATTAATAGGTGGGCAGATAGTCAGTGATGCTGAATGTCCGGTAAAATATATTGATGTAATTGCCTTGGCAATACGTTGCGGCTTAAAGGCTTTGGATTTGGCTACTTTCAGATGCGCTGGTCAACCAGAGCTGTCTCCAGACCCCGGCAAAGAACCAATAGCTTTAGCGGCTGAAAGAGCCTTTGAAAAGCTGTATAGCAAATAAATTTTTATCCCGCGCGGTAAAGCCCCGGCTTTTAAGCCGGGGATGCAAAGCAGGTACGGGATTCCGCTCCGCAAGAAGCTAAATACGGCAAGCCATCCTTCGACTACGCTTGGGATGGTTCCGCGAGCGAAAGCGAAGCGCAACCGCAGGCTTTAGCCTGCGGAGCTTCATTCCAGAGCTGGTTTTTAAAGAGCTTTGTTGAGATGAAAGAAGATGTTAAGGAGTGGATAGAGCTGGATGGAGTAAAGTTTTTACAGGAAATTGGCCTTAAAAAGGGCCAGGTTGTATTAGATTTTGGTTCAGGCAAGGGGCATTATACGATTCCCGCCTCAAAAGCAGTGGGCAGAGATGGGAAAGTATATGCCTTAGATAATGATAGGGGCGTATTGGATAAGTTGAAGAGGTTAATACAACAAGAAAAAATAAAAAATATTGAGGTAATAAGCGAAAGCTCAAAAGTCCCCTTAGATGACGAATCTGTTGATGTAGTTTTGTGTTATGATGTTATTCATTACGGAAATAGAAAAGAAAGGAAAGCAGTTTACAGTGAGGTTTATAGAGCGTTAAAGAGAGAAGGTCTTTTCTCGGTTTATCCTAAGCATTATAAAAAAGATCACCCTTTGATGGAGTTGGCTAACATTGATTTAGATAGGATCATAGAGGAGGTAGAGGAGACAGGTTTTATTCTCCAGCATAAATTTTCAAAAAGGCTCCTGCACGATGAATATTACAATGAAGGTCATATATTAAATTTTAGGAAATGCTAAATGCCTTGGATTGATGGTGATAGATGTAAAGGTTGTGGAGCTTGTATAGATTTTAATCTTCGGGGATAATTAGTTTTAGTCCATCAAAGAGTGATATACGTTTTTCCGAAAGTTCAGTCTTATCTTTTATAGACAGAGGTATTTTTAGAAGGGCAGGCGGTTTTGGTTGATATAGGGAAAGAGGTAGAAATCGAGGAAAAGGACTTTTTCGATAAAAATTCTATATACAATACTTGGCCTGCATGAAAATCCTCGCGAGTTTTTCAAACAGCTTAAAAAACAATAGGGGGTGCGGCAATGTTAAATACGAATCTTAAGCACATAGAGAGTCGTGAGCAAATTGAGGAGTTACTTAAAACCAATGAGAATGTCATGATTTGTTGCGGGAGAATGGGACAGATGTGCATTCCCGTTTTTGGTATCATGCAGAAATTGGAGGTGGAATATCCGCATATTCAGTTTAGAGACATGGATTTTGATATTCCGGCCGCTTCTTTTATCAGGGACTTGCCGGAATGCTCTTTCTTTATGGGTTTACCTTTTACTGTTTATTTCAAAAATGGGAAAGTCGTTAAGGCAACAAGCAGTATTCAGAATAGAAAACAGATAACCGATATATTGGACGAAGTATTTAAGGCTTAGGGATGTAAATTAAATAAAGGCCTAGTTTAAATTTCAGGCTGTTTACATCCTTGGGCAGAAAATGTCTTAAAGATTAGTTCAAATAAGGACAATTCAAACATGAACAGATCCGAAGCTATAGAACGTCTCAAATCGAAACTTAAGAATAAAAATCTGGTAAAGCACAGTTTAGCGGTTGAGGCCTGTATGAAGCGACTGGCTAAGGAATTTGGAGAAGATATAGAATTTTGGGGGTTAGCCGGCCTTCTCCACGATATGGATTATGAGGATACCAAAGATGATTTTCCAAGACACGGGTTCGTTACCGCCGAAATTTTGGAGAAAGAAGATATAGATAGTCAAATCCTAGAAGCAATAAAAGGCCATCCCGGACACATTGAAAGAAAGACCTTAATGGCGAAGGCGTTATACAGCGTTGACCCTTTAACAGGCTTGATTGTTGCTGCTTGTTTAATGCACCCGCAGAAAAAACTAGAAGCTTTAAATACAGAATTTGTCTTAAATCGCTTTAAAGAGAAAAGTTTTGCCCGGGGAGTAAATCGGCAGCAGATAGAAGCTTGTCAGGAATTCGGTCTATCGCCCGAAGATTTTGTTGCTATATGCTTGGATGCGATGCGAGAAATAAGCGGTAAGTTGGGATTGTAGAAATAGGGGTAAGGAAGAAATAACAGTGCGCACATTTAAATTTTGTCCTTTATGCAGGCATTATTTACTCAAAAAAACGATAGATGGTCGAAAAAGGTTGATTTGTCAAAAGTGTGGTTGGGTATATTATAAAAATCCTTTGCCAGTGGCGGTATCTTTGGTAGAGAATAAACAAGGAGAAGTTCTTATAGTAAAGAGAAATCTCAAACCGGGTATAAATAAGTGGTCTTTACCCGGTGGGTTTGTTGAATTCGGTGAGGCGCCTGAGAGCGCTTGTTTAAGAGAGCTAAAAGAGGAAACAGGCCTAAGAGGCAAGATTGAAAGATTAATCGGTGTTTATATTCAAAAAACAAGAGAATATGGTTCAGTTCTCGTTATTGGATATATGGTTAAAATTTCCAAAGATTACCTATCATTAAACAGTGAATTGAGAGATGCTAAATTTTTCAACAAGAAAGAGTTGCCTGTTATACCATTTTCATCTCACAGAAAAATAATAGAAAAAATACAGAGATATAGTGAGGTTAATAAATAAAAATATCTATTACGCAATAAGGTCTCTGTTGTATATTGCGCAAAGGCCGTATAAGAATACTTCTGTGAGCGAGGTGGTCAATAAATTGAAAATGCGTAGGGCTTTTTTGAGAAGAATTTTACAGATTTTAAGCAAAAAAAAGATATTGAAATCTTTAAAAGGTAAAGGCGGGGGTTTTGTTTTGAATACGCCCGCTTCTAAGTTGCGTCTTATAGATATAATAAAGATATTTAGGGGTAGAATAGATATTATGGATTGTTTGCTGGAAAAAGATATTTGTCCCTATCCTGATGACTGCGTGCTAATGGCCCATATGAAAGATATTAAAAAAAGACTACATAGGGTCCTTGCTGAAACTACAATAGCCACTTTGCTTAAAAATAGGGATGGAAGAATATAGAGAGGTTCTAAGATGAAGGTGAAGATTCTTTTTGACAAGGATAATAAAAACAAGAAGCTGCATGTAGGTTGGGGAGTTTCGTTCTTGGTTGATGGAAAGATATTGTTTGATACAGGAGAAAACGGCTTTTGGCTTTTGGAGAATATGAGGATTTTAAATGCTGATAGCGCTAGTATAGAGGCTGTGGTTATTTCTCATGATCACTGGGATCATACCGGAGGTCTATGGGAATTATTAAGAAAGAAAGAGGGTCTTTTGGTTTATGGATGTCCTAATTTCAGTTTGGAATTTAAGGAAAAAGTTAAAAGATTAAAAGGCAAGCTTATAGAAGCAAAAAAAGTTACTGAAATTGCAAAAGATATTTTTGTCAGCGGTGAAATAGAAGGTAAATATAAAGGCGAATATATGCCTGAGGAGGCGTTGGTAGTTAAAACTGATAAAGGAGTTTCTATTATTACCGGTTGTGCCCATCCGGGCATTGTCAAAATATTAAAGACAGTAAAAGGGAATTTTCCAAAAGAAAGTATTTATACGGTTCTGGGGGGATTTCACCTTGTGGATAAAGATAAAAGAGAAGTTGAACTTATTGTTGATGAATTCATAAGACTTGGCGTGGAAAAAACAGCTCCAACCCATTGTAGCGGATATGAAGCTCAAGAAATATTTAAGAATAAATATAGGAAAGATTTTATCAGCGTAAATGTCGGTGAGATTATTGAGGTTTAATAGACAATAAAAATTATTCTTAGAGAAGGAGATTGTTATGCCATTTGGATTCGGAAGAGGCCAAGGAAGAGGCGGAGGCCAAGGAAGAGGTTTTCCGGGAAGAAGAGGACGCAGGGGATGGTTTGGACCTTTGGGACGAAGAAGACAGCCGGAGAATTGTATCTGCCCTAATTGCGGAATAACCGTGTTTCACAAATTGGGCCTTCCTTGTTTTCAGACCAGATGTCCAAAATGCGGCGTGCCGATGACGCGCCAGTTTTTTTCAGAATAATTGGATGAATTTAAGGTTGGCATGGAAGTTGATAGAGAAACTACCAGAGGATTAAGACGAGGACAGAAAACAGCCTTTATCGCGGCAGGGGTAACTTTCCTTTTAGCAGTAGCCAAAGGTGCCATAGGGCATCTTTTCGGTTCCCAAATCCTTATAGCCGATGCTTTCCATAGTGGTGCCGATATTCTGGCTATTTTTGCTTCGGGCTTTGGCCTTTGGTTGGCTTCCAAGAAGAAAAGCGCTCGGTTCCCTTATGGCTTGTTTAAAGCAGAGACTTTAGTTACTCTTATAGTCGGAATAGTAATATTATGGGCTGGTTGGGAGATTTTAAAAGGTGGGTATGAAAAGCTCTTTTTCCTAAAAGAGGTTCAGGAATTTCCTTTTGCACCGGTTTCAGCAAGTCTAGCGTCTATTATGGCTGCATTCTTTATTGCCAGAAAAGAACAAGAAATCGGTGAGGCCATAGGCTCTCAATCGCTTCTTGCAAACGCTCAAGAGTCATTTCTTGATATTTTTACTTCGGTCGTTGTTTTGATAGGAATTTTGCTTGCATTTTTTAGGATTCCCTACGTAGAAGGAATTATTATAATTTTGATTTCATTTCTTGTTGTAAAGCTGGGCGTCAAAAATGCATGGACAGCATTACTTGCCTTAATGGACGCTAATTTAGACCCTGAATTACAATATGAAATTGAAGAAAAGATAAACGAACTATACGGCGTTAAGGGAAAAAGCGAGGTTAAAATTCGCCAATCGGGCCCTTTTAAAATGGTGGAGTGTAAAATTCAGACTTCACCTACGCTTGCTTTGTACCGGGCGCACGAACTTGCACATAAAACAGAAAACTTTATAATAAAAAATTATAAAAATGTCGAATCCGTATTTATGCATGTTGAACCTTCAAGAAAGCAGGTTGTTTCGGCGATTATTCCGGTTAAGGATATGAATGGCTTAGGCTCGAAAGTCCACGGCCATTTTGGCCGGGCACCGTATTATATTATTCTTAAACTTACTGACGGCACTCCGGAAATCGAAGATTTTTATTATAACGAATTCTTGCATGAAACAAAACATATAGGAATAAAAGTCATAAAAGCCGTCATCAAATACAAGTTAGACGTATTGTTTACTTCCCGTATCGGGGAAATATCCTTTTACATGCTAAAGGAGAATTTTGTTGATATATATAGGGCAGAAGAAAATTCCATAGTAAGTGACGTTATCGACAAATATCTTAGCAAACAGATTGAAAAGATTACAGCCCCGACACACCCTTTAGAAAAATCGCAGTCAGCAGATGGATAGAAAAACAGGTTTTAAAGGGTATAGCATTGTTTCCTGCGGTACATTACGCAGGGAGCTTGCATTTTTAAATCAGACAGCATTTTTAAACGCCGATAAGATTTTATATACTGCGCCTGGTTTGCATGAGGTGCCCAGTGAACTCAAGGGACAGCTTAAAAAACAAATTAATAATGCAAAAAAATATTCGGAAAATATTATAGTTATTTACGGAAACAGATGCTATATTGATATTAAAGATCCTGCCCGGGACATAGAAAGAATAATTCAGGAAAGTGTAAATTCCGCTGTAAGAATAAAAGCAAAAAACTGTATTGACATGTTTGTTAGCCCCGATGAGAGAGAAAATATAAGCGGCGGACAGAAAGTATATTGGCTCTCATGGGGCTGGATGGAACATTGGAAGATAATCTTTAAAGACTGGGATAAGGGCAAGGCCAATGAAACCTTTCCCCAGCACGATAAAGCGATTCTTTTAGATCCCCTAGGGATTTTTGACAGGTACTGCCAGGAGCACCCTCAACAGGTGTTGGAATTTGCTGATTGGATGAGGCTTCCTATCGAGCCGTGCGGAATCTCATTAGATAGATTCAAAAATTTATTATTGGAAACGGTTAGTTCATAATAATCGGGAGTTGCGATATGCCTTTGTATACTTATATTTGTAAAAATTGTGGTGAAAAATTTGATTTGTTAATTGGGGTTACGGCTGAAAAAACGGAGCTTAAATGCAAAAAGTGTAAGAGCAAAAATATCGAGAAGACTTATGCAGCATTTAGTATGGGTAAATCCAGCTCATTTAGCTCAAACAATTGCCCGACAGGAACCTGCCCTTTAGGATAAATTAAAAATAGCGGCAATAAAGAGTAAAAGAAGAAAGCTTGCCGCCGACTAACGCATGAATACCATTTGAATAAATGCAGAGATGAAAAGAAGAAAGAATGCGAAGAAATATTTAAAAGGATAAGCCATGTCAATGATATCTTAATGAGTTACTGCCCCGGCTAGAGACATTCTTTTAAAGAAAAGGACGTAAAAAGGGATGCTATGGATAGAGAATTTTATAAATATCTGAAAATATTCTACGATGGTCGGTGGTCAGATTTGGACTTTTAAATTATTATTATGGTTAAGGTGTAGATAAAAAAAAGGAGAAGATTTATGCATGCTACAATACAGAAGCCATTGGACAAAATAGTTGGGTTTTTGAAAAAGGGAGAAAAAATATTTGTTGTTGGTTGTGGTAATTGTGCCGAGAAGTGCCGTTCCGGCGGAGAGGAGCAAGCCAAGGCAATGAAGTCCCGCTTGGAAAACAAAGGTGTAAGGGTTACCGGTTACGCAGCTACGGCCAGCGGTTCTTCTCTCTGTAAGCTGTCGGTAGCCAAGAAGCTGCTTAATAAAGAACATGAGCAAGAGACCCGGGCAGCCGATTCTTTCTTAGTTTTAGCCTGCGGACAGGGCATACATACTGTTATGGATGCAACAGACGCAGGTAATGTTTATCCCGGGTGCGACACGATTTTCGGCGGCGAGACAGTCAATGATGACTATATTACGGAGTATTGCTCTTTATGCGGTGAATGTATTGTAGAATATACCGGCGGATTATGCCCTCTAACCCTTTGTACGAAAAGCCTTTTAAACGGCCCCTGCGGCGGTGCAAAGGATGGTAAGTGCGAAGTGGATAGAGACCAGGATTGCGGCTGGCAATTAATATATGAAAGGTTAAAGAATATTAATAAACTGGATTTAATGTATAAATTCCGAGAGCCGAAAGACTATTCTAAGTGGAGCAGGCCCCGTAACTTAAAGCTTGAGGCAAACGAGGCTGAATTTAAATCTTTAGCAGGAATTTACCGTTGTGAAAGCTCTGTTTAATAAATATTACAAGAAATATGATTACTGGTACGATAATAACAAGTTTGCCTATTTCTCGGAAATTGAGGCTTTGAGGAAAGCAATACCTCCAGGAAGGGGTTTAGAGATCGGGGTAGGAACAGGCAGATTTGCCGCTTCTTTAGAGATTGCCATTGGGGTAGACCCTTCTTTGAATATGCTTAAGATAGCCAGGCGACGGGGCGTAAATGTATGTCTTGGTTTTGGCGAAGGCTTGCCTTTTTTTGATAATACCTTTGATTATGCGGCGATTATCATAACTCTATGTTTTGTCGATAATCCCTTGAAGGTATTACAGGAGGCCGGTCGGGTCTTAAAAAAAGACGGAAGGGTAATCCTGGGCATAATAGATAAAGACAGCTTCTTGGGTAGATTTTATCGGAAAAAGAAAAGCCTATTCTATAAACAGGCTCGATTTTTCGGAGTCGAGGAATTAAAGGATTTGCTCAAAGTAGCCGGATTCAATACATTTTCTTATTATCAAACCTTGTTTGAATTACCCGGTAAAATGAAGTCGGTTGAAAAACCCTGTCAGGGTTTTGGTAAAGGCGGCTTTGTGGTAATAAGCTCACTGTTAGGGTAAGGTCAGAAGCTTTTGCTTATCGTTTTATGGTTTTATTAAAACGAGGCTTTATTCTTCTATGTCGTAGAAGGTTTTTTTCCGCAGTTCTTTGGAGGTAAGCATTCTTTGGTAATTTCGGGGTTTAGCCGGTTTTTTTAAAACATCCAGTTTTCCTATTTTCTTCAGCCTTTCATAGATAAGATGCCAGCCGCAGTCGCGGTCGGAATCGACTTCGCATTTACCGTCTTTAGTGCCGCCGCAAGGCCCGCTCAAGAGACTTTTACTGCAAAAAGTAATCGGACAGATTCCTCCTGTTAGTCCCAAGTAGCATTGGCCGCATTCTTCGCAGCGTTCGCTTGAGGGCCATAATCCTTGAAAGCCGCCCATAGAGATTGTATCTAGTGCAGGCAAGGCGGGTTTATCCAGAATGCTTGATACAGCTTGAACGCCTATACCGCAGGAAAGCACCAGAATACAATCAGCCTGGTTTATTTGCTGGCTGCATCTGAAAAGCCGGGTAGTAACCAGCATTTTATTGCAGAGAAAATCAATTAGAACGCTTCCGCTAACGGTCTTTGCGTTCGTCTTAAGTTCTTTTTCTATTTCTTCTAAAGCTGCTTTTCCGCCGGTTTCACAGGCTTCAGGACAGCCGTTGCAGGCCACTAAAAAGATATTCCTACTTCCCTTTAGCAGCTCTAGTATTTCAGCTATTGGTTTTTTTTCTGTGTAAAGCATTTCTTCGTCGTTTACCCTACTTGTCGGCCCTCGGTTTCGCCAAGAGGCGAGCAGGCAGATAAATCAAATCCCAAGTTCCAATACTACCAAATCCCAAGTAAATCCAAAATCCCAAATCCAAAATCTATTGGGATTTGGGATTTGTAATTTGTCATTCAATTAGTTTCTAAAAAAACTAATTGGGTAGTTCCTGGGTCACTAACTTTATAATTTCCGGTATTTTTTCCTTTACAGACTTACTTACTTCCAGGCCCCAGTCTATTTTTTCAGGCTCAACTCCTATAAAGATAACTTCTTTGGGTAAATTTCCTGTTTTTTCAGTTATTGATAAAGCTTCCAATAGGCTAAATTGATGCAAGGACAGTTTCCTTGAATCAAGGTGCGCATGCAGCTGGTGGCTGTTGAAACGATATATAGTCCCCGGTTTTTTACCGGCCCTTAGAGCATCAACAATAACTAGTTTGTCGAAATTTGCTGTTTGGATAAGCGCGTCCAGGCTTGCGGTTCCGCCGTCAATAATCTCGATATTGTCGCCAAGACGCAATTTCGTAAGTTCCTCGGAAATATGGACGCCGATCCCTTCATCTTTTAAGAGGATATTGCCCAGACCTAAGATTACAACTTTTTTATACAACTTCGAACTCTCCGATTTTTTTACCCTTGGGAGTAATCAACTGCATGGAACAGGCAAGGCAAGGGTCAAAAGTGCGAATTATCCTTACTACCTCGAAAGGATTTTCTTTATCTCTAATCTCTGTCCCGATAAGGGCCTGCTCAATAGGGCCGGGATTTCCTTTATCGTCTTTGGGCGAGGCGTTCCAGGAAGTAGGGCTTATTATCTGGTATCTTTCTATTTTAGAATCTTTTATCGATATCCAGTGGCCTAAGCTTCCCCGGGGGGCTGCTGTAAGACCTGTTCCCTGGGCTGTTTCCGGCAGCTGGTATCCGCTAAAAACTTTTTCGTCGGGATTTAACTTAACTATCCATTCGGCCATGGTATCAGCAACTAATTTAGCTTCTATTGCCCGGGCTGCATGGCGGCCCATTACAGAAAATAAGTCTTGAGCCGCGATATCAAGCTCAGAAAGAAGACTGTCAATTTGGTTTTTAATTTGAGGTTTATCCTGCAGGTATCCAATTACCATGCGGGCAAGAGGTCCTGTTTCAACTACTTTGCCGTCATAGCGGGGAGATTTAATGAATGAGTAAGCATCTTTTTTCTCGGTCTGGGGTACAGTTTCTGATCGGGAAGGATGAAGTCCGGTTGTCTGGTCGGAGAACCAGGAATATTTTACGTCTTCGGTTATTTTCTCCGCATTCAACTCTGAGAGTTCCAAGCCCGCAGATACCACCCCTGGTTTAAAAAATGTATTTGCGTTAATTTCAAATCCCCCGTAATCAAGAAGGTTTCCGCAGCCTTTGCCGATTTTTAGGTAATCGCCGTAGGTTTTGGCAACAGCGATTACATCGGGTATATAGCAATTGTCAATGAACTCACGGATTTCATTTAAGCGCCATAAGAAATTAGTAATTTTATCTTCAGTCGGTTTTTCAGTGACTCCGCCGGGAATAATACCTACATTGTGAGGCATCTTTCCTCCAAAAATTGCCAGCATCTCATGGCTTTTGCGCCGTATGTCCAAGGCTTGCATATAGTGGGCTGTTGCTTGTTGGTTTATCTTATTATCCAGGCGGTAATCTCCTTCGTAGCGGGGAGTAAAAGGAGCGATATCTCCCACGGCTTTTTTTGCGTCTACGTAGTCAAGGGCAGCTAAGTGGTAGAAATGCAGGATATGGGATTGCAGAAAGTTTGAGCCGAGGATGAGGTTGCGGATGATTTTTGCGTTTTGAGTTATTTTTCCGCTTAGGCCAAAAGCGTCGTCAAGACAAAGGGCCGAGGCTTTGGCATGGACCGCCGGGCAGACCCCGCAGACCCTTTGACTTAAACGGTTTGCGTCTCTGGGGTCTCTTTTTTTTAGGATCAATTCAAAGCCCCGGAATAAAGTTCCCGAGCTTTTAGCTTCCTTTATAACATTTTTATCTACGGTTACTTCGATTCCTAAGTGGCCTTCTATCCGGGTTATCGGGTCGATTGTGTATTTGTAGTGATGCACGACTTTATGTCCTCCGTGGTAATTTTTTCATAAAAGGGCGAGGTTAAATCGGGAAATTCCGGCTCAACGCATCCTAAGCAGGGCGAGCCTGCTTTTATGCACCAGTTAACCCCGTTATTCCACTGCCTTAAGGCACAGTCAGCGTAGGTGTAATGGCCTTTGCAGCCTACCTGGTAGAGACAGCCTTCATCGCCGGGGTATTTGGCAAATTTTCCTTTATCAAAATCAGCCCTGCGGGGACAGTTTTCATGTATGAGCGTACCGTAAAAAAGTTTGGGCCGTCCAACGTCATCAAGTTCCGGCATTCTTCCTAAAAGTAGACTCGAGATAGTGCCTAAGAGCCAGTCAGGATGAGGCGGACATCCGGGAACATTAATAACCGGCGTTTCTATACTATTTTCTTTAAAGACTTCTTTCACGCCTTTACATCCGGTAGGGTTTGGATGGGCTGCTGGTATTCCTCCGTAAGAGGAACAGGCGCCCAGGGCAATTACGGCCAGAGCATTGCTTCCCAGCTCCTTAAGGCTTCCCAAGATAGTTTCGTGTTTACCTTTAAGGTTTCCCAGAGTCCCGTATTTTCCTTTTTCAGCCGTAGGTATAGAGCCTTCCACGATTAAAAGGTATTTACCTTTCTTTCTTTTCTGGGTATCTTTTAATACTTCAATTACCATTTCTCCCTGGCCGGCCATAATAGTGGCATGGAAAAGCAAACTTACCTTAGTTCCGGGTACGATTTCATCAAGCAGCAAATTTTTAATCTTAGGGCTTACCGCGTTAAGTACCGATACCGAACATCCTGTACAGCCTGCACCGGGCAGCCAAATTGCGGGAATTTCTTTAACGGTAGGGGGATTTGAGTTGTTTTCTTTGGTGGTCATAGTGTCCTATTTTAATAGGATAAAAACGAATTGTCAAAGTCTTTTCAGCGAGGGGAGGATTTGCGGAACAAAGTAAAAGTAAAGCCTAGGTTCAAGGATGCCTGCAAATTTGAACCAGCACTTATTTTAACTGAAAATACGGTAGAAATAAGCGTTGGGTTAAGCGAAGACCGAGCTTAAGTTCGCTTATCTGCGTAAGTCCAGTCTTCGCTTGACTTATAATACTTATAGTGTTAAAATTCAATATTTAGCATAGGATAATTCTAGTCTATCCATCCAAAAAATCCTGAAAATTTATTGATTTTTTTAGAAGAGAAAGGTGTAAGAATGAGTCTTCTTAAGGAAAAATTAGATAAGGGTGAGTTTGTCGTCACTTCTGAAATCGGTCCCCCTAAAGGAGTAGATATTAAGGAGTGTTTAGCTGAAGCAGAGCATCTCAAAGGAAGAGTCGCCGCGATTAACGTAACTGACAATCAATCGGCAGTAATGAGATTCGGTTCTTTGGCGGCTTGCGCTCTTCTTAAAGAAAAAGACATGGAACCGGTTTTTCAGATGGTTACCCGTGACCGCAATAGACTGGCTTTGCAGTCGGATCTTTTAAGCGCTTATACATTGGGGGTTGAAAATGTATTGTGCCTTACCGGAGACCATCCTGTTTTAGGAGATCATCCTCAGGCCAAGCCTGTATATGATCTTGATTCGGTGCAGTTGCTTCAAGCAGCTAAGGGTTTGAACGAAGGCAAGGATATGGTCGGAAACCCCTTAGAGTCAAGTCCCAGTTTTTTCTTAGGTGCGGTGGTAACTCCCGGAGCCGAGCCCCTTGAGCCTCAGATTATAAAGATGGAGAAAAAAGTTCAAGCCGGCGCCCGCTTCTTTCAGACTCAGGCTGTATACCAAGCGGATAGATTTGCCGATTTTATGGATAAGGTAAAACACCTTAAAGTTCCGGTGCTTGCCGGTATAGTACTTTTAAAATCAGCCGGCATGGCTAAGTTTATGAATAAGAACGTTGCCGGAGTAAACGTGCCCGAAGACTTAATCGACGAGATGTCTTCGGTTTCCAAAGAAGACAGGCCAAAGAAATCTATTGAAATAGCCGCCCGTCTTATAAAGCAGTTAAAGCCTTTATGTCAAGGCGTTCATATAATGCCTTTAGGCTGGGATAAATACGTTCCCCAGCTTTTAGATGAGCTAGGTCTTTAAGAAGATTACAGATTAGGACGTAAATTACAGCGAGTGTATGAGAAATTACCGCTAATAGTATTCGCGAAAATTAGCGTCCTTTGATTCGCGTAAATTAGTGTTATAAGCAGAAACAACGATCAAGCAAAGGAGATTAATATGGCTAAAGCAGAAGAACGTTCCTATGATCCGGCAAGTCAAAAGATGATAAATAAGGCTCAGGATGAAAATATAGATATCGTATGGGATAGATACGATGCAATGCAGCCGCAGTGTGGCTTCGGGGAGCTGGGGATATGCTGTAAGATTTGTAATATGGGTCCTTGCAGAATAGATCCTTTTGGAGAGGGTCCCCAGACCGGTATCTGCGGAGCTTCGGTCGATACTATTGTGGCGAGGAATTTCGTGAGGATGATCGCTTCCGGGGCCGCGGCTCATTCAGATCACGGCCGCGATATTGCCCATGCATTGATCCTGGCGGCTTCTGGCCAGGCCCACGATTATCATTTAAAGGGCACCCAGAAGCTTAAAAAGACAGCGCAAGTTTACGGAATAGATATTGCGGGCAAAGATACCCAGAGTATAGGCCAGGAATTAGGAGACAAGTGTCTTTCCGAGTTCGGCCAGCAGCATGGGGAATTAAAGTATACAAGCCTTGCTCCCGCGAAACGACAGGCTATCTGGAGGAAGTTCAGTATGATGCCCCGGGGTATCGACAGAGAGATCGTTGAGATAATGCACAGGACCCATATAGG
Organism: Candidatus Omnitrophota bacterium; assembly: GCA_016932855.1. Lineage (GTDB taxonomy): Bacteria > Omnitrophota > Gorgyraeia > Duberdicusellales > Duberdicusellaceae > JAFGCB01. Next base: position 48,486 of record JAFGCB010000016.1, on the reverse strand, counting down.
AGTTGACAACGATTATAAAAACGTAATTAATCATGGGCTAAGAGCCGCGCTTGGCGACGGTTGGGGCGGTTCAATGATTGCTACCGAACTTTCAGACATTTTATTTGGCGCGCCTGAACCGATTAGAGCGACAGTTAATTTAGGTGTATTAAAAGAAAATCAGGTTAATATTGTTGTTCATGGCCATGAACCTACGCTTTCCGATGTGGTTGCCGATGCTGCCAAAGACAAAGAGTTGTTGGACTTGGCGAAGAAATACGGCGCAGAGGGGATAAATTTAGTGGGTATGTGTTGTACGGCTAATGAGTTGTTAATGCGGCATGGTTTTCCTTCGGCGGGTAATTTTCTGCAGCAAGAATTAGCTATTTTAACAGGCTCGGTAGAACTTATGATGGTCGATGTCCAGTGTATTATGCCGGCGCTTTCCAGCGTGGCTAATTGCTTCCATACGAAACTCGTCACTACTTCGCCGAAATGCAAATTCCCTGGCGTAGAACACATCGAATTTAAGGAAGAGAAAGCTTTTCAAATCGCCAAGCAGATTATAAGACTCGGCGTGGAGAATTACAAAAACAGAGTCAAAGAGCGAGTGGATATCCCTCCTGAGATCAAAGGTTTAGTCGCTGGATTTACCACAGAGAATGCTTTTCGAATCCTTGGCGGGAAATACCGCTTTACCCTACGTCCATTAAATGACGCTATAATTTCAGGCAGGTTAAGAGGAGCAGCCGGTGTAGTAGGCTGCAATAATCCTAATATAAAACATGACTGGGCTCATGTTGCTATGGTTAAGGAGCTCTTAAAGAACGATGTTTTGGTTGTTCAGACCGGCTGCTCAGCTATCGCTTGCGCTAAAGAAGGGCTTCTTACCCCTGAGAGCGCTCTTGAATACGCAGGTGAAGGTTTGCGTGAAATATGTGAAGCAGTGGGGATTCCGCCGGTATTGCATGTGGGTTCCTGTGTCGATAATTCCAGGATACTACTTATTCTTGCTTCTGTAGTCGCCGAAGGCGGCTTAGGCGAAGATATCAGTGATCTTCCGGCGGCTGGCGCTGCTCCGGAATGGATGAGTGAAAAAGCGGTTTCCATCGGCTCCTACTTTGTAGGAAGCGGTGTGTATACTGTGTTTGGTACGCCCCTGCCGGTCTTAGGAAGTAAAAAGGTGACCGATTATCTAACCGGTGAACTTGAGAATATCGTGGGAGGTAAGTTTGCTTTTGAGCAAGACCCTGTTAAAGCAGCCCGGATGATGATAGCTCACATCGATAAGAAAAGGCAGGCTTTGAAGCTGGCGCCTCTTATGTATGCTCGGGCCCCTGAGGCCGCGACAAAGGCTTAAGACCGATTCTTCCACGAAAGTAGGACCTTATGGCCAAGATAAAAGCGGAAAATAAAAAGACCAATGCGCAGATAAGGATTTATTGTGATATCGCCAGGTGCGTGGGGTGCAAATCCTGCGAAATAGCCTGTGCCGTCGCCCATTCTCAGGAAAAAAATGTATTCCTGGCAATCCGGGAGGAGCCCCGGCCCAAGAAGAGAGTCTTCGTGCAGGTCACCAAAGAGGGTTCGTACCCTCTGCAATGTCGGCACTGTGACGAGCCGGCCTGCGTATTGGCATGCATGAGCGCGGCAATCACCAGGGATGAGCGGACCGGTATGGTGACCATCGACAAGGATAGATGTGTTGGTTGCGGTATGTGTATTATGTCCTGTCCTTTCGGCGCCCTTATCATGGATAAAGATAAGAAGGTAAGTCTTAAATGTGATTTTTGTATCGAGACCGCTGAGCCGGCCTGTGTTCAAGCTTGTCCTACGGGTTGTTTGTTCCTTGGGACATTGGAAGAGTTTAAGGAGAGGATTGGGAGGAGCAAAGAAAAGAAATGAATTACGTAATAATCGGTAATTGCGCGGCAGGCCTCAATGCTTTGGAAGCGATTAGAGCCCAAGATAAAAAAGGACAGATAACGGTTATTTCCGATGAGAGCTATCCTGTTTACGGCCGTTGCCTTATTTCGTACTACCTAGCAGGGCTTAAGCAGAAGAAAGATTTATTTTTGCGCCCTGGCGATTTTTACGAAAGGATGAAGGCAAATACTTTATTGGGAAAAAAAGCTATTAGACTTTTGCCTGAGAAAAAGAAAGTCATTCTAGAAAACAAGCAAGAGGTCGTCTTTGATACATTATTGCTTGCCACTGGCGGTTATCCTAAGCCTTTAGGTTTACCCGGCGAAAAGAAACCCGGGGTATATACGTTCAGGACCTTAGATGACGCCGAGGCCTTGCTTAAACTTTCTAAGACCGCAAAGAGAGCGCTGGTTTTAGGAGGAGGTCTGGTGGGGCTTAAGGCTGCTTACGGGCTTGCTAAGCAAGGCTTGGATGTTGAGGTGATAGTAAAGTCGAAAGCCCTTATGAGCCAGGTAATAGATGAAAAAGCGGCTTTGATATTAAGGAGGCATTTGGAAAAGAACGGGATATTGATACATACCGGTCTGGCCGCGAAAGAGATAGTCGGCAAAGACAAGGTGGAGTCGGTGGTGCTTGACGATGGCCAGGAACGCGTCTGCGATATCGTGGTCGTAGGAAAAGGCGTGGCCGCGAACACGGACTGGCTGAAAGATTCGGGGATAAAGACACATTGGGGAGTATTGACTAATGAGCATCTTGAGACTAATCTTAAAGGTATTTTTGCCGCCGGTGATTGCGCCGAGACCTACGACGTGGCTTTAGGTCAGACTACGATAAACGCTTTATGGAGCGCCGCATCTCTGCAAGGCAGGATAGCCGGATTGAACATGGCCGGGAAAAAGACATCGTATGATGGATCCCTGGCCGAAAATTCCGTAGAGTTTTTCGGTCTGCCGGTAGTTTCTTTGGGTATTCACCGGATACCCGAAGAAGGTAAAGCTGGATTCGATGAAATAGCAGTCAATGACCCTGAAAATTCTACTTACAAAAGAGCGGTCATAAAAGATAAGAAGTTGGTCGGTTTTATCCGGGTGGGAAGATTCACTAATGCCGGGGTCTATCTGTCTTTAATAAAAGAAAAAATAGACATATCAAAAATTAAAGATCTTCTCTTAGAAGATTGGTTCGGGTACGCTCAGGTAAAAGACCTGATTCCCGAGAAAGAGAAAACTTTCAGTATGAGTGTTTCCATAGAAGGAAGATTGGTTTAAAGCGGAGGTTTTTAATGTCTAAAATAGTAGCTGCTTCAGCTATACGCGGGGCGAAGATATTAGTCAAAGAAGCGGAAGATTTTTTACATAAAGCCATTAAGGAAAAAGGTGAAACCCAGACGGTGGCTTTTCCGGAAACCGCCTTCTACCTGCCCCTGGCTTACGCACTTCTGGGCCTGGAGGTAAAGACTCTTAAAGACATGATCCTGGTTTTATCCGAGGCCAAGAGCCTTTTGCATAATGAGCCCAGCGAAAGTCTTTGGCTTCCCTATTTAGGAGATGCCTTGGATTCAGGCGTGGCAGCCCTGTTTGCGGAAGAGATGATCGTTGCCTTGCGCTATCTTTATAATCAGGAGCCTCAATCTGATTGTATAGGTTTTTATACTGATACCTGGATGAGAAATTTCGGTATCCAGTTAGTCGACGGACGCATGCCGGGTTTTGCGGCTATTCTCGGTGCCGCCCCTGATAATAAGACCGCAGTGGAGATAGTAAGAGAATTCCAGAAGAGAAATATCATGTCTTTTGTGGGTTCAAACACAAAAGGTAAAAGCATCATTGATCAGCTCTTAGAGGAGAATGTGGAGATGGGCTGGGAGACCTATATTGTTCCTTTCGGAAGAGATACCATAACCGGTATTTATCCTTTAAACTGGGCCATACGCTCGGCTCTTACCTTCGGAGGGCTTAAAAAAGGTCAGGCCCGTCAGTGTCTTGAATATTGCAAAAACAGGGTTTTTGCTTTTGGGCTTACTCTGGGAGAGCTTGACGATATAAAATACGCCACCGGCGCTGGCGCTATCAATATGGGATTTCCTATTATCGCTGATACTGATATCCCTGAGATACGGCCGACCGGGATTTGCACCTATGAACACCTGATAAAAGAGCTGGATTATAAGAAAGTAGTATCTACCTGCTTAGAGACCCGGGGAGTAAAGGTTAAGATGTCTGAGATCCCTATTCCTGTTTCCTATTCAGCCGCTTTTGAGGGCGAGCGGGTAAGGCGCGAGCAGATGTACTGCCAGTTCGGAGGCAAATATTCAGAGGCTTTTGAATGGGTAACCAGCAAGAAGCTGGATGAGGTTGAAGACGCAAAGATAGAAGTTATCGGCCCTGAAGTTGATGACTGCAAGGAAGGCGCAGCCATGCCCTTAGGGATTTTAGTGGAAGTTGCCGGGCGAAAGATGCAGAAAGATTTTGAGCCAATTTTAGAACGGCAAGTCCATACCTTTTTAAACGAGGCCATGGGTATTTTTCATATGGGCCAGCGCAATATGTGCTGGATGCGGATAAGTAAGGACGCCAAGAATAAAGGATTTAAAATAAAACATTTTGGGGTTATTCTTCACGCCAGGCTCCATGATACCTTCGGTGCTATTATTGATAAGGTTCAGGTAACAATTTATACTAAGAAGGAAGACGTAGAAAAAGTAATATTAGAGGCAAAGAAGGCTTATCAGGAGCGCGATGAGCGAATGGCCGGTATGACTGATGAGAGCGTGGATACGTTTTATTCATGCACCCTTTGTCAATCATTTGCGCCTAATCATCTTTGTATTGTTAAGCCTGAGCGGTTAGGTTTATGCGGGGCTTATACTTGGCTTGATGCCAAGGCTTCATTTGAGCTCAATCCTTCAGGCCCTAATCAGCCGGTTAAGAAGGGCGAGTGTCTTGATCCTAAAAGAGGTGAATGGCAAGGCATAAATGATTTTGTATATCAGAAGTCAAATAAGACCTTAGAGAGATTTCACGGTTATTCCATAGTTACTTTTCCTGAAACTTCTTGCGGTTGCTTTGAGTGTATTATAGCAATTTTACCGGAAGCTAACGGGTTTATGGTTGTAAACCGGGAATATGCCGGCATGACTCCCTGCGGGATGAGCTTCTCTACTTTAGCCGGCTCTGTGGGCGGAGGGGCCCAGACCCCGGGTTTTATGGGCGTGGGAAGGCTGTATCTGGTAAGCAAGAAATTTATCTCCGCTGAAGGAGGATTAAAAAGAGTCGTCTGGATGCCCAAGGAGCTTAAGGAGACTCTGGGTGAAAAACTTAAGAAAAGATGCGAAGAAGAAGGTGACCCCGACCTTATAAATAAAATCGCTGACGAGACGCAAGCCACTACCTCTGAGGAGTTACTTGCCCATTTAGAAAAAGTAGGCCACCCGGCATTAAGCTTGGAAGCATTATTATAATAAACCATAGACTTAAGACTAAAGACTTCAGGCCTTTTAAAAAACATTTAAAATATCAGGATTTTTAAAAATTTTGGATTTTAACTTGAAATTTTGAGTTTTGCCTTTTGAGTTTTGACTTACTAATATTAAGATTAAGATTTTGACAATAGGTTAAGACATATAAGGAGGATATATGGCTTTATCAGGATTGGATATTTACAAGCATTTGCCTAAGACTAATTGTAAAGAGTGTGGTTTCCCCACCTGTCTTGCTTTTGCCATGCAGCTTGCCGCTAAGAAGGTGGATTTAAGCAAATGTCCGCGTATTACCGAAGCCGGCAAAGCTGCTCTTGATAGCGCTTCGCGTCCGCCTATTAAGCTTGTAAGTATCGGAAAAGATGACCAAAAGCTTGAAGTGGGCAACGAAACAGTCATGTTCCGCCACGAGGAGACTTTTTATCATCCCACAGGGCTCGGTTTTTTAATCGAAGATACTTTAACCAGCGACGAGGTAAGCCAAAAAGTCTCTTCCATAAACAAATTAAAATTTGAACGGGTAGGTCAAGAGATCAAGGTGGATCTAATAGCTTTAAAATGCGCAAGCTCAAATAAGGAAACCTTTGTAGAGCTAGTAAAAAGGGTTTCCTCCCAGACAGATTTAGGTTTGGTGCTAATGAGCGATAATCCAGAAGTGATGAAAGAGGGTCTGGATATTGTAAAAGATAGACGTCCTTTAATTTACGCGGCGGATAAGGATAACTTCGAAAAAATGGCAGAGCTTGCCAAGGAACGTTCGCTTCCCTTAGCGGTAAAGGCGCAGACCCTTGATGAATTGGCGGTTCTTGTTGAGAAAATAACCGCAAGAGGAGTGGAAGACTTGGTGCTTGACTGCGAGGATAAAGATTTACCTAAAAAGATACAGGAACTTACCCAGGTAAGAAAGCTGGCCTTAAAGAAGACTTTTAGACCTTTGGGGTATCCTACAATAGCCATAACCGCCTCTACTTGTCCTTATCAGGAAGTAACTGAGGCCGCAAGTTATGTAGCTAAATACGCAAGTATTGTTATTATGAAAGGAGTAGAGCCCTGGCAGGTCTTGCCTATTCTTACCCTAAGGCAGAATATATTTACAGATCCCCAGAAGCCCCTCCAGGTAGAGGCTAAGGTTTATGAAGTAGGCCAGGTAAGCGATAAGTCGCCGGTGCTTGTAACCACTAATTTTTCTTTAAGTTATTATTCAGTCGAGTCAGAAGTAGAATCAAGCAGGGTCGGCGCCTATATAATCGCTTCTTTTGCCGAAGGCTTAAGTGTCCTCACCGCCTGGGCAGCAGAGAAGTTTACGGCCGAGACAATCGCCAAGACTTTAAATGAGTGCGGCATAAAGGATAAGGTTTCGCATAAGGAAGTGATTATACCGGGTTATGTAGCTGTCTTAAGCGCTCCTTTAGAAGAAGAATCAGGCTGGAAGGTTAAAGTCGGGCCTAAAGAGGCTGCCGGCATACCTTCCTATCTTCGATCTTTAAAGAATTCATAGAGAGTAAATATTTTTAAGAGGCACCTGGCGCAAAGTGCCAGGTGCTAGATAAATATTAATAACTTAGCACCTAGCACATAAGAAGATTTATAATGGATAAGGATAGTTGTATCGTAACCTTCTTGCACCCCAACCCCACTACTCTGGAAGTAAATAAAGGAAGAGACCTGCTTTCAGTGGCTGTAGAAGCCGGAGTCTATATTAATTCAAGCTGCGGCGGGGACGGAGTCTGCGGCAGGTGTAAGGTTATCGTGAAAAGAGGACAATTCAAGACCGAACCTTCTGGACGCATAACCCTTGATGAAAGAAGAAAAGGGTATGTTTTGGCCTGCCAGACGACTGTCCACAGTGATGTGGAAGTGGAAGTCCCTCCTGAATCAGGTGTTGAGCTGGATAAGATTTCCGATGAAGACGCCAAACTTCTGCGTCTTAAAGGGATGTACAGCCAGGCAGTTGATCTGGGTAAGGCGGCATTGACCGTCGAGGAAGGGATTTTTAAGCCCAGCCCTCTGGCGACAAAGCTTTATCTTGAGCTTAAGCCCCCTACGCTTAGTGATACGATAAGCGATCTAGAACGACTCTATAGAGCGATCAGGAAGAATAGAGATATCCCAATAATGCAGGCAGGTCTTACCAATATAAAGAGATTGGGAAGGCTTTTGCGCGAGAGCGATTGGAAGGTCACAGCGCTTTTGGGGAAGCGAAATGAGACAGTAGAGATTGTTTCTATTGAGCCGGGAGATACTTCAGTTAGAAACTACGGCATTGCTCTGGATATCGGCACTACCACTGTTACCGGACAGCTGGTAGATCTTAATACGAAAGAGATACTGGGGACGAAAGGCACCTACAATAAACAGGTAACGTTTGGAAGCGATGTAATTACCAGGATTGTCTATGCTTCGGAAAGCGAAGGCCTAGAAAAGCTTCACCACGCGGTAATTGATAATATCAACGGGATAATTAAAGAATTGGTCAATGACAATAAAATAAATTTAAACGATGTAAACGCAGTGGAGTGCGCCGGTAATACTACTATGATACACTTGCTTTTAAGAGTCGATCCTAAATTTATAAGACGCGAGCCTTATGTTTCAACGGCTAACTTTGTTCCGGTGATACGAGCGGCGGAAGCCGGCATCAAAATAAACCCCCGGGGGCTTTTGGCCTGTGTTCCCGGGACAAGCACCTATGTAGGAGGTGACATCACTGCTGGGGTCCTTGCCTGCGGCCTCAACCGGACAGATAAACTCACCCTACTCATTGATGTAGGTACCAACGGAGAGATAGTTCTGGGCAACAAAGAGTGGATGGTTTCCTGCGCTGCTTCAGCCGGTCCGGCCTTTGAGGGCAGCGGTGTAAAATGCGGTATGCGGGCGGCCGAGGGAGCTATTCAGAGAGTTGCTATAGATAAGAATACGTATGATGTGGAAGTTATCACTATCGGTAAGGCAAAGCCGAAAGGAATATGCGGTTCAGGCTATATCGACTGTTTAGCCGAACTTTTGACCAGCGGAATCATCGACAGAAACGGAAAATTTTCCGAAAAGATATCTTCGCCCAGGCTCCGCAGTTCTGGCGAAAGCAGGGAATTTGTCCTTGTTTTTAAGAAAGACGCGGCTGTAGACTTTGACATAGTCATTACTGAGGAGGATTTGGATAACCTGAAACGTTCCAAAGGCGCCATATATTCGGCAAGCTCCATACTCCTTAGAAAGATGAACTTGGAATTTAAAGACGTCGAGCAGTTCTATATAGCCGGTGGGTTTGGGACCTATCTTGATATAGACAAGGCGATCGCTATAGGGCTTTTGCCTGATCTTGAAAGAGAGAGGTTTTCTTTTATCGGCAACAGCTCTCTGGTAGGCTCACGGGAGATTCTCCTATCGTATCAAGCAAAGGATGAATCCGAGAATATCGCCAGGAAGATGACCTATATCGAGCTAAGTGTCGAGTCCAGCTATATGGATGAATATGTCTCGAGTCTCTTTTTTCCCCATACGGATTTAAATAGATTTCCCACGGTTAAGATTAAAGGTAAATAAGGAGATAATGAGCAATGGCTGTAGAATTGATAAGAGACAAATGGGTGAATAAGGTGAATACTTTGAAGTTAGGCTCCGGTATGGAAGAAGGCGGCAGCCGCAGTTCCACGCTTACTGTAGGAGGAGTTTCGACCCTACCCTATCTTTTCAGCGACGGTCAGATGCCTCACAGGCCTGTCATCGCTATGGAGATACTGGATACAAAACCGCCTGATTGGCCGAAGGCTCTTAGTGAACCGTTTAACGGTGTTCTGGATAATCCCGTGGAATGGGCGAAAAAGTGCGTCAACGAATATAAGGCTGAAGTCCTGTGCCTTAAGCTTCAGAGTACCCATCCTGATTTTGGAGATGCTTCACCTGATAAAGCGGCAAGTACTGTTAAGGCAATTCTTGGGGCAGTGGGCGTACCTTTGATTATTTTAGGTTCGGGAAATGACGAGAAAGACAACCTTGTGCTTCCTAAGTGTAGTGAGGCTGCTAAGGGAGAAAATTGTCTCTTTGGTGATGCTACGCAGGAAAATTACAAGACCCTTACCGCGTCCTGTCTTGCCGACGGTCACAGCATTATTGCCGAGTCGCCCATTGATATCAATATTGCCAAGCAGGTAAATATACTTATTTCTGATATGGGCTTTCCTTTAGAAAAGATTGCCATAAATCCTACTATCGGGGCTTTAGGATACGGTATGGAATACGCCTATTCGATTATGGAAAGAGCCCGCCTTGCGGCTTTGGCCGGGGATAAGATGCTTTCCATGCCTTTTATCTGTTTTGTGGGATTTGAGGCCTGGAGGGCTAAAGAGGCAAAGACTCCTCAAGCCGAGCATCCGGAATGGGGCCCGGAAGTAGAGCGCGGTTTAATGTGGGAAGTAATCACCGCTACTTCCATGCTTCTCTGCGGAGCGGACATCTTGGTTATGCGTCATCCTAAGGCAATATCGATTGTAAATCAGACTATTGATAAGCTGATGAAAAAGTAACCAGAAGCCAGCAACCAGTAACCAGAAGAAGATATTTGCTTTTGGAATCTGGCATTTAAGTCTGGTTTCTACCTAAAGAAGTGAGGTGGAGATGCTAGTTATCGGCGAGAGAATCAACGGTATGTACAAAGATGTAGGTAAAGCCATAAAAGAGCGGGATAAAAAAGTTATTCAGGATTTAGCCAAAAAACAGGTAGCCAGCGGAGCGTCTATGCTGGATGTAAATGTCGGCCCGGCTGCCAAGGACGCCCAGGAGGCTATGAAGTGGCTCGTTGAAACAATTCAAGAAGTGGTTGACGCAGGGCTTTGCCTTGACAGTACAAAGCCGGCTGTTATCGAGGAAGGCTTAAAAGTAGTCAAAAACAAGGCAATGGTAAACTCATCTACCGCCGATAAAGAAAAACTAGACATTTTTGTTCCTATGGCCAAGCAGTACAAGGCAAGATTGATCGGTCTTACTCTCGGCAAAAGCGGCGTTCCCAGAGACAGAGCCCAGAGGAGCGAGTATGCCGCGGCAATTCTTACCTCTTGTGTCGAGGCAGGGTTTAATTTAGAAGAGCTTTATATTGACCCTATTGTACTTCCGGTTAATGTAGCCCAGCCCCAGTCTCTCGAGGCCCTGGAAGCTCTAAGGGAATTCAGGTTTTTGTATAACCCGCCTCCTAAGACAGTGGTAGGTTTAAGCAATGTTTCTCAAGGCACGGAAAACCGCAGTCTTATTAATAGGACTTTTCTGATTATGGCTCAGGCTCAAGGATTGGACGCCGCTATCGTAGACCCGATGGATAAAGAGCTTATGGACGCTATGATTACGGCCGAACTTTTACTTAATAAGAATATCTATTGCGATTCATATTTAGACGCCTACAAGAAAAAGTAAAAAGTCAAAACTAAAAAATCAAAAGTAGATACTAACGTATTTTCAATATTAAATCTTGGGCTAAGATCTTTAAGTCTTTAATTTGCGTTTTTAGTTTTTAAATTTTAATTTTTTTGTTATGTCCGTTGTAACAAAAACTATAAAACTGAAATCAAAGGGCGAGAGTGATATAATAGACATTACTGATAAGGTAGATTCCTGCCTTAAGGAAAGTTCTCTAAAAAAAGGCATAGCTACGATTTTTGTTTCTGGTTCAACAGGAGCTCTTACTACTATTGAGTATGAGCCAGGTTTAATAGAGGATATAAAAGAGGCTTTCGAGATAATAGCGCCTCGTAAGGGCGAGTACCATCACAATATACGCTGGCAGGACGGCAACGGTTTCTCTCATGTCCGGGCCGCCTTATTAGGCCCGTCTCTTACGGTACCTTTTTCTGACAAGAATTTACTTCTGGGCACCTGGCAGCAGATTGTTTTTATTGATTTCGATAACCGCTCTCGTTCGCGCGAGCTTGTTGTGCAGATAATCGGAGAATAGAATATTAACGACAAATTCCAAATGTCAAATCCAAAATTCCAATCTTCAATACTACCAAACAAACCTACGAATTTACGAATCACTGCGAATATACGAATGGTCTTTTAGATTATTCGTAGATTCGTAAAAAATTCGTACATTCGTATAAAGTTTGGGATTTGGAAGTATTGGGGTTTGGGATTTAATTTGGGTTTTGACAGTTGGAATTAAGGTGTGAGGATATGAAACCGGTATTACAGGTTGCTTTGGATTTTTTAAATCTCAAACGAGCTTTGGCCGTAGCTGAAGAAGCTGTAGCGGCAGGGGTTAGCTGGATTGAAGCCGGAACCCCTTTGATAAAAAGCGAAGGCCTCAATAGCATACGGGTCCTTCGCAAAAAGTTTCCAAAAGCTACGATAATCGCTGATATGAAGACTATGGACGTGGGAAGAATCGAAGCCGAGGCAGCAGCTAAGGCCGGAGCAGATATTATTTCCGTGCTGGGCCTTTCTTCCGATAGCACCATAAGAGAGTGCGTTGAAGCCGGCAAAAACTACGGCATAAAAGTGGAAGTAGACCTTATCGAGGTCAAAGAAAGCCAGATAGAAAAACGAGCCCGGAAAATTCAGGAGCTGGGAGTTGATTACATAAGCGTGCATTGCCCTATTGATGAGCAGATGCAGGGTAAAGATCCTTTCTCCCGCTTGCGCAAAGTCGCTAAGGCGGTTTCTATCCCTGTGGCCTGCGCCGGAGGAATAAATTCCCAGACCGCTCACCTGGCAGTAAAAGCCGGAGCGAGCATAGTGATAGTAGGCGGCGCGGTTACCAAGGCCAAGAATCCTAAGCAAGCAGCTAAAGCCATTCAGAAAGTTATTACTACCGGCAGGGCGATTAAAAGCGAGTATTTTAAGAGAGTTTCTTTTTCCGGGGTTCGTGAAGTCTTAATGAAGGTTTCAGCCGCTAATCTTTCCGATGCCCTGCACAGAAGCGGTGATTTAAAAGAAATCCATCCCCTTTTTAAGGGTATAAAAATGGTCGGCCGGGCGCTTACTGTGCGTACCTATCCCGGAGATTGGGCAAAGACAGTAGAAGCTATTGATTGCGCTCAGGCAGGCGATGTTTTGGTAATAGATGCCGGGGGGGTAGGGCCAGCTGTTTGGGGGGAGCTTGCCACCTGCGCGGCCCTAAACAGGAAGCTTTCCGGAATAGTAGTAGACGGAGCGGTCAGGGATACTTCGCAAATACGCAAGCTAAGATTTCCTGTTTTCTCCAAGCTCATTACTCCTACTGCCGGTGAGCCAAAAGGTTTCGGGGAAATAGGAGTCTGCGTTAAAATTTCAGGAATAAGGGTGTGCAGCGGAGATTGGATAGTAGGGGATGATGACGGGGTAGTCTGTATTCCCGAAGATAGAGCAGTTGAGGTTGCCAACCGGGCCATGAGCATTTTGGAACAGGAAAATAGATTACGAGAAGAAATTAATAAAGGCTCCACCTTGGGAAAAGTTATAGAGCTTTTGAAGTGGGAAAAAAAATAAACACAGATGATCACAGATGGTTTATCTGCAATCATCTGTGTAAGACAAAACTATGAAGAATAAGGTGCACAAGATATTTATTTCGGCAACCGGGCAGAATGATGGAAAGACCAGCGTCAGCCTCGGCTTAATCTGCGCCCTCAAAGAGAGATTTCAAAAGGTCGGTTTCATAAAACCGGTGGGCCAGAGATATCTTGTTGAACAGGGTCACAAAGTAGACGAGGATTCGGTATTGATAGAAAAGGTTTGCGGCATTGAGTGCAAAATTCAGGATATGAGCCCGATAGCTATCGAGAAGGGCTTTACCAAGAAATATATTCTAAAGGGCAGCAATAAGGAGCTTACAAAAAAGATTAAGAATTCATTTGAGGCTGTAAGTAAAGACAAAGATCTGGTAGTAATCGAAGGTACGGGTCATGCCGGGGTAGGTTCGGTCTTTGGGCTTTCTAACGCCGCGGTAGCCAAGCTGTTAGATTCGAAAGTAGTAATAGTTGCCAGCGGCGGCATAGGCCGGCCTATTGATGAAATAATGCTTAGCAAGGCCTTATTTGAGAAAGAAAAGGTTGAAGTTATCGGGGCGATAATCAATAAGGTAAAGGCTGATAAATACGAGAAAGTTAATAAAATAGTCCGTATGGGTTTAAAAAAAAGAGGTCTTAAAGTTTTGGGAGTTATTCCTTACGTAAGGTCGTTGTCCGAGCCAACCGTGGGTCAGGTACTAGAAGAGTTGGGTTTTGAGCTTTTGGCCGGAAAGAACGGGATAGGCGTATACATAGATAAGATATTAGTAGGGGCAATGGCGCCTCACGATGCTCTAAGCTATTTTTCCGACCGTTGTCTTGTCATAACCCCTGGGGATAGGGAGGATTTGATTTTGGCGGTAGTCGGCTTTCAAATGGACAGGGCTAAAGAAGGTTTAAAGATTGCCGGCATTGTATTAACCGGCGGGATTAAGCCTCACCAGACTATTATCGATTTGGTAAGACGGGCCCAGATTCCTCTTCTTTTAGCAAAGGCAGATACCTACAGCGTGGCTTCCAGCGTGCATGATTTGACGGTTAAAATAAAGCCCGAGGATTGCCAGAAGACCAGAATGGCAAAGGATATTGTTGAGAAGTATGTTGATATTGAAATGCTGCTCAAGCAACTCTAGGGGCGTAAATTTATGTAACCCCTTGAAACTACTGAGTTTTTTATTGACAGAGAAATAATAATATGTTAATGTAAAAAAAAGTTATGCTGAAAACGTTTTTATCTATTTGTATTCTTATTTCCTGCCTTTTCTTGGTTTTCCCTGTTTACGGCGTCATGGAAGAAGAGGCCCTATCGTATAGGCAAGAGGGCTACGAGCTTCAGACAAGAGGAGATTTAAAAGGAGCGCTTTCTTCTTATTTGAAAGCCACCCAGATGAACCCCTTTTATAAGGAGGCCTATAATGATGCCGGCGTAGTATACGAGACGATGGGTGATTTAGACAGGGCCGAGGTTATGTATTTGAAAGCAATAGAAATCGACCCTAATTATCTTGCTCCTTACTCCAATCTGGGTTTTCTTTATGAAAAGAGAAATCAGCCCCTTAAGGCCACTCACTACTGGAAAAAAAGATATCTTATGGGAAAAAAAGGCGGTTATTGGAGGCAGAAAGCCCGCGAGCACCTTATAAAATTAGGCACATATCCTCAGGCCAGACAGGAAGAGCTGGCTGAAGAAGCAGAGGTTTTTTCCCGCAATATGGCCGTACTGAAGGAAGAGGAGCGCTTAAGAGTGCTCCAGGAAGCCAAGATGCATTTTGAAGCAGGTCTTCAAGCTTTTTCCAGCGGCCTCTATAAAGAGGCGATTAAAGAGTTTGAGGCGGTTGTTCTTTTACAGCCGTCTGATGAGACCTTGATTGCCGAGGCTACTAAGTATCAAAATACTGCCCGGGAAGGGGCAGCCAGAGAAGAAATCAAAGCCCATTTAAATAACAGCCTGAGTTATTTAGACAGAAAAGATTATTTATCTTTAATGCAAGAGTTAAGGAAAGCGCTCACGTTAGTTCCTGAAGTCCCAAGAGAATAAGAATTTTTCCTCCCTTCATAGATTAATTTTTTAACTCTTTATAGTAAGGGGATACATTTTTAGGGAAAAAATCAGGGAAAAATTTATGATTACGGTGATTAGATATAGATTTCAGAGATTGTCTTTCTAACTACAAATCTCTGTAATCTTATTAGAATCTTTGTAATCAAGCTCTTTCCAGTTTTTTATAAGCCTTGGAAAGAGCTTAAGAATAATCCTTTTTCAAAATCTATCGACCAAAATCCACCATATTCTAATAGTATCGTTTAAGGTAAATTTATAGGAGTTTCGCCTCCCTATCCCTTAAAACTCTGTGAAAAAAATCGCATTCGATCCTGAAAAGACATTATATCTTGTAGACGGAACAAGTTTTTCTTACAGAGCGTTCTTTGCAATCCGGGATCTAAGAAACTCGCAGGGCTTTCCTACCGGAGCTGTTTTTGGATTCGTTAATATTTTAAAAAAGATTCTTAAAGAATTTAAACCTTTGTATCTGGGGATATGCTTTGATGTATCCAGAAAGACTTTTAGGCAGGATAAATTTAAAGATTATAAGATAACCCGGCCTCCTACTCCCGACGAGCTTAAACTTCAGATTCCCAGGATACAGGAAGTAGTAAAGGCTTTAAGAATTCCTATCGCCCAGATGCCGGGCTACGAAGCCGACGATGTTATAGCGACTTTAGCCGATAAAGCTAAAGAGTTTGGTTTTAAGTGTTTGGTTTTTAGTTCTGACAAGGATATACTTCAGATTGTCGAAGATAAAACCGTCATGCTGTATAACCCTAATAAGGAAATATTGCTCGACGAGCAGAGAGTATTAAAAGATATGGGTGTGGCTCCCCGAAATATACCCGATTTACTGGGCTTGTGCGGTGATTCGACTGATAATATTCCCGGTGTAAAGGGCATAGGCCCTAAGAACGCGGTAAATTTAATCGAGAGCTTCGGAAGCATTGAAAATATTCTAGAGAACATGCAGAAAATTCCCAGGGATTCCTTAAGAAAACTCATAGCAGAGTCCAAGGATTCAGCGTTTTTAAGTAAAGATTTGGCTACCTTGGATAGGGCCGTACCCATAGATCTAAAGCTGGAAGATCTTAAGATAGGACTCCCTGATAAGGACAGGCTTTGTTCTATATTTAGGGAATTGGAGTTTAAATCCTTAATGAAAGAGTTTTCTTCCTCAGCGCCTGGTTCTGATGTCTCTGTAAAAGAATACAGCCCTTCGGTTGCCAAGAAGATAAAACAGGATAAAGAGTTCATATTTTATATTTGCCGGGAGAGCGTTTATATCTATTTTTCAGGCTTAATTTATAAGGCAGCCCCGGGGAAAATCCAAGAGCATCTTGAGGATCCGGATATAAAAAAGGTAACTTTTGATATTAAGGAAGCTATTTTGCAATTTGCTAAATATAATATAAGACTTAGGCTTCCTTTTTTTGATGTAATGATAGCTTCGTTTATTCTTAAGTCTCATCTTCAGGATTTAAGTCTGGAAGATATCATCTGGGAGCATTTAAACATAGCCCAGCAGGAAATCGACCAGTTAAGCAAGGTCAGTTTTATAGAAAGGGTATACAGGGTTCTGGAAGATAAACTTAAGAATCATTCGCTGGATAAGCTTTTTTATGAGATTGAAACTCCTCTCGCAGAGGTCTTGGCTTGGATGGAATCTTCGTCAATCGGCATAGATTTAGATTTTCTTAAAAAGTATCTTTCTTCTCTAAAAGAAAAACAATCTTCTTTAGAGAAAGAGATATTTGATACCGCCGGCTTGAAGTTTAATCTTAATTCTCCCAAACAGCTCTCGGAAATTCTTTTTAGCAAGCTCGGCCTTAAGCCAGTAAAAAGAACTAAGACGGGTTTTTCCACTAACGAGGAGGCCTTAAGTAAATTGAAGACTAAGCATCCTGTAATAGAAAAGATATTAAGCTACAGAAAACTTACAAAACTTCTTTCCACCTATATAGAGCCTTTTATAAGCCAAGCCCAGGCGCATAAAGGAAAGATATTTACCCGCTTTAGCCAGGTTTCAACTTCTACCGGAAGAATAGTTTCCTTTTCACCTAACCTGCAGAATATTCCTATAAAAGAGGAACAGGGCAAGGCCATAAGGGCGGCATTTATCCCTTCTTTTAAAGGCGGGGTTATCTTAGCTGCCGACTATTCCCAGATAGAGCTAAGAATACTTGCTCATATTTCCAAGGACGAGCATCTATTAGAGGCTTTTAATACCAATAAAGATATCCATAGGTTTACAGCATCCTTGTTATTTTCTAAGCAAGAAAAGGACGTCTCTTTAAGCCAGCGAGAATTCGCCAAACGGATAAACTTCGGGATAGTTTACGGGATGAGTCCATACGGTTTGGCTAAAGAGCTGGGTGTATCTTTAGACGAAGCAGAGAGTTTTATTTCCGAATATTTCGTGCGTTACCCCGGCGTTAAGCGCTATATCGACTATACTCAAGAACTTGCCCAAAAGCAGGGTTTTGTTACCACTATTTTCGGCAGGAGGCGCTATTTGGAAAATATTGAAAGTTACAATAAGGGGCTTGTTGAGTATAGCCTGCGTCAGGCTATAAACGCTCCTATTCAGGGCACGGCGGCTGATATTATTAAGTTGGCCATGATAAAGGTTTTTCAAGAATTTAAGTCCAGGAATTTTTCTTCGAGGCTGATTATTCAGATACACGATGAGCTTGTTTTTGATGTCGAGCCTTCGGAGCTAGAGGAGCTTAAGAGTTTAACTAAAGATATAATGGAAAAGGTTGTTTCTTTGTCGGTGCCGATAAAGGTGAATATTCAGTGGGGAAACACCTGGCTGGAAGCCAGTAAATAGGCTTAAGACCAAGTTTCGATCCTAGACAATCGTTTCAAGATTCTTGTCTTTCGGGTATCGGGCATCGCGTATCGGGTGTCGTATTTATTTTCCCAAAACCCGATATCCTATACGCTACACCCGAAAAATTGAGGATTAAAGAAAAGGTTTTGGTCTTAAGCACCTAAAACTTTTAAATGGAGGAGAAAAAAATGAAAGTTGCATTTCTTTCGTCTGAGGTTTTTCCTTTCGCTAAGACCGGGGGCCTTGCTGACGTAGCCGGAGCGCTTCCTTTAGGCCTTGAAAAGCTGGGTCTTGAGGTTAAGATTTTTATGCCTCTTTATAAAGGAATAAAGCCCGAAAGCTTAAGCGAAGATTTCGGTCTGTCAAAGGTTGGAAAGAATATTGAGGTGGTGTTTATAAAAAACGATAATTATTACTTAAGAGACCAGCTTTATAATACCGCTCAAGGTGATTATCCCGACAATCTGCAGAGGTTTAGTTTTTTTTGCAGGAAGTCTTTGGAGGTGCTTAAGAAGATAGGTTTTTCCTGCGATATCATACATTGCAACGATTGGCAGTCTTCGCTTTTACCCTTATATTTGGAGGAGTTTTATAAAAAAGATAAATTTTTCAAAAAGGCTAGGACCGTTCTTACTATTCACAACCTAGCTTTTCAGGGGCTGTTTAGCTTAGACCAATTTGATCTTCTGGGACTTTCTAAAGGGTACATGCCGGACTTGGAGATTTATTCAAAGCTTAATTTTCTTAAGAGCGGGATTATTAAAGCTGACAGGGTAAATACGGTAAGCCCCAGCTATGCCCAGGAGATTCAGGCGAAAGAAGCCGGCTGCGGTCTTGACCATATATTGAGACAGCACAGCCACAAAGTTTCGGGCATCTTAAACGCTATTGATTACAATGTTTGGAATCCGGATTCTGATAAGGCTATATATTTGCAGTATGATAAAAAGAATTTAGATAAAAAAGCTCAGAATAAGGTTTCTTTTCAAAAGGAGCTCGGGCT
The DNA here is from genome assembly GCA_016932855.1 of Candidatus Omnitrophota bacterium. Lineage (GTDB taxonomy): Bacteria > Omnitrophota > Gorgyraeia > Duberdicusellales > Duberdicusellaceae > JAFGCB01. Next base: position 29,739 of record JAFGCB010000016.1, on the reverse strand, counting down.
TAAGAAAGATAAAAATACCTTGCTGTTAGGTATGGTATCGCGTCTTACCGAGCAGAAAGGCGTGGATATCCTTTCCGGTGCCATGCCTTCAATATTAAAGAATCACCAGGTGGTAATTTTGGGCACCGGAGATCCAAAGTACCATGATATCCTTTCTTCTTTAGCTAAAAAGCATCCCCAGAGCTTTTCTTTGCATATTAAGTTTGATGAAACGCTGGCTCATAGGATTTACGCCTGCAGCGATGTTTTCCTTCTGCCTTCAAGGTTTGAGCCTTGCGGTTTGTCGCAGATGATAAGTTTTAAATATTCTACTCTGCCTTTAGTCCACGCTACCGGGGGGCTTAAAGATACGGTAGTTGATTACACCCGGGATAAGTCCAAAGGTAACGGTTTTGTTTTTTTGCAGTATTCCCAGGAGGCCCTGCTAGATGCCGTAGAAAGGGCAAGCTCCTTATTTTCGGATAAAGATTCTTTAACAGCGCTTCAGAAGAGAGTCGCCGGTCTTAATTTCTCTTGGGAAACAGCAGCCAAGGATTATGTACAGCTTTACAAGAGTGCTTAGGGCAAGGCGCATGGTGCCAACTAAATATTAATAACTTAGCACCTAACGCCTAGCACTCTTTATATCTATGTCGTTTTGACCTTAAATAAGAGACGAGGATGATTCTTATAGGTTTGACCGGAGGTTTTGCAACCGGGAAAAGCACGCTTGCTAAGTTTTTTAAGAAAAAAGGGGCAGCCTTTTTGAGCGCTGACAGGATTTATCATGAACTTCTTTTAAAAGACAGCTTTTTAAAGAGAAGTCTGGTAGAAAAATTCGGAAAAGATATACTGCAACAGGGCAGGGTAAGCAGAAGAAAACTTAAGCAAAGATTGTTGAACAATCCCGGCAGAAGCGATCTTAAGGCTCTTAGCAGGATTGTCCATCCTTATATTATAAAACACCTTAAGAAAAGGATTGCATCTTATGAGAAAAAAGCCGAAGTTTTAATCGTGGAAGTTCCTTTGCTTTTTGAGGCTAAGCTTGACAGGCTGTTTGATAAAATAACATTAGTAAATTGTCCTCTTAAGCTGCAGCTGAAGCGGGCAATAGAATCGGGATATACTAAGAAGCAGGTTATAAACTTGATCAGAGAGCAGTTGCCTTTAGAAAAGAAGATAAAAAGAGCTGACTTTGTTATTGAGAACACCGGGACCTTAAAGGAATTAAAGAAGAAAGCGGATGTTTTATATCAAAAAATTATTGGGAGTTAATTACAAACTTTTAGAGAGCGCAGAGCATAGAGTGCAGAGCCCGGAAAGAAGAAGAGTCTTTTTCTGTTGTCTGTATTCTGTTTTCTGTTCTCTTATCGAACGGAGGTAGCGTTATGGTTAAGCGCTCTAGTGCCAGACCAAAGGAGGTAGCAATGGATATCGGGACGCTGAAAGAGACCAAAATATCAGAGCTTAGCAAGATTGCCAAGGATTTAACAATAAACGGCGCAAGCGGCCTTAAGAAGCAGGACTTGATTTTTAAAATTCTCCAGGCTCAGGCCGAGAAAGAGGGCCTTATGTTTGGCAGCGGTGTTTTGGAGGTATTGTCTGAGGGGTTCGGTTTTTTGCGTTCGCCGAACTACAATTACCTTCCTTCTCCCGACGACATATATGTTTCGCCCTCACAGATTAGAAAATTTTCTCTTAAGACCGGAGATACGGTAAGCGGTCAGATCAGGCCTCCCAAAGAAAACGAGAAGTATTTCGCGCTTCTAAAAGTCGAGGCGGTTAACTTCGAAGACCCCGAAGAGGTTAAGAACAGGGTTCTTTTCGATAATTTGACTCCGGTTTATCCTAAGGAGAGATTTCTGTTGGAGACTAAGCCTGAAGAGGTTTCTACGAGAATATTAGATTTACTTGTCCCCATAGGCAAGGGCCAGCGGGGCCTTATAGTTGCACCGCCCTATAGCGGAAAGACCGTGCTTTTGCAGAAAGTATCCAATTCTATAGTGACTAACAATCCCGACGTGCTTTTGATGGTTCTTTTGATTGACGAACGGCCCGAGGAAGTTACTGAGATGAAGAGGATGGTAAGAGGCGAGGTGATAAGCTCTACCTTTGATGAACCGGCTGATAGGCATGTCCAAGTGGCCGAGATTGTCCTTGAAAAGGCCAGAAGGCTGGTTGAGCACAAACGAGACGTGGTAATTCTTCTCGACAGTATTACCAGGCTTGCCCGGGCCTACAATCTTGTTGAGCCCCATTCAGGAAGAATCCTTTCCGGCGGAATTGATTCCAACGCCCTTCATAAACCCAAGAGGTTTTTCGGAGCGGCAAGAGCCATAGAAGAAGGAGGCTCACTTACTATTATCGCCACAGCCCTGGTGGATACAGGCTCCCGGATGGATGACGTGATATTCGAAGAATTTAAAGGAACCGGAAATATGGAGATAAACCTGGATAGAAATATCTTCCAGCGGAGAATCTATCCTTCGGTGGATATTAAGCGTTCCAACACCCGAAGGGAAGAGCTTTTACTGCATCCCGATGAGCTTCAGAGGATTTGGATACTGCGCAAGGTCTTAAACGACTTAAACTCGGTAGAGGCAATAGAGCTTCTTATTGAACGGCTTTCCCGGACAAAAAGCAACGCCGAGTTTCTTTTGACCATGAATCAATAATGAAAACTTAAAAGTAAAAATTCAAAATGCAAAATTGCAATTCAAAATCCAAAACTTTTAACTTTTGAATTGAAATTTTGACTTTTTCCTTTTGAATTTTGATTTATTAAAATATTATTAAAATTTTTGACAATAGGTTTGATGTTTTAAGGAGGTTCTAAGATGAAGAAGAAGTTACACCCTAAATATGTAGAGTCCACGATAATTTGCGCTTGCGGCAATGTAATCCATACCCGTTCTACAAAGCCCAATATACACGTGGAGATTTGCTCGGAATGCCACCCTTTCTTTACCGGTAAACAGAAGTTTGTTGATTCCGAGGGAAGGGTCGATAAGTTTATCAAGAAATACCAGAAATCAAAATAAGACTAAAGACGCAAGACCCAAGACCGGAGAAATCTAGATTAAAGTCTTTTGTCTTTAGTCTGGAGTCTTAGCTATGTTTGAAGATCTTGAAAAGATAGAAAAAGAACACGAGGAATTGTCCTTGTTGCTTGCTTCGCCGGACATTATTTCTGACAGGGATAAATATCAGAAGCTTGCCAAGCGATTTTCCTTTTTGGAAGAATTGATAAAACTCTCGAAAGAATACAAGAGCCTTCTGAAGCAAAGAGGCGATTTAGAGAATATGCTTAATAACGGGAAGGAAAGTCAAGATATATTGGAGCTTGCCCAGCAGGAGCTCGGCAATCTTCAGGAAAAAGTCGGCAATATCGAGGAAGATATAGAAGAGATGATTTATCAGGAAGAGCAGGAGCCCGACAGGACCGTAATTGTGGAAATAAGGCCTGCTGCCGGCGGTCAGGAATCTTCGCTTTTTTCGGCTGACCTTTTCCGGATGTATTCAAAATACGTCGTAAATAAGGGCTGGAATATGGAAGTCTTGGATTCTCAGCCCACGGAAATAGGAGGATTTAAAGAAGTGATTTTTGCGGTTAAGGGCAAGGGCGCTTACGCTCATTTCCGGTTTGAAAGCGGGGTTCACAGGGTTCAGCGGATTCCGGTTACTGAATCAGGAGGAAGAATCCATACTTCAACGGTGACCGTAGCCGTGCTTAAGGAGCCAAGTGCTCTCGAGGTCCAGATTGAGCCTAAAGATTTGACCATTGATACTTTTAGGGCCAAGGGCGCGGGAGGCCAGCATGTAAATGTCACTGACTCAGCCGTAAGGATTACGCATTTACCTTCGGGAATAGTGGCTACTTGTCAGGATGAGCGTTCCCAGATCAAGAATAGAGAAAAGGCAATGCGTATTCTAAAGGCCAGGATTCTTGAGTACCAGAAGCGGGCCCAGGCCCAAGGAATTGATTCCGAGAGAAGGCGGCAAATCGGAACAGGCGATAGAAGCGAAAAGATAAGGACTTATAATTTTCCCCAGAGAAGAGTTACTGATCATAGAGGGCCGATTACCGTATACAGGCTGGAAGAAGCCATGGAAGGTAACCTGGATTTGATAATAAAGCCTTTAATCTTGAAGGAGAGAAAGTCGAGAGTATGAAGCTTAAGCCTCAAATAAGCACTTCGGATCTAAAATTCGCGATTGAGAAGCTTTTTAATATTGATTTCTATGATTATATATCGGGAAAAAGGAACCTGACTGCCTCTGAGCAAGAGTCATTAAGCCGGGTTATTAGAGAACACGATAAAGGCAGGCCTTTGGAATATCTTTTAAAAAAAGCTGTTTTTTTTGGTTTAGAATTCGAGATTGACGAGGCGGTATTAATACCCCGGCCGGAGACGGAGATTTTGGTTGAAGCTGTTCTTCAATATTCAGGCGGCAGGAAAGAGCTGTTTATTCTGGATATCGGCACTGGCTCGGCAAATATTACGGTTGCCCTGGCAGAAAAAAATCCCTTTTTTAAGTTTTTCTCTGTTGATATTTGCGCTAAGGCCCTGGCTCTTGCCAAGAGAAATATTTTAAAGCATAAGTGCAGGAATGTTTATCTTGTAAAAGCCGATTTATTGTCGTGTTTTAGAGAGAAATCTTTTGATATAATTGTCTCTAACCCTCCTTATGTTGAGTCTGATTATATCCGCAAGCACCGGATGGATTATGAGCCCAGGATTGCTTTAGACGGTGGTAAAGACGGATTGGATGCCATAAGGAAGATAATCAAGGCAGCGAGAGTTTATTTAAAAGCAAAAGGTCTGTTATTTCTTGAGATAGGATATGGTCAAAGGCAGAATACAGTAGGCTACGCGGAAAGTTGCGGCTTTGAATTAGTAAAAGTTGTAAAAGATTATGCGGGGATAGATAGAGTTATTGTATTGGAGGAAGAAACCAGGAACCAGATAGAGAATGGTTTTGGCCTCTGGGAACCGGCATCTATTTAGTTATGGATAAGTTAGAGGTTTGGGGCGGTAAGAAATTAAAGGGGAAAGTAAGGCTTTCCGGTTCAAAGAACGCGGTTTTGCCTATAATGGCGGCAAGCCTGCTTACTGACGAAGAGTGTCATATTGAGAATGTCCCCCGCCTTCTGGATGTGCATACTATGGTCAAAATACTAGAGGTTTTAGGTAAGAGAGTATATTTCCAGGAAGACTCTCTTACCATAAAGACAAGGAGCAATAAGAGCTTTGTGGCTCCTTACAAGCTGGTAAGAACAATGAGGGCTTCTTTCTGCGTCTTAGGGCCTCTTCTTGCCAAAAGGAAGAGAGCCAAGGTTTCTTTACCGGGAGGTTGCGTCATCGGCATCAGGCCCGTAGATCTGCATATGAAAGGGCTTGAAGAATTAGGGGCTAATATTAGAATTTCCGGAGGATACTGCTATGCTTCATCCTCGGGGCTTTTGGGCAAAGAGATGTTTTTAGGAAGCCCTTTTGGTCCCTCGGTTCTAGGCACTGCCAATATTATGATGGCTTCGACCCTTGCCAGCGGAGAGACTATAATTGATTTCGCGGCTTGCGAGCCCGAGGTCGTAGATTTAGCCAAAGTTTTAAAGAAAATGGGAGCTGATATCCAGGGCGAAGGCACGCCCCAGATAACTGTAAGAGGCAAGAAGAAACTGAGCGGTTTTAAGCATAGAGTAATCCCTGACCGCATCGAAGCAGGGACTTTTATTGTTTTTGCTATAGCAACCGGAGGTTCGCTGGTGATAGAAGACATATCGGTTTCTTTCTTGGGCGCGGTTATTGATGCCCTTAAAAATATGGGCCAGCATGTCCAGATAAAGAACGGCAGTATATGCGTAAAGCGGCATCGAAAGATTAATCCCGCAAATATTACTACTTTGGCTTTCCCCGGTTTTCCTACAGATTTGCAGGCCCAGTTTATGGTTTTACTTTCGCAGGCTGAAGGGATTTCTACGGTTACCGAGAAGGTATACCCTGACAGATTCATGCATGTCCCCGAGCTTAATAGAATGGGAGCTAAAATAAACCGTTTTGGCTCCGTGGCGGTAGTAGAGGGTTCAAGAAAATTTTCTCATGCCGAGGTTATGGCTTCGGATCTTCGGGCTTCGGCTTGTCTGGTTGCGGCCGGCCTCTGCGCAAGCGGCAAGACCATAATCCACAGGCTTTATCATCTTGATAGAGGCTATGAAAACTTCATCTCAAAACTTGAACAGCTAGGTGCTCAGGTGCGGCGGGGCAGAGAATAGAGTTTAAATTTGATTTGTTGATACTCTATGTTTGTTCTTAAGAGTATAGGTGTTAAGTGCATGGCGCCAGGTGCTGTGTCTTAAAACGAGGATCGAAAGTCCAAGGATATACAAAAAAATGAAGAAAGTTTTGTTGATAGATAATTACGATTCTTTTGTTTATAATCTTTACCAGTATATCTCAGAGCTGGGCGCGGAGGTCACGGTAAAAAGAAATGACCAGATAACTATACCTGGGATTCGGAGATTTAGGCCCAGCAAGATAGTAATTTCTCCCGGGCCGGGAAGGCCTGAGCGTGCCGGGATTTCTGTTTCCTTAATTAAGGAATTTTATGATAAAATACCTCTCTTGGGAGTATGTCTCGGGCATCAAGCCATCGGTTTCGCAATGGGCGCCAAGATCGTAAGGGCATCCAGGATAATGCACGGTAAGACATCTCTTATTTATCATAATAAAAAGCATGTCTTTAAGGGCCTTAAGTCTCCTTTTGTGGCTACAAGGTATCATTCTTTGATAATTGACAGAAAGAAGCTGCCTTCGATATTAGAGGTGTGTGCCGAAACAAAAGAAAAAGAAATAATGGCGATAAAGGTAAAGAATTCAAAGTGTTTTGGAATACAGTTTCATCCTGAATCAATATTGACTAGAGACGGTAAGTCTCTTCTTAAGAATTTCTTAAAACTATGATTAGAGAAGCGATAAATAAATTATGCCAGGGAGAAAAGCTTTCTTATCTTCAGGCAAAGCAGGTTTTCCTGGAGATTATGGAAGGCAAGGCGACCCCGGCCCAGGCAGCGGCCTTTCTCGTAGGTCTTCGGATTAAGACAGAGACTACGGATGAGATGAGAGCCTTGGCTGAGATTATGCGAGAAAAGTCTCTGAAGTTAAATGTAGCGGAGAAAGGCTCCATAGTTTTAGATACTTGCGGTACCGGGGGCAAGCCTGTTAAAACCTTTAATATATCGACCTGTACGGCTTTTGTCATAGCCTCAAAAGGCATAAAGGTAGCTAAACACGGCAATCGCTCTTTTTCCGGAGTCTGCGGCAGCGCTGATGTAATTGAAGGCTTGGGCATTGACTTGAGTCTGGAGCCTAAAGTGGTTGAGGAGGCAGTAAAAGAAGTCGGCATAGGTTTTTTATACGCTCCTTTATACCATTCGGCCATGAGAAACGTAGCCGCGGTGCGTAAAGAGATAGGAATAAGAACCATATTCAACATAGTAGGCCCCCTTACTAATCCGGCAGGCGCAACCCATCAGGTTTTAGGAGTTTACAGTAAAGATTTGACGGAAAAAGTAGCTAAAGTTTTAAGGGATCTTAAGACCAAGAGGGCTTTTGTTGTGTGGGGCGAGGATACCTATGATGAAATAAGCATTAGCGCAAAGACCAAAATAACCGAGGTTAAAAATAAGAAGATCAGGACTTTTTATGTAAGTCCCCGCGACTTCGGGTTAAGCCGCAGGAGTTTTTCTCAAATAAAAGGCGGTAGGGTAGAGGATAACGTAAATTCCGTTCTTGGCGTTCTTAGCGCTAAACCCTCGGCAAGGCTTGATGTGGTGTTGGCCAATGCTTCGGCCTGTTTTGTTTTGGCGGGGTTGGCTAAAAACTTTAAACAGGGGGTAGAAGTTGCAAGAGAACAGATTGAAAGCGGGGCAGCCCTTAAGAAACTTCAAGAATTAAAAGAATTTCTAAATTCACGCAAATGATTTATAAGTTCAGGATAATAAAAAATCAGTCTTAACTCTCTAGCTTTAAGCAGGTTATGCATAAAGTACTTTCTTTAATCATAGAGGCCAAGAAGAAAAAGATTAATATTCTCAGGAAATCCGAGAAAGAAATAATTTCTCTGACTAAGCAGGCCCCTAAGATTTTATCGCTTTCCAAGGCTTTAAGAGAAGACAGAAATATTTCAATTATTGCCGAGATTAAACAAGCTTCTCCTTCTTCCGGTGTGCTAAGGCAGGATTTTAATCATCTTGAGATCTTGCAGGATTATAAGAAAGTAGGGGTTCAGGCCGTGTCGGTAGTAACCGAGGAAGAATTTTTCTTAGGAAAACTTAAGTTTTTAAAGGAGATAAAGAAAAAGTCCAATATTCCTGTCTTGAGAAAGGATTTTATTATCGATGAGACCCAGGTATACCAGTCCCGGGCCTTGGGAGCGGACGCTATTCTGCTTATAGTTAAGATATTAAAGCCGGAGAAGCTTAAAAAACTTTATACCCTTGCCAGGGAATTAGGTATGGATGTGCTTGTCGAGGTTCACAGCTTGAAAGAGCTAAAAGAGGCGCTTAAGCTGTCCCCTGAGATCATAGGAATAAATAATAGAAATTTAGATACCTTTGAGGTGGACTTAGATACGACTTTGCAGTTAAGCCCGCTTATTTCCGAGGATACTCTTGTTGTAAGCGAAAGCGGCATATCCTCGCTCAAAGAAATTCTTCTTCTAAAAGGAGCCGGTGTGGATGCGGTGTTGATCGGCGAGGCTCTTATGAGAGCCGAGGATATCAAAGAGAAGCTTAAAGAATTTAAAGTAGGCTGTAGAGATTGATATATTGTCGGAATTCCAAATTTCAAATGACAAAACCCAAATTAAATCCCAAAACCCAATATTACCAAATCCCAAGTAAATACCTGCCTACCGGCAGGCAGGCAAAATCCCGAATCCAAAACATCTTGGGATTTGGAAGTTGGCCCTTCGGGAATACTCAGGGCCATCCTGAGTGTAATCGAAGGATGGGATTTGTTTGGTAGTATTGGAAATTGGGATTTTAGAATGGATTTATCATTAAAATAGTAAAGAGATAATCTTAAGATGAATACGAGGGTCAAGATATGCGGGATTAAAGACAAGGAAGACGCCTCTCTGTGCGTTGAAGCAGGGGCCAGTGCCCTTGGCTTTATATTTTATCCTAAAAGCCCTCGTTATATCTTGCCGCGCGAGGCTGAAAAAATAGTAAGGGGCCTGCCTTGTTTTGTAAGTAAAGTAGGGGTCTTCGTTAACGAAAACGAGGATTCTGTGTTTAGAATCGCTAACTCTGTAGGGCTTGATACGCTGCAGTTTCATGGCGCAGAATCAGCATCATATTGTGCCAGGTTCAGAAAAAATTTTAAAGTAATTAAGAGTTTTTTTCCTAAGGACGCGGATATTGTTTCAAGGATTCTAAAGTTTCGCCTGGACGGTGTGCTTCTAGACATACCTTTTGAGGAGAAGAGCGCAAAACCGCAGGCCACTTTGGATTTCAGGATTATTAAGAAAATAGCCGGACAGCTTAATTTCTTAATTCTTTCCGGAGGATTGTCTGTTGTCAATGTAAGAAGCCTGGTTAAGAAATTAAGACCTTACGCGGTAGACGTAGCCAGAGGTGTCGAGAGGTTTCCGGGAAAAAAGGACGGGGATTTAGTAAGAAAATTTATAGCGCAAGTAAAAGAGGCACAAGGCCATGGCTAAGAGAGAATATTTCGGTGATTTTGGAGGAAGATTTATTCCCGAGACTTTGGAGTATCCTTTAAGGGAACTTGATCGGGCTTACCGTAAGTATTCAAGAAATAAAGCTTTTCAGGATGAACTTAAGTTCTATTTGAGCCGGTACGCAGGAAGGCCCTCTCCTCTTTATTTCGCAAAAAACTTAAGTAAAGAATTTAAGTTAAGGATATACCTTAAGCGGGAAGATTTGCTTCATACCGGCGCCCATAAGATAAACAATGCCTTAGGTCAGGCTCTTCTTGCCGTAAAGATGAAAAAGGAAAGGATTATTGCCGAGACCGGGGCCGGCCAGCACGGGGTGGCTACCGCCACGGTTGCCGCTCTTTTCGGTAAAAAATGTGACGTATATATGGGAAAGGTAGATATTCAGCGGCAGAGGATGAATGTTTTCAGGATGAGGCTTTTGGGTACGCGAGTACTAGAGGTTACCAGCGGTTCCCAGACCTTAAAGGACGCCTGCAATGAAGCTTTGCGGGATTGGGTAACCAATGTAGAGAATACTTACTATCTTCTGGGCTCGACTGTCGGGCCCTATCCTTATCCTCTTATAGTAAGAGATTTACAGGCGGTAATCGGAAAAGAGGCGCGCAAGCAGATACTAAAGGCTGAAAAGAGATTGCCTGACTATCTTGTTGCCTGCGTGGGAGGAGGCAGCAATTCTTTAGGTTTGTTTCACCCCTTTTTTAAAGACAGGAAAGTGAAGTTTCTGGGAGTGGAAGCCAAGGGAAAAGGTTATCTTGGTCATCATGCCTCGAGTCTTATTAAAGGAAGCGTAGGTATGCTTCACGGCTCAAAATCTTATGTACTTCAGGATAAATTCGGCCAGATTGAAGAAGCATATTCTGTAGCCGCCGGCCTTGATTATCCCGGAGTCGGGCCCGAACACTCCTATTATAAAAAGATAAAGAGAGCCCGCTATGTCGGGGTATCTGACAAAGAGGCTCTACAGGGATTTAAGATGCTTTCGGAGTTAGAAGGGATTATACCGGCGCTTGAATCAGCTCACGCGGCGGCATACCTTAAGAATTTATCCAGAAGCGCCAAGAAGAATTCCATTGTGGTCATGTGTTTGTCGGGAAGGGGCGATAAAGATCTGGAAATAGTAAATGAATTTATTTAGATAAGGGTTTTTAACCCTTGATATTCGGGTGTCGGGTATGGGGTGTAGAGTATCGGAATAAAACGATACCCGATGCGCGATACCCGATACCCGAAATGGAGCGTAAGGGCGCGAGATGGGATTAATTAGAGAAAAATTTAGAGAGTTGAAGAAACAGGGCAAGAAGGCCTTTATCCCCTATATGACCTTTGGTTTTCCGGATATGAAAACATTCGAGTCAATAGTTATGGCTTTAGATAGAGCCGGAGCTGACTTTATCGAAATAGGTCTCCCTTTCTCTGATCCCATCGCTGACGGGCCGATAATCCAGACTTCTTCCAAAATAGCCCTTGATAAAGGGGCCAATATTTACAAGCTTTTATCTTCGCTTAAAAAACTTAAGTCCAGAATAAGAGCTCCTTTAATTCTCATGACCTATTATAATCCTGTTTATCATATGGGAATTGATAAGTTTTTTAAGCGTTTCAGCAGGCTTATAGACGGCGTTATCGTAGCTGATTTATTAGCTGAAGAGGCGGGGCATTTCGTAAACAAAGCCCGCGAGAATAATATCGATACTATATTCTTTATCTCTCCTACCACCCAGAAGGAACGCTTAAGGCTTATTGACAGGTTGTCGTCCGGTTTTATTTATTATATTTCAGTGACAGGCGTTACCGGACCGCGAAAAACCCTTCCCTCGAAAATATTTAAACATATAAAGAAGATAAAGAAACAGGTGCGTGCCGCCGTCTGCATAGGATTCGGAATTTCCAGCCAGAAACAGGCCCGCATGTTTAAAAAATACTTTGACGGCGTGATAGCCGGCAGCGTTCTTATCAAGAAGATTCTTATTTGCCGCAAAAACAGGAATTTTCTAAAGGACTTCGAGAAATTTACTTTATGGTTAAACGGATAAAATTTCCTTCCGGGCTCGAGCTGGTATTCAAAGAGTTCAAGAATGTTGAAAGCGCAAGCATCGGCATATGGGTTAGGCGCGGAGCGCGCTGCGAGCCCTTAAGTTTTAAAGGCATTGCCCATTACTTAGAGCATCTTCTTTTTAAAGGGACCAGGAACTATTCTTATAAGAAGATAAAGCAGCAGATTGAAGGAAGGGGAGGTCAGTTAAACGGGTTTACTTCCCAGGAGGTCACCTGCTACTTCGCTAAGATTCTGGATAAGAACTGCAAGAGCGCTTTCGATGTTCTCTCGGATATGGTGGCAAGCCCCCTTCTTAAAAAAGAGGATATTCAGAGAGAAAGAGGAGTGATATTGGAAGAAATTAGAATGTATAATGATATGCCGTCATCAAGGGTGGCAAGCATCCTTGAGGAGCTTATCTGGAGTAAGCATCCTTTAGGTATGGACGTTATCGGGACCAGGGAATCGGTTAAGCGCATATCCCAGAAGAGTTTAAGGGAATTTAAAAATGTATTTTACAGGCCTTCAAATATAGTTGTGGCTGTTTGTGCCAAGAGCCTGCCTGAGGATTTTGAGAAGATTATCCGCGGCAAATTCGCAGATAACCCTAGACTAAGACCCCGAAAATCGCCCAGAGCCAGATTCTTTCCGGGTCTTAAAATAAAACAGGAAGTGACTTCTTTCCAGCAGACTCATTTGTCTTTGGGCCTGCCCGGCTTTAGTTATTCGGATAAAAAGAGATTTATTCTGGAGCTTGTGAATATTATTTTAGGAGCAAACATGTCATCGCGGCTTTTTGAGGAAATCAGAGAAAAAAGAGGCTTGGCTTATGAAGTATCGACCGGGCTTAGGAAATACAAGGACACCGGAGCTTTTGTGGTTCACTGCGGCCTGGATTCCAAGAATGTGGAGCTCGCTTTTAAGGTTATAATAAAGGAGTTTAATAAGCTTAAAGAAAAGCTCGTAGGAAGAGACGAGCTTTTAAGGGCAAAGGATTATTTTCTGGGTAATCTTTCCATGCTTTTAGAATCGACTTTGAATTCCATGCTTTATATCGGAGAATCAGTTTGCACTTTAGATAAGGTATTCTCATATCAAGACATAGAAAGAGAGGCTCTAAAAATTACCGCCCACGATATACGAAGGGTCTGCCGGGAGATTTTCTCTTACAATAGATTAAAAGTAGCCATAGTAACCAACAGGAAGGAAAGTTACGCTTCTTGCCTTAAGAGAACTTTAAGAAGCTTGGCTTGAAGGCAGATGAAGAAAAGCCGGTCTCTAAATTCCCGCGATAAAGCAAAAAGGCTTCTTGAGGCAGCTTCTCGTAAGCATCCTCTTAAGCCTGTTGTTTTGGATTTAAGGAAGCTTAATTTTATCTGGGATTATTTTGTGATTGTAAGCTCTACCTCTCTTCCTCATTCCAGCGCGATATTGGAAGAGCTTGTTAAGCTATCCAAAGAAGAGGGTTTTTCCATTCATCATATGGAAAAGGATGAAGAAGGAGGCTGGTCTTTGATCGATTATGTAGATGTTTGTTTTCATATATTTTCCGAGGAAAGAAGGGATTTCTATAAACTTGAAAGATTGTTTAAAGACGCCAAGAAAGTAGCCTTCCGTTTTCGCAGATGACCAAAAATATTCGGGTATCGGGCTTGGGGTGCAAACGTAGGAAAAACAACGACACCCGATACGCGATGCCCTAAAAACAAGGATCTAGGATCGAGCATCCAGGATCGAGTTTATCGCTGATAATCTGTGTCATAAAATGCAGGAATTCTATTCGCAATTAGAAGAGATAATAGCAAACTCACTTAAAAATTCTTATCCCGGCGAGAAAGCAGATTTTTTTCTGGAGATTCCCCGGAACAGGAAATTCGGAGACCTGGCCTTAAGTTTACCTCTTAAGCTATCCGGCCTTATAGAAAAGACCCCCTTGGATATTGCAAATGCCTTAAAGACAAGCATAGAGGAAATGCTTTTGGAAACTAACCCTGGAGTAGACAAGGTGGAAGTTGTGCCGCCGGGGTTTATTAATTTTTTTCTTAAGGATTCTGCGGTGCGCAAACTTCTGGGTGATTTATTAAAGCAGGAAGAAGACTTTTTTCGTAGCGGTAAAGGATCCGGACAGAAGATTATCTTGGAGTTTGTAAGCGCTAATCCTACCGGGCCACTTTCTATCGCTCATGGAAGGCAAGCTGTGGTCGGAGACGTGATCGGCAACCTTCTCGCGTTTCTCGGATCTGAGGTCACAAGAGAGTATTACATAAATGACGCCGGCAAGCAGACTGATTTATTGTCTGATTCTGTTTCCGCGTTAATGTGTAATAAGCCTGTTCCTCAGGACGGCTATCAGGCGGAGTACGTAAAACAGATCGCTTCCCAGGCCCTGGAAAGCAAAGATTACCGGGTAAGATCCGATGCTTTCGATATAAAAGAATTCGCTCTTAAAAGCTGCCTGGACTGGATTAAAAAAGATTTAGAGCTTTTAGGAGTAAACTTTGATACTTGGATAAGCCAACAGAGAGATATTATTGATAAAGGTAAAGTTGAAGAAGCAGTTGAATTTTTAAGGAAAAAAGGTCTTGTCTACGGCAAAGAAGAGGCTTTGTGGTTTTCTTCGACTAAATTCGGCGACGATAAAGACAGAGTCGTAAGGAAAGCCGATACCGAACTTACCTATTTTGCCTCAGACATAGCTTATCATAAGGATAAGATTGAGCGGGGGTTTAATGCCATAATAAATTTATGGGGTCCGGATCATCACGGATATATAAGCCGGGTAGCCTCGGCAATCGAGGCTCTGGGCTTTAAGAGAGAGTTTCTGGAGGTTATTATTATTCAATTGGTGAGTTTAAAGACCAAGGGCAGGATGTCAAAAAGAAAAGGCACAGCGGTTTTACTTTCTGATTTGATAGATGAGGTAGGTAAAGACGCCGCCAGGTTCTATTATTTAACAAGAAAAAACTCATCGCACCTGGAGTTTGACGTGGATTTAGCTAAAGCGAAGACTTTTGACAATCCTTTGTATTATATCCAGTATGCCCATGCCCGTATATGCAGTATAATAAATAAATATAATCCTGAATCAGGCTCGCAAAGACCTGCGGACCTTGAAAGTTTAAGCTTGCTCAGCGAAGAAGAGGAAATTTCCCTGATAAAGCAGTGCCTGCAGTTTAAGAATATATTGGAACTTAGCTTTCAGCAGAGAGAGCCTTATTTTATATTAGATTACCTGGGCGGTCTTTCTTCTTCTTTTCATAAATTTTACGAAGTTCACCGGGTGTTGGTTGAAGGTGACAAAGATTTAACCCGGGCCAGGGTTTATCTTATAAAGTCGGTAAAGATAGTATTAGGCCTTGGGCTCAAGCTTTTAGGGGTTTGCGCGCCGGAGGAGATGTAATTCCATTGTCATATTGCCATATTGTTAAATTGCTAAATTGGACAAGAGGATAAAGTGAAGAATTGGAAGGTTGCAGAAGAGACAAGCGAGGTTAAAAAGCTGGCTGAAGAAACCGGACTTTCTTTAAGCGTCTGTCAGTTGCTTGTTAACCGAAACGTAAAAGATAAGGAAGAATCGCAAAAGTTTCTTTATCCAAAACGGAAGTTTATACATGAGCCGTCGCTTCTTCCTGATTTGGAAGAAGCGGTATTAAGAATAAGAAAAGCCATAGACAACAAGGAGAAAATACTTCTTTTCGGTGACTATGATGTTGACGGGATTACTTCCCTGGCTATGCTCAGCGATTATTTTTCTAAAAGAGGGGTGGATTTTTTTGTGCTTATCCCTTCCCGGATCGATGACGGATACGGTTTTAACAAAAAAGCCTTTGCCAAAGCAATCCAGGAAGGCGCGACTTTGATTATTGCTCTTGATTGCGGGACTAATTCCAGATTGCTCAATGAGGCGAAATCTCTGGGCCTGGATGTTGTTGTGGTGGACCACCATGAATCTTTTAAGATGAAGAGGAATTTTCTTTTAGTTAACCCCAAGAGACAAGACTCTATCTATCCCTTCAAGGAAGTGTCTACCGGCGCGCTTACTTTTAAGCTCATCTGGGCTTTGAAGGGGATATTTGCTTACGAGTATTTAGATTTGGTAAGTCTGTCTATAGTCTGCGATGTAGCGCCTCTTTTAGATGAGAACAGGATTTTAGTTAAGCTGGGCCTGGAGAAGCTAAGGACTTCTCCTTGTCTGGGAATTGAGTCTTTGATAAAGAAAACTACCTTAAAGAGCGAATATATAGATACCTTTCATTTAGGCTGGATTCTGGGGCCGCGCTTAAACGCCTCGGGCAGAATTTCCTGCGCTTATCCTGCTTTTGAGCTTCTTTCTTCCGATTGCGAGCAGAGAGCTTCTGAACTTGCTATCGTATTGGAAAAAAACAATAAGCAACGCAGGCAAGAGTCCAAAGAGGTTCTAAATTCCGCCTTAGCTAAGATTGAAAGCGAAGTCGATTTACGTAAAGATTACGTAATTGTCCTGTTTGAGGAAGACTGGCATTCCGGGATTTTAGGAATCGCCGCTTCTAATATTAAAGAAAGATTTTCTCGGCCCACCTTTCTTATATCCTTAAAGGAAAATTTGGGAAAAGGTTCGGGAAGGAGCATAGACAACTTTCATTTGATGCAGGCCTTGGATGAGTGCAGAGATTATCTAAAAGATTACGGCGGCCATAAGAAAGCCTGTGGTATAGAGATAGAAAAAGATAAGATAAATAAATTCCGCGAGGCCATAAATGAAGTGGCAAAAAAAGTCCTTAAAGAAAAAGACCTTATTTCCAGCCTGGAAATAGACAGGCAGATAAATTTTTCCGAGATAACGCCCCAGTTTTTAGAGACTCTTAAGCTTTTTTCCCCTTTCGGGGAAGCGAACCCCGAGCCGCTTTTTCTTACCAAGAGTCTTAAAGTTAAGAATATTACCGATAAAGGCACTGACAAATTTGTTTGGTTCCAAGAGCAGGCAGGAGGCGATGCTAATTTTATATACCCAGCCCGGATAGGAGCTAATAATAAGTTTTTCCGGATCTTAGAGTACGGGCAGTGCTTTGATGTCGTTTATAGTCTGAAAATAAGATCAAATCAGCCTGACAGCCAGGCAGTACTTAGCTTGAAAGATGTAAGGATGTCTTGATGGAAAACGTGGGGAATTCAGAGGGAGGGTTTTATTGCCGGCTTGGGCTTGCGAATCTTGTTTTTCTTGATGCATTTAGCACAGGCAAAAACTTTTTTGATAACTCCTTTTAGATCTACCCTTATTCTTTGAAGGTTGGGCTTAAATTTACGTTTGGTAATAGAGGTAGTTTTCTTGCCTACGCCGCCTTTTTTCTTAGCTAGACCTCTTCTTTGAACAACATTGCCCCCGGAAGATTTTTTACCGCAAAAAAAGCATTTTTTACTCATGATTTTAAAGAGTATACTTCAAATCAATATTTTGTCAAGCCAAAAATATACACGCATAACGCGTTACCCATTACGCATTACGAGATAATTATGGATTTATTGAAAGACCTAAATCCTCAGCAGAAAGAGGCAGTTATTCATACCGACGGCCCGCTGTTGGTGATTGCCGGAGCAGGCACAGGCAAGACTCAGATAATCACTAAAAGAATAGCCTATCTTATTACTGCCAAGAAGGCCCGTCCTTCCCAGATTTTAGCCCTTACCTTTACTGATAAGGCCGCTGACCAGATGCAGGAAAGAGTAGATATTCTGGTTCCTTACGGGTTTGTGGATGCCTGGTTATCGACCTTTCATTCTTTCGGAGACAAGGTCTTAAGAGAAAATGCCTTAGAGATAGGCTTAGACCCGGATTTCCAGATTTTAACCCGGCACCAGGCAGTGGTTTTTTTCAGGGAGCACCTTTTCGAATTTCCTTTAAATAAATACCGGCCTACCTCAAACCCCACGAAATTCATAGAGGCTCTTTTAAGCATATTTGACAGGGCCAGGGACGAAGATATAAGCGTTGAAGAATACCTTGAGTTTGCCCAGGGCTTACCCCGGGATACTGACGCCGAAAAGGAAGATAAAGAGAGGCATATTGAAATAGCCCGGTGTTACAAAAAATACATGGAGCTTCAAATCCAAGAGGCAAAGCTTGACTTCTCAAGCCAGGTATATTTAGCCTTATGTCTTTTAAGAAAGCGCCCTTCAGTTCTTAATAAATACCACCAGGAATTTAAATATATTTTAGTGGATGAGTTTCAGGACACCAATTTCTGCCAGCTTATGCTGCTTACTATTTTAGCCCAGGCCCATAAAAATATTATGGTTGTCTGCGATGATGACCAGGCTATTTACCGTTTCCGGGGCGCGGCCTTCAGTAATATCATGAATTTTATGAAGTTTTACCCTGATGCCAAAAAGATAAGCATAAACATAAATTACCGTTCGCAGAAAGCAATACTTGACACTTCCTTTAAGCTTATCCAGCATAATAATCCCGATAGACTCGCCGTACAGGCCAATATTGACAAGAGGCTTAAGCCTAATAAAAAAAAGAAGGTTATACCGGTTAAATTTTATTTTTTTGATAATTTCAATTTGGAGGCCGATAGAATAGCTTCACTTATAAAAGAAAGGGTTTCAAGGGACAGCTATAAATACAAAGACTTCGCTATTCTTGTAAGATCAAATAATGACAGCGACCCCTTTTTAAGGGCTTTAAATATCGCGGCAATACCCTGGCGATTTTCGGGCAATAGAGGTCTTTACAGCCAGGAGGAAATACGTCTCTGCTTATCTTTCCTGAAGCTTGTAGCAAACCCCGCTGATTCCCTTAGCCTTTATTATCTGATTGAGAAGCTTTATGATCCGGATACCTTGGAATTAATTACTCTTACGAATTTCGCCTCAAGGATTAATCAATCCCTTTTCTACGTCTTAACTAATCTAGATAATTTAGAAAACGCTCCTAAAATTAACGATAAGACCAGAGAGAAAATAGCCCGGGTGGTAAAAGAGCTTAAACACTATATCGAACTTTCCACCCAGGAGTCGACAGGTCGCCTTCTTTATATATGGCTTACCGACAAAGGTATTTTAAAGACTCTGCTTGAACAGGAGAGTCTGGAGAATGAGCAGAAAGTAAGAAATATTGCCAAGTTTTTCGAAAGTATCCGTGAGTACGAGGGTTTAACCCGGGAAAATAGACTTCAATATTTTGTTAAGTATTTGGATATGGTAATGGAGGCGGGAGAGTCTCCGGAAATACAAGAGGCTTCTTTGGAGGTAGACGCGGTGAATGTTTTGACCGTTCATAAGGCTAAGGGTCTTGAATTTAGAGTAGTGATTATCGCCGCTCTTGTTGAAGGTAAATTCCCCTGGCCTAAAAGGTCAAGCGTATTGCAGCTTCCTTCGCAGCTTCACAAGGACATGCTTCCGCAAGGAGATTACCACATACAAGAGGAGCGTAGGCTTTTTTATGTGGCTTTAACCCGGGCAAAGGAGGAGGTAATTCTTACTTCTTCTCAGGACTACGGAGGAAAGAGGCTGCGTAAGATAAGCAGGTTCGTATACGAAACTCTGGATGTACCTAAGAAGATTTTACCCGAAAAAAGAGAGGATATAGAAAAAGCCATAGAAGCCCAAGCCGGAAAAGAGGCCGCAAGTAAGTTCATGCTGGGCGGCATCGCCGATGGTGAGCTTTTGGCTTTAAGTTTTTACCGTATAGACGATTACTTAACCTGTCCTCTTAAATACAAGTTTGTCCATATTCTAAGAGTCCCTATAATCCAGCATCATTCGATTGTTTACGGAAGCGCCTTACATAAGGCGGTTCAGAAATACAACGAGGAGAAAAAACAAAAAAGGACTATAAGCGAAGATAAGCTTTGGGAGGCATTTCTTGCCGCCTGGCGCTGTGAAGGTTTTATAAGCCGAGAGCATGAAGATTTAAGACTAAAGGAGGCAAAGGATGCTCTTAAAAGGTTCTATCAAAGTCAAGAGAGCTGCGGCAGGTTGCCTCATGAGGTAGAGAAGGAGTTCCGCTTTACTTTCAATAAGGCGGTGATCAGAGGCCGCTGGGACAGAATCGATCTTGAGGAAGGCCTAGGGGTTATCATTGATTTTAAATCATCCTCTTCGGTTACGGTCCAGGAGGATGCTGATAAACGGGCTAAGGAAAGTCTTCAGATGGATCTTTATTCCTTTGCCTTTTATAAATCATGCGGGAAGCTTCCTAAAAGGGTGGAACTACATTTTTTGGAATCAGGGCTTATCGGCAGAGCAGAAAAAACCGGCAAAGATTTTGAGAAGGTTGAAGAAAAGATTTCCAAGGTAGAAAAAGGGATAAGAAATAGAAATTTTAAACCCAGTCCTTCCTACCGTTCCTGTAACTGGTGCGCCTATAACCGTATTTGTCCCCATACGCTTCTTAAGCTCTTCTAGCCCAAAGCTGTTTTTGCAGCACCGAGCACAAATCTTATATATCCGTTAATTATTATTGAAATCTTTAACAAATTTATATTTTTTATTTTAATCTATAAGGTATTTGAGTAATAAAGACATTGACAGATAGCCTTTGATATATTATGATGATATTGGGTTAAGTTTAAGTATGTTTGTATAACATTGTATAGTATGTTTGAAAGTTTTTTGAGAAGGAGGGCGGAGGCTATGAAGAGGACTTTTTATAATTCCCAGGAGGTAGCTCAAATACTTGGTATTTCCAAGCAAACTCTCTATCGCTACGAGAAGAAAAAAATCTTTCCCAAGGCCAAGCGTAATCCCATAAATAACAGAAGGGAGTACGCTGTTGACGATATCGGCCGGCTTAAGAAAATATTGGGAAGAAGCTAATCTTAAGGAGTAAAGCTTGTGAAGAGATTAGTTAGTTTAATAGTTAAGAACGCGGAAGTTAAAGGCTTAGAGGTAGTAAAGAAAGCCAATCAGTTTCTTGTATCCGGTTTTATCGAGAGCAACCAGGAATTTATTTCCCTTCATAGAAAGAAATCCTCGCCGGCTGTAGTGACCTTGGATTATCCCGTGTTTATAAAGAGCGTTTCCTTAAGAAAGGACCAGCTTAAGAACAAACGGACAATAGAAGATTCTATCCTCCATAGACCTCCTTTTTCTCTAAAGGATTCCAAATGGAATTATAAGGTATTCGGCAGCAGGCTTACTCTTTTCGTAGTTAAAAGTAAAGACGTGGAGAAGACTCTTTTCTATCTGGATTCCTTAAATGTTACTCCTGTTTCTTTGACTTGCAAGGCTTCCAGTCTTTATAATTATTTCGTTTTTAATTACCCTAAAGAAAAAGAAAGCTTTGCTTTTTTGTATCTTACCGGGGAACTTTTAGATATTTTAGTGTTCCATAAGACAAAATTCTTTTTATATGAAATGCCTTTTGAATCTTCTTCGGAAGGTTCAGTTTTAGCGACCATTACCAAAGAGCTTCGGAGGATTACCGAATATCTTCAGTTTCAGGAAGCAGTGCCAAAGGAAAGTTTTAGCGAGATATTTATATGCGGAAAGATAGAAGAGCCTCTTGTTAGCAAGATTTCCGAGGAATTGAAGATTAAGTTAAGTATCTTTGAGATAAACCAGAGAAGAATTAAATTTAAGGCGAAAGATAAAAATTTAGAAGAATTTAAAGAACAGTTGCCGGTTCTTCTGGGCGCTTCTTTGGGGGTCTTGGAGAAGGGCCTGTTAAACATCGATTTTATTGAGCAGGACAGATACAAGAATCTCTGGAACGCCTACAAGCAGAAGTTTTTAAAGGTAGCTCTTTTGGTAAGCACGCTTAGCTTAGTTTTTCTTGTCGGGGCAGCGGCTTTTCTTTTAAACAGCATAATTATAAACAGGACAGCCGTGGATTCTCAGGAGAAAATCACCAACGAGTTAATCCCGGTTTACAGGGAGCTTAATCTTAAGAAAGAGAGTTTGCTTAAGCAGATTGAACCCCTCGAGAAAGAAGTCGTAAATCATCGATTTCTGGTGGAAGCCGTAAGTTTAATCGACAGAGAGCTCGGCGACATAGAGGTTGAGAGATTTGATTTCGTAAAAGAGGAAGATTGGCAGATAAACCTGGATATAAAAAGCCCTTCATACGATGATATATCACAGTTCCTTAGAGATTTAAGAGAAAGCGGGTATTTTACGCAAATTGTGCCGGTTTCTTCCCGTTCCGAATCAACAAGAGAAATCAAAGAAGCCATATATTTCAAAATTAAACTTATTAAAAAATGAAAGATAGATCCAACAGCTTAATTAGCACTATACTTGTTTTAAATGCGATAGCTTTAGTCGGCGTGATTATCTTGAGCAATATAAATGTGTCGTTAAAGAAGAAAATAGATTCTTATGAGTCCGAAACGGAAAAACCGGTAACTCAGGATTTGCTTGAGAGGCTGAAAGTTGACACCCGTAAGCTTGAAGGCAAGCTTATGGGTTTAGTGGATATGTTCGATACAATTTCAAGCGAAGATAAAACCGTATTCGACGGGGCTATAGTATTTGCCCGGAAGCTGGATGGCATAGAGAAGAAACTATTGCTAAAAACAGAGATAAAAGGATTATTGCCTCCTCAGATCGAGGTTCCTAAAGTTCTGCCTTCCAAGGAGGACGCTCCTTACTTTATAAGAAATATGGAGGTATTAGAGAAAGCGGTTGATTTAGGCTTGAAGGCAGGGCTAGACTTTACCTTTGTGGAGATTCCCACTCCGACCCAGCAGGATAATAAGTCTTTGGCCATAGAACTTAGGTTCAGGGCCGAGGCTTTAAATGTTGCCCAGTACGTATTGTTACTTACCGAGTTTTTACCGTTGCTGAGCATAGAGAAGATGGAATTAAGCCGGCAGGAGAGCTTTACTTATAATATGAAAGTTACAAAGCTGATGGTTGACAGTAGGGTTCTAAGTTCGATAAGCGATGCTGCTATGCCTAAAGATTACAGGAATTACGTGATTGTAAGCGGTGATTTGAAGGAGAAATTCTTGCAGAACAAGATATTTAAAAAGATGCAAACCCATCAAGTTATTTCTGCTAAGACTCCGCAGGATGCCCCCAAGATAGCCACCCAGCGTTTCTTTTATAGAGGAATGGGCAGTTTAAAAGGAGAAGCTGTAGCTGCCGTAGAAGATACAGTTAAAAATAAAGTCTTCTTTTTAAGCTTAGGAGAAAAAATCGAAGATTTTGAAGTAAAGGGGTTTCAGGAGAATCGTTTAATATTAAAAAATATAAAAAATCAAAAAGAATTGATATTAAAGCGGGAGGTTGACTGATGAAGTTTCTAAAAGCAGTAATTATTTGTGGCTTTATCGCGGTTTTAGCTACTTTTTTCATCTATGCTAGCAATGACTCCTGGTCTGACTGGCTAAGGATTAATTACCTTAGAGGAAACTTCCAGGGGGTAGTCAATAAAGCAGAAGCCATCCTAAGAGGCGAGCCTCGAAATGCGGTAGCCCTGCAGTATTTTAATCAGGCTTCCAGGGATCTGTCGGTTTACAAGAAGGCAAGAAGTTACTATAGTTCTAAGAATTACCGGGAAGCTTTGGTTTTGTTTGAGAATCTTCTGCAGAATTGTCCCGAAGCCTCTTATATCCGTAAGCTTAAGGATAAGGCAAGCCGCTATCTTGAAAAGCAGCAAGCCCAAATCCGGGCAAAGCAGATGCAAGATCTTCAGAAGAAGATATCTCTTATTAAGAAAGCGGAAAAATACATCTCTTACGGCAACTATAAGAAAGCCCGTTCCATGCTTATCGAGCTTTCAGCGGTTTATCCCGGTGATGCCAAAATAAGGGATTTATTAAATGAAATAGAGGCTCCTCAGGTAATAAGGTCTGCTGTAAAGAAAGAACCTGCGGAACAGCCTGTAATAAGAGAGGTTAAAAAAGTAGAGAAGCCCTTGGTAAAGAAAGCGGCCCCGGAAGAAACTTTACCCAGGAAAGAAGAATATTCCCCGGTTCAAACTTATAAGCAGGCCCAGACAGATAAAAAGGACCTTATCAAGCGTTTTAAAGTCGCCGTGGCTGATAAGGATTTTGAACAAGCAAGAGCCATTTTTAAAGTGCTTAACTCAAAATACCCTCAGGATAAGGCGGTAAAGACGCTTATTACTGTTTTAAAGAAAGCCGAGGAGAAGGAAGAAACAAGAAAGTCTGATTTACGCCAGAAGCTTCAGAGAGAAAGAATGCTTTCGGATTTGGCCTCAACGAAAAAAAATATATCCGGCCTTATAAAAGAAAGACAGTATTCAGCGGCCTTAAACGAGCTTTCCTTGCTTGAAAGAATTTATCCTGGCGAGAAAACAGTTCTTGATTATTCAACGGCAATGCGCCGGCGGCTAAGCGGATATCTGGAAAAAGACGAGGAAGTAGACGTTTCTTTTGAGGAGGAGCGTTACCGCCAGAGGCTTTCAGCTGATTTTTCAACAGCTAAACAGAGAGTAGCTCACTTTATCAAAGAAAAAGAGTATGACCGGGCCTTAGAAGAGCTTAAGGAACTAGCGAGTGTTTATCCTCAAGAAAAGTCGGTTTCAAATTATACCCGCAAAATGGGCTTAAAGGTTAATTCCTATATTGAAAAAGAAGAAGAGCGCCGGGCTTATCTTGAGAGGAAAGATTATCAGCAGAAGCTTAAATCGGATTTAGCCTCTGCCAAGGGAAAAATATCACGGCTTATAAAAGAAGGAGAATATAAACAGGCTTTAAAGGAGCTTGCTTTATTGGAAGAGATGTATCCCGGGCAAGGGTCTGTATTGAGTTACGCCAGAGCAATGCAGCCGAAGATAAGATCTTATATTGCCAAGGACGAAAGAGATAAAGCTTATCTTGAGAAGAGGCGTTATCAAAAGAAGCTTTCTTCTGATTTTGCCTCGACTAAGGAAAAAGTATCCGAATTTATTAGAGAAAGGCAGTATGATTCAGCCCTGGAAGAGCTTGAGCTGTTGCAGGGTAAGTATTCTAGAGAGAAATCCGTTTCAGATTATGCCCGGTCAATGAACTTAAAGATTAATGCCTATATTGATAAAGAGGAAAGAAGACTTGCCTTAATGGATGAGAAAAACAGGCAGGCTGAACTTAAAGAAACGAGGCTTAAGGAAACAGCAAGTAGAAACGAGCCGGCAAGGGTTGATAGACCCGCATCTGCTGTAGAGGTAAAAGAGGCAGCCTCTCTTAAGCAGGCCTCTCAACCAGCCGCTAAAAAGACTTTGGTTACAAGTAGCGCTGCGGAAAAAAACAAAAATAGGGTTATTGCCCAGGCCCGGAATTTGATTGTCCTGGAGGAATATGAACAGGCGGAGCAGATTCTCATAGGCCTTAAAGGTGATTTTCCCGACGATAAAGAGGTTGATTCCCTGATTAATTACGTGGGTTTAAAAATCAGCTCTAAGCCTCCCAGGAGAAACCCTGTGGAGAGCGTAAGTTACGAGCCCCAGGATGAGGAATTTTATAGCCAGGCTTCTCAGGGCATGGGGGATGAAGAGAGCTCTGCTTTTTGGGAGACTGACGTCAAAGAAGAGCACGATATCGAGAAAATAATAAAAATACGCAACCTTTATTACAAGGGTCTTAAACTCTACAAGCAGGGTCTTTATGATGAGGCTGTAAGTTATTTCCAGGAAGTTATTAAGCTTGAAGGAAATCCCCGGATATACTACACGCCTTCCGCCAAGAAGATAATAGATGAGGCTCAAAAAAAGAAGCACAAAGAGGAAATGAAAGACGCCTTAAGAGAGGAAGAGGAATCTGACAGGCAGATGCTCCGCAAGGCAGCGGAGTATTCACAGCCTCCTTATATTGAGCCGGCCAAGACAGAAGTTGAGATACAGCCTGTTGCGGTTGTAGTGATTCCCGAGATCAGAAAGAAATTAGAGAAAAGAGTGACTTTGGATTTTGATAATGTAAGCCTTAAGTATGTGGCTGAGTTTATCGCTCAGGAAACAGGGGCTAATATTATTCTTTCGGGAAATGTCCTGGAGAAGAAGCCGAAAGTAACTGCTAAGTTTGACAGCACCCCGGCTTACGAGGCGTTAAAATATATGCTGAAAAGCGCTGGTTTGTCTTTTAGGGTCGATGAGGATCTTGTCTGGATAGCTTTGCCCGAAGAGATTGAGTCCGAGGCTATTGAGACCAGGGTTTATAAGCTTACCAAGGGTGCCGGGCTTTTTACCGAATTTGCCACCTCTGAGACATCCCAGGCCGGAATCCTTTCTTCTTTTGCCTCGATTTCCAAGATAGAGACTTTAGAAGATACCTTAAAGGAGGCGGTGGAGTGGCCTGCTGAGGCCAAGATAGTTCTGGATAAAAGAACTAATTCTTTAATAATAAGTAATACTCCCAAGAACCTTCAGGTAGTAGAAGACATTCTTTATAACCTGGATGTATGTCCTTACCAGATCTTAATTGAGGCCCGTTTCCTGGAGGTTGATGTTACTGATTTAAAAGAGTTGGGCATTGAATGGAAGACTAATTCTGATGCTGCGATAGAACAGGAAAACGGAGCTTTTAAGCATGGAGTTGACGAGGACAGCGGTGTGGATTTTACGGCCTTTACCAATGCCGCCGAAGGCTTTAACTTGACCTACAAAGGGGTTTTGACTGACCCTCAGTTTCAGGCGATTCTTCATGCTTTGGAGAAGTCCAATAAAACCAAGACTCTCTCTGCTCCGAGGATAACCACGCTTAACAACCAGCTTGCGGCAATAAAAGTTGTTGATGAGTGGATTTATCCTACCCGTTATGAATTCCAGATAGTCCAGTATGATTTAAACGGCGACGGTGATTACGATGATGCCGGTGAGACTGAATTTCAAAATGTCCCTACAGACTTTGTAAGGCGGGACGTGGGTATTATCTTAAAAGTTGTGCCTTCTATGGGTATTGATTCCGAGACTATAAGCCTGTCGCTTATTCCCGAAGTATCCGAGGCCACCGCGGATTATTTCCAGTACACCGGAGACGTAAGCCTTCCCCGCTTCAGCTCGCGAAACTTAGCTACCACGGTAGCTGTGGAAAGC
The DNA here is from genome assembly GCA_016932855.1 of Candidatus Omnitrophota bacterium. GTDB lineage: Bacteria > Omnitrophota > Gorgyraeia > Duberdicusellales > Duberdicusellaceae > JAFGCB01. Next base: position 3,022 of record JAFGCB010000016.1, on the reverse strand, counting down.
GGTGACACTGTTGTCTTAGGGGGGTTGATAAAGGAGGTAAGGACTCACAATAAATCCAAAGTTCCTTTATTAGGCGACATACCTCTTTTGGGTAATTTATTCCGTAAAGAATACGATAGTATTGAAAGAAGAAATCTCTTGATATTCGTTACTGCCAGAATACTTTTACCTTCAGGGGAAGAGATGGTTTTAAGAAAATAAGTCTTTGGTTTTTTGTCTTGAAGCCGGGAGTATTTCGGTAATAACACAGCCTTTCTAAAATATAAACTGGAGAGGAGAAAAGCGTAGGTTAATTTATATTTAATACATTTAAACCTATTTTATGGTTTAAATAATATCCCTAATCTATTTTTTAGTTCTTTGAATATATATTATTAAGATTGATTTCTGCCTTTGTTTTCATGCCGAAAACGCTTTCCTTTCTAAAAGTCGATTTTTCGCCTTGGCACAGCTAAAAAAGCCCTAAAAATAAAGGTTTTTTGGGCTTGAATTATATAGTATAAATTAGTTAAACTATAAGTGCAGGGTGTAATTAGGGATAAAAAAATGTTAAACGGGACCTGGACTGAGCAGGCAACTGCTACTACTAGGCAAGAACCGCAAAAAAGATTTGGCTGCGCATTTAAACTGAGCCCTAAGCAAAAGCAAAGGGCTCTTTGTCATTTTATGTACAGTCCAGGGCCTTTGTCCAGGGGCCCGTTTGAACCCCCATCATTCGGTTTTCCGGTGGTGGGGGTATTTTTGTAATTAAAGGAGGTTTGCGATGTTATTAAGGTCTAGTTTTAAAAATGTCCGTTTTTTCTTCACTTTCTTCATTGTGCTGGTCTTCTTTGAGTTTATATTTTTGCAAACCGACGCTTTTTCGTCTCCGCCCAGGGTTATTACCTGTCACGGAAGGCTGACTAACCAGGAGGAGGAGATTCTTAGCGGCGCTCACACCTTTACTTTCAGGCTCTATAGCCAGCAGCAGGGAGGCTCGGCTCTTTGGAGCGAGACTCAGCCTCTTAGCGTAGGTTCAAGCGGTCTGTTCAGCGCCTACTTGGGAGATACAAGTGCTTTTCCTACAGCCTTGGATTTCAATACTACCTATTGGATTTCCATAGAGGTAGACGGCGACGGAGAGATGAGCCCGAGGCTAAAGCTTCCCTCGGCAGCTTACGCCTTGAATTCTTACCGCCTGGAAGGATTTAAGAGTTCGCAGTTCTTGCGTTCGGATGCCGATGATACTATGGAAGGTAGTCTTACCTTTTCTGGCACCGCGGTTGATATGGCCGCAGCCGCCGGCGAAGACCTGGTGGTTAATGCCGGTGGAGCGACCCGTATGGTTAATATCGCCAGCGGTAACTTCAAGCTCGGAGGAGCAACTCCGACTCAAGCCTTAGACGGCGGCGATGCCTTTATAAGCGGTACGCTCGAGGTTGACGGCGATGCCTATATGGACGGGGTGCTGCATGTTAACGGCGGCTTGGGCATAACCGGTAATTACGTTATTGACGGATACTTAGAAGTTAACTATACCGGCACTGCCCATGACGGAACATCTATTAATTTTACCCCTTCTTCTTCTACTGCCAATGATGCCTTAGAGGTTACAGCAGGCGCAAACACCCAGGGCGTAGGGCTTAAAGTAACCCAGCTCGGAGGCGGCGATGTTTTGTCCTTATCCAAGGGCGCTACTGAAATTCTTAATGTAAATAATGACGTGGCAGTTCTTTCCGGAGATTTAACCGTAGGGGATGCCCTGCCCACTCAGGCCTTAGGCGGGGAGTCTATGTTTGTTGAAGGCACTTTCGAGGTAGACGGCATAAGCTATCTTGATAATCTTTTAATGGTAGGCGCGGGTACGCCTGATATAGTCGCAGGTCCGGGAGACGCCTATCTTGCCGATGATTTTGAGGTTGACGGTAATGCTGATTTTGGCGGTAATGTAAATATTGCGGGCAATTTAAGCGTCGGCACTTTCGGGTTTACTGATTTGGATATAAGCGGAAACCTGGGAGTTGGCGGAGACACTATTTTAGGCGCTGCCTCCGGAGATACCCTTACCTTTAATGCTTCTAATTTATCTATACCTAACGGGTTGAATATAAGCGGCGGCGATATGGCTTTAACCGGCGGGGATATGACCGTAGATACGGATACTTTTTTCGTTGATTCAGCAAGTAACAGAGTAGGCATAGGCACAACCGCGCCTTCTGTCGGTTTGGAAGTTGACGCAAGCGCTCTTATTTCCGGTAATCTGCGCATGTCTTCAAATTCCGAGTATATATCCTTCGGGCCTTCCGGAGCAGCCTTGGGTGAACTTCGCTGGCTTGTTGACGGGATATCCCTGCGCGAGACTATACCTGGAGCATCCGGAAGATACTTAAGGTTTTATCTGGATTTCGACAACCAGACAAATGCCGAGAGTTTCGATATCTGGCACAGGCAGCAGGGCGTAGGCCCCAGAGCGGTATTTGTTATCGAGCCCGACGGAGCTTCGCCCTATCTTTATTCAGCCTTGGACGTGGGTATCGGAACAACCTCTCCTTCTTATGCTTTAGATGTTCAGGGAAATATGGGAGTAACCGGTCAGACTACTTTAAATACCGTTTCTTACTCCTGGCCGGGTGCACCGGGAAATATTAACCAGGTTTTAACTGCTGTTGATGCCGCGGGGACCTTGGGCTGGGCTGATGCTTCGGGGACAACGGATTCTGACTGGGTAATATCGGGAAACAACATATATTCAGGAGCAGTAGGTAATGTAGGTATCGGCACAACCAACCCCCAGGCAAAGCTGGAAATTGCTACAGGAAATTTGCTTCTTGGTTCAGGCGTCGGGGTGAATGCTATTTTAGACGAAGATGGTATGAACTCTAACTTAGATACAGCCCTTGCGACCCAGCAGTCAATAAAGAAATATGTAGACGATTCAATAGTAGCTGCCGGCGGAGGCGACTTCATGGCTAATGGCTCGGTTGCCATGACCGGCGACCTGGATGTAGGTGATAACAATATAGTAAACGTAGCTGACATAGCT
>JAFGCB010000015.1 GCA_016932855.1 Candidatus Omnitrophota bacterium | reverse complement strand
TCGTAAAATCTTTTCAGATGTTTATAGAATTCTCTATCCATGGTATTCTTTTTAACGTCTTTTTCCTTAAAAGAATATCTATAACCCGCGCAATAAGCCATAAGAATATCATTTGCGTGCGCTACCTTCTTAAACATTTCCTCGCATTCTTTCATCTTTTCATCTTTACATCTATCGGGATGATATTTTAAAGCCAATTTTTTATATATGGTCTTTATCTCTTCTATGGTTGCATCTTCTTCCAGTCCCAAGATCTGCCTTGCGTCATTAATTTGTTTAAAATCTGCCATTTAGAACTCTTAATCTTTTTTGCACCGACTTTATCTTCCCTTTTGCCGTTAATTTTCTATCTCTTCGGTCATCTATTTTTATTGTAGTTACTACTCTCACTACTTTGTCACTTAAAACAGTTCTATGCATTTTCCCTGCGATAGCTAACAGTTGCCTAACGGAATCAGCTTCTATTATTGTGCCCATAGAGGTAAGCTCGTATTTTATTCCTTTCTGCTTTTTGAGCACATTTACCGCGTTTGCCACATGTCCGCTAACCGACGCGGTACCGGTACCCAAAGGCACTATACTAATCTCCATAATAGGCATTTCAAATCATCCTTTTTTAATAACAAGTAGGGCATGTTCCCGTAGGACAACTTGGTCCCGAAGAAGACTTATCCTTAGGGCCGCCAACGCTAAACGCTGATAATAACCGTTCTATATTCTTACTGTTACATTTCTTGCATTTAAGCTCCGGTTTTTCTGACGTTACTCCTATCAGCAAATCAAAATTCTCGCCGCAGTCTTTACACCGATACGTATACATGGGCATAATCATCACCTCCTGTTTATATTTCTACTAAACGTGACGCTTAATCGTAAGCTCCAGTTCCGTTTTAGGAAGTGCACCCACAACCTTATCCACTACCTTTCCATTTTTAAAAACCGCTAAGGTCGGTATGCTCATTACCCCATACTTAGAGGCGGTATGAGGAGCATCATCCACATTTACTTTGCATACCTTTAATTTTCCCTCATACTCCCTGGCAATTTCTTTAAGTACCGGCGCTACCATTAGGCATGGCCCGCACCACTCGGCCCAAAAATCTACGAGAGCCGGAATATCCGACTCCAATACTTCCTTCTTGAAGTTCGCATCATTTACTGTTACTTCCATCTCTTCATCCTCCTTTTTTTAATGAAATCCAATATACCATCAACCTTCTTAACCTATCCAAAGAAATCTTATAGCGATCTCTATTAAGCCGTATCCAATCGGCGAATTCAAGATTTTTCCCGGTGAATTGATCGCCCGCTAAATAAATATAACACGAATCTTTTGATATTAATCATTCCGATTGTCGCTTTCTACAAACAACAATGGGAAAACGATATCGCTTACACAACAAGGGATCCAAACCGCGAGAAAAAGAAACAAAAAGATCGCAGCATATATAAACCAATGTAACTGCTTTCCTCCTATAGACATAATAATATGGAAAAGCGACGCCCACGTGCTTAATAAAACATGCCCCATGTGAGGAAATTTCGTAGTCGGACTGAAACAGGCTATGAGGACGCCAATAATAGCTAATGGGTTAATCAGCCACCACTTCTCTATAAAACCTATATGAATTCCTCTATTAGGCATATTTAACATGACCTCGCCCAAATAAGGAATAATCGAATCGCTTATGGTGGCTATGCCTACAGAACCAATGTAGCCTATAATAAGCAAAAACCAAAGATTGCATTCGCCTCTTATGCACTTGCCGCTTATACGCTCACATGTATGCAGCCTATACATGGACGCCGTTACAAGCGCGCTCAAAACAACGTGAATGGGATGAAGCACATAAAAGATGTTATACGAAATGCCCGATGGCAACTTCTGAAATAACGCTATAATTATAACCCCTGTGACCGCTCCAAATATCGTGAAAGGAGCATGAATTTTTAGTTCCTTTGAAATTTGATTAATCATTTTGGACTCCTATCATATTTCCTTCTAGAATCTCTTTCATATTTTTCTCATATAAAATCTATTGCCTTTGTATTCTATCTCTATCATTTTATCTTCGGTTATTAGTTTATCGATAATAGTCCAATGCCCATTGGCTTTTTTCAAGAATTGATCCACTGCCTCTTTTCTCATGGGATGTACTGATGTAATGCTCAAGAGATCCTCTGCAATATTTCCCGTAAACGAAAAAGCATTTCCTTCATAACCAATGAGATATTCCGTATCTATGGACTTCTCTTTAAATGCCTGATATGCCCTATTTATTGCATGTTCATCGGCCGATTTCGCCCATTTTTCCGCTGGAGGCCTTGTCGGAATTGATATATAACTTTTTACATTTTTTAAACCGGCAATAAACCGAGCTATCTTTTCCAACTCTTCAGTAGCATCATTAACACCCTTAATAAGCATAGTCTCCGTAGCTAATTTGCCGGTAAAAATGCGCGAAAACTCTTCTATCCCCTCCCGTATCTTATCTTGCTGCAAAGTTCCGTAGGGCCTATTAATCCTACGCCAGATGTCTTCGCTTACCGCATCAATCTTCAAGGATACCCAGTCAGCCTCACACAAATCATCTCGAACATCTTTTTGCCATATAAGAGAAGCGTTTGAGATAACAGCGATTTTGACCTTTAACGGCCTGAGTAATTTTATCACTTTAGCAAGATTAACATCAAGAGTCGGCTCTCCATCCGGGACAAAAGTAAAATAATCTATTTGTTCCCCCTTGTTCTTTGCGTCTTTAACTTTAGTTTCTGCGGATTTCAGTAATGCATAGGAATTATAAAATACTTTTCTTTGTGCTTGCATATTCGAAGTTCTGCCCAGTTGGCAATAAATACAGGAATAACTGCAGACTTTTGGAGGTATATTATTTATTCCTAAACTACGTCCCAGTCGCCTCGATGGAACAGGCCCGAATGTAAGAAAATCATGATTAACCATTACATTTATACCCTTTTATTCTAAGTATGCTCTTTTTTATTCTTACAAAGTGTTTATAAAATTAATCAATGCCCTGACTGGTTGGCCGGTGGCTCTTTCTTTCTTTTTATCCCAGCAGGAATACGCTATATCTAAATGTATCCAATTATCAGGATATTTAACGAACTGTTTTAAAAACAGAGCTGCCAAGGAAGCTCCCGGTTTATCGTCTACTGAATTCTTTATCCTCTTTCGCTTGAAATACTTCTTATCCAGGTATTCCCACAAAGGTAACCTCCACATTAACTCTTTCGCTTTATCCGAACTCATCTTATATTTTTGATATAAATCGTCATTTAAGGTAAAAACCCCTGTGGCCTTTTCGCCGATAGCGTATCCAACCATGTTTGTTAACGTTGCTACGGTAATAATAATATCTTTCGAGGTTTGCGGCACGCTCGCTAAAGCTTCCGCGAGAATCAATCTACCCTCCGCGTCCGTATTGCTTATAACAACTACCTTGTCCCCTATCTTAATCTCATCACCCGGTAATATCTGGCTGTTAGCTACTAAATTTGTGGAAACAGGACAATAGACAACAAGATTTCTATTAACTAATTGAGAGGCAACCGAAAATGCGCTTGCCATTCCTGCCATATCAATTTTCATATTCGCATATTTCCCGGACGGCTTCATGTCATAGCCCCCCGCGTCGAACAAAATACCCTTTCCTATCAAAATGACCTTTCTTTTTCGGGTAGTACAACGATCGCTTGAAATAATACCCGCATTTTTATGTTGCCCGGACATTAATTTTATAGGACCAGAAGATTTACTCTCTATAAAATTGATTTTTATTTTCAAGAGTTTTGACAGTTTTTCCTTATAATTGCCCAAATTAAATTTATTATAAGGCATATTTACCAATCTTTTGCAATATTCAACAGCCTGTTTTTCATTCATAATTACACGCACCTCCATCAATACTTAATCTCTTCAATTACACGTTTAGTACTTGACCTGTTTTTATCGAAACGAAATTATTATTATATTTCGCCCTGAAAATTCTCTCTGCTTCCGGTCCGCTACAATGCGTGGGCCCGGCTTTCATTATGCCCATTTCCTTAAAGTTCTCAGCTACATTCTCTATCGCTCTATTATCTGATTCCATCAGATGAAATCCGCCAAAAACGAGATAAATTTGCTCTTTTTGAAATTTTGAATTTATTTTTTCAACTATTTTAAGAATTCCTGGGTGAGCACATCCCGTAATCACGGTAATACCATTTTTCGTTCTTAACACCATGGCTTGTTCCGCCATATATTTATCGTGATAAACGCCCGCTATCTCTCCTGTAGAAAATATATCCGGCAGAATTTGTGCTAATTTATCTATCTCAATAAGCCGGGCACCGAGTTTTTTGGCCTTCTTTTTAAAATCACGGCTGAAATTAGGACAAATATATAAAGGTATGCCCTTTTTGATCTTCAATAAATCCCACAGCCCTCCCCAATGGTCCCAGTGATCATGAGAAATTACTATTGCTTCAATGTTATCTACGCTAACCTTCAAAGAGCGCATATTTTCAAGCAACCATTCACCCTTCTCTCCGGTATCAAATAGTATTTTATCATCGACCAAAAACGAAACGCCCCATCCGATATGAAGATCTTCATCCTCTCTATCCTTGTCAAAAAGGACCTTTATCAGCATCTTTTAAACCTTTCTATATTTTTTCAATTATTTTCCTATGCGATGAAAACGGTATACGAGGCAATTCTTTCTTGTTAAAAAGCTTCGCATCCTTCAATTCATTACTCAGTGATAACAAGCCCCGCGCAATCATAACTTCATACCCAATAATAACAAGCGAACCGTATTCTTTCGTCTTTTGGATATAAACCCCTATCAATCTTTTGATTTTACCTTTGAGACCTGTTTCTTCCTCCAACTCTCTTAAACACGCGATTTCAGGCGATTCATCTGATTCAACAAATCCTCCGGGCAAAGCCCATTTGTTAATTCCCGGCTTTAAGTTTCTTTTGACTATAAGAATCTTACCTTCTTTATCTTTTGCCGCGCAAACCACCACCGGTGAAGGATTTTTATAATAAATCCACCCGCAATTCTGGCAAAAGAGCCTTTTCCGGCCGTCTGTTTGTTTCTTTCGTAAACAAGATCCGCATAAAGGGCAAAACTTAAATCTTTTCGGTGTCGAATCTTCCAAGCTTACTCTCCTTTTTGCAGCTTCCCTAGTT
>JAFGCB010000014.1 GCA_016932855.1 Candidatus Omnitrophota bacterium | reverse complement strand
GATATCTTAGGCGATATCTGCATTGCTTCCAGAACTAAAGTTAAATGCGACAAGATAATCGAGAGTATAAAGAGAAAAAATAACATAAAAGACTCTTCGAAGAAAATCTATTCCCGCGAGATTAATGCTTTAGATATACCCGGGGTAGTAAAACTAATAAAGGAAACCGATTCCCACATTGTGCTTAACCTTGCCCAAGCCTACGTCAATATGTCTTTACTGGAAGCCTGCCTTGAGACAGGGGCAGCTTACCTGGATACTGCTATACACGAAGAGCCTGATAAAGTCTGCGAGGACCCGCCCTGGTATGGTAACTATGAGTGGAAACGCAGAGAGTGCTGTGATAAAAAGGGTCTTACCACTATTTTAGGCTGCGGGTTTGACCCCGGGGTAGTCAATGCTTACGCTGCCCTGGCAGTAAAGCATCATTTCGATACTATTGATACTATCGATATAATGGACGTAAACGCCGGAAACCACGGAAAATATTTCGCCACCAACTTTGACCCTGAGATAAATTTCCGGGAGTTTAAAAAGGTCTGGACCTGGATAGACAGAAAGTGGGTAGAGGAGAAGGTCCATTCAATAAAGATGGTTTATGATTTTCCGGTTGTGGGAAAACAGCCGATTTATTTAAACGGCCATGATGAGCTGCATTCTTTATCCAAGAATATCGACGCCAATAGCATCCGTTTCTGGATGGGGTTTGGTGACCACTACATTAATGTGTTTTCGGTCCTCACCAATTTAGGCCTTACTTCCGAAAAACCGGTTAAGACCGCCGAAGGCGTGGAAGTTGTCCCTCTAAAGCTTATAAAAGCGGTATTACCAGATCCTTTATCTCTTGCCCCTAACTATACAGGAAAGACCTGTATCGGAGATTATGTAAAAGGCGTAAAAGAGGGAAAACCTAAAGAGGTTTTTATTTACAATATTTGCGACCACGCCCAGTGTTATAAAGAGGTGGAATCGCAGGCTATTTGTTATACCGCCGGGGTCCCGCCGGCAGCTGCGGCGATTCTAATTTCTAAAGGAGACTGGGAGGTAAATAAAATGGTAAATGTAGAGGAACTGGATCCTGATCCTTTTATCGAGTTACTGAATAAAATCGGTTTGCCCACTGTTGTTGAAGAGAATCCCTTACCGCTTCCGGAAAGTCAGAGGGTCAAGTAAACCTATGAGGAAAAACGTATTAATCGTAGGAGCCGGGGGAGTCGGCCATGTTACCGCTCACAAATGCGCCCAGCACAACGATATCTTAGGCGATATCTGCATTGCTTCCAGAACTAAAGTTAAATGCGACAAGATAATCGAGAGTATAAAGAGAAAGAACAATATAAAAGACCCTATGAAGAAACTGCATTCAGCCCAGCTTGACGCCTTAGACATCCCGGCGACAATAAAGCTCATAAACGATACTGGTTCCCAGATAGTTATTAATCTTGCCCAGCCTTACGTTAACATGTCGCTTCTTACGGCCTGCATTAAGACCGGCGCCTCTTATATGGATACGGCTATACACGAGGAGCCTGACCGGGGCGAAGAGGAACCGCCCTGGTATGCAAATTACGAATGGCCGCGCAGAGACGAATGTAGAAAAAAGGGGGTTACCGCTATTTTAGGAGTGGGTTTTGACCCGGGAGTAGTCAATGCCTATGCTGCCCTGGCAGTAAAGCATTATTTCGATACTATTGATACTATCGACATAATGGACGTAAACGCCGGAAACCACGGAAAATATTTCGCCACCAACTTTGACCCTGAGATAAATTTCCGGGAATTCAGGAAAATCTGGAACTGGATTGACCGTAAATGGCGATTGGATAAAGTGCATTCGGTAAAAATGATTTATGATTTCCCGGTTGTGGGTAGGCAGTCTCTGTACTTAACCGGTCATGACGAGGTCCATTCATTATCCAAGAATATAGACGCTGACAGCGTCCGCTTCTGGATGGGTTTTAGCGACCACTATATTAATGTATTCTCAGTCCTTACTAGCTTAGGCTTAACTTCGGAGTTTCCGGTAAAAACCGCTGAAGGCCTTGAGGTAATCCCTTTGAAAGTACTTAGAGCGGTTTTGCCTGATCCCCTATCTCTTGCCCCCAACTATACGGGGGTCACCTGCATCGGCGATTTTATTAAGGGCACGAAAGACGGCAAAGGTAAAGAAATTCTTATTTACAATATCTGCGACCATGCCCGGTGTTACAAAGAAGTAGAGTCTCAGGCCATTAGTTATACCGCCGGGGTCCCGCCGGCAGCTGCGGCGATTCTTATTTCGAGAGGGGACTGGGATATAAAAACCATGGTTAACGTGGAAGAGCTTAACCCCGAACCTTTTATTGAGCGTTTAGATAAAATGGGATTGTCCACGATCGTAGATGAAAAACCCCCGTCTCTTAAGCCCATTCTAGATATTAAGTGCCCTGCCTAGGAAAGCATTATCTTTTTACCTTAACATAATCAGAAGGGTTTCCATGTCGGTTATACGCCAGGGTTATGTCTATGTATATAATTAGTACAGTCCTATGAAAAAAACATTTGTTGGCTGTTTTTTTGCGTTTTCTGGTGTTGCGGCGCATTTATATTAGTTAAAAAATAATAGGCAAACCATGATTCATTTATCTTGCAGGAATATTTTATTTAGGATAAAATAAAAAAGAGATTAATTTGTAAAGAATAAACAAGGAGGAAGTATGCGTTACTTGTTTTGCATAGTGTTTTCGGTTGTTACACTAAGTTTCTCCGATTTCTCTTTCGCAGATGAGGCGAAAGCAAACGTAGCCACTAAATTAGCAAGCGGCTTCGGTCAAATGGCAACTTCCATTCTTGAAGTGCCCAATCAGGGCATCGAGACTTCAAAAGACAAAGGACCGGCTTTGGGTGTCGCTTCCGGCATGACCAAAGGATTTTTGCTGGGCGCAATGGAATTCGGAGAAGGTTTAGTCAATGTAGTTACTTCTGCCGTACCGCCCTACGAAACCAGAAAAGACATTCTTAAAGGCAATATGCTTTGTTCCTGGGATCAAAAAAACGAAAGCTATTCCATGGATAATCTTTTTTCCTCCGCGCCCCAGACTTACGTAAGCACCCCTGTTAAAGAAATGAGCCCGGCTCAATATTCAAAATCCCGCAGCTATTCAGGCTCTTTACCGTCCCGCTATTCAAGCAGGAAAAAAGAAGGCCCGTTTGATTGGTTTATGGCCCTGGATAAAAAATTCCGCGAAAATCTCTGGTAATTAAGACCCTTATCTTATAGACAGCCTTTTAATCCGTCTTATCCGGATTTTTATCCAATAAAATAATCTTTTTTAGAATTTTTTTTAAAAGAGCACAAGAATAATCCCAAACAGATTTTGTTTGGGATTTCTTTTTCCAGGAGTAAAATATTAAAAAAGCAGGCTTAATAATAAAAAGCTTCTTTTTAGCATTGAAAAAACATGGCTGAATTCAAAATTAAATTAAACCGGAAAGAAGTAATTACTATCTATATCCTTTCGGGCTTATTTATTCTTGAATTTTTATTGTTGATAGCGGCAATTTATTATGAAAAATTTCCCATCATTCTTTCCCTGTTTATCGAAGCCCTCAGGCTTCTTTCGCCGGTATTTCTCGGGCTTAATTTTGTGTTTATAATTGCTACAATGCTTGTCAGGGGCAGGGATATGATTGTAAAACCCTGGAAGACTTATTTGCAGGAAGTCTTAAGATTTTCTGTAGTATCCTCGATAATGACAATTATTCTTATAGTTGCCGTTGCCTTTTTAGCAGTCTTGTTTGATCTGTTGTTGCGGCAGATATCAAATATACCGGCAGTCGAAGGGACAATAACTTCGCTTCGGGACTGGGTAGACCGGAATTTTTATTAAATAACCTTCCGAGATTTAATTAGCTTTCTTTCTTTCTTTCTTAGTCGATAAGCCTATATTTTTAAAACCTTACCATTGAAAAAAATATTCCAAAGATGTTATACTTAAAGGGATCAAAAAGGGGAGGATATGGAAAAAACAGATTTGTTTTCTTTTTTATTTAAGATTATAGGTGATTTTCCTCTTTTTGCGGCTGCCAGCATTTTTTTTGTTATCGGTAAAAAAGAAGATTCTTCTAATATCCCCGGGGATAATTTCCCCTGTTTGCCCACTATTTCCGGTTTGTCTAAGCCGCCTCATAAGTAATTACCTTTATCTATCCGCTTAAATTCAGCCTTAAATCTCTGCAGGGATGGATTATTTATACCAAAGCCCGGTTTACCCGCAAGAAAAGGTTCAATATATTCCGGTCTAATACCGGCCAAAAATTATATATTTAATTTTCAAGCAGCTTTTTCTGCATAAAATGCTATTTTTCACAAAAGATTTTTTTCTTATTTAAAACTTAAATTTTCTAATAGTGATGGTATAATAACTAATATAATTAGGAACACCGCTAATAATATAGAAAGGAAAGAAAAATGAACCGGATAATGGTATTTATTGATGCTGAATACGTGGTTCAGAAAATGAAGGCTTTGGGTACGCGGCGAAGAAAAGCCATCAGAAGAAGGGATATCGAGTGGAGGAATATTTTAAAATGGATAGTAGGAAGGCGGAATCTAATCCGCTGCTATTATTATTCCGCAGAATTCAGCAAGGAGGAGAATCCTCATACTTATCAAGAACAGCAGGAGTATTTCAAGGATTTGAAGCTAAATATTCCTTATTTCGAGGTTAAACTCGGAAGACTTGTGCGTTTTAATAATGAGTGGATTCAGAAAGGGCTTGATGTTAAGATTGCTTTGGATATGTTCTCTAAAGCAGTGACCAATCAATACGACACAGCAGCGCTTGTTTCAGGCGATTCAGACTTTGCCGAGGTTATTACCGAGATAAAAGAGCAGTATGGCAAGCACGTAGAGCTCTATACCTTTGATCGTCCCATTCACGAGGCCTTAAGGCTTGCTCCGGATAAGCACGTGACAATAGATGTACAGCTAGGTCAAAGGTATCATTTTTGGGCTGATTAAGCGCTTTCTTTAAGTCTTGCGAGGGGTATTGCGGTAGTGCCAAGTTTACAATAATTATTTGATATACTTGTAAGATTGTGTATAATCTTCGTTAAGGAAATGAGAGCAGAGGCAAAATTTAGAAGAGTAAGTTTTCTTTTAGCCTTCCTTTTTGTTATTTTCTTTTTTGTCCCCATCTTACCAGCCCAGGACCCTGAAAACGAATTAAATAATCCAGAGGAAGAGCTTGCCGGGGAATTAGAAGGCGTTGATTCCTTTGAAGAGGATCTGCGAAGGGTCAAGCAGGAAGCTGACGAGATTGTAACAAGGATAAGGCAGTTAAAAGAAAAGGACGAATTCGTAACCCAGCTGCAGGAAAGGCTTAAGGTTTCCCTTCAGAAAGAAAGAGACCTTATCTACAAGCTTGTTGAAACTAATAAAGAGATTATCCTTTTGAAGAAGGAGATAGAGCTTCTGGAGAAGAACCTTGTTTTTTTTAAAAAGGAGAGCGAAACAAAAGACGAGCTGCTTAAAAGAGAGCTTAATGAAAAAGCCAGGATCCAGAAAGACAAGGACCGTCTTATTTCCCAGCTAGCTGATCTTTCTCAGGAAGATGGCGAGCTTAAGATTAAACTCAAAGAACAAGCCCGGGAAATAGCCTCTCTTGACGCCGATTTTAAGTTTTTAAAAAAGGAATTAGAGGAAAAGCAGGAACAACTCCTGGATTCTCAAAAACTTCTTAGCGCCAAACAAACCATCGCTGACCAACGAAAGGCTGATTTAGCTTCTTCTGTTCAGGAGGTAAAAGATTTGCAGGTTCAGCTAAGTCAAAGTATGGCCAGGATTAAATCCCTTAATGACGATATCGCTTCATTGAGCACTAGTCTTAAAATCAAAGAAGGGCAATTAAGCAAGGCCCAAGAGCTTATTCAGGAAAAAGACTTAAATTTAAACAAACTTAAAGAAGACTTCGAGCTTTCCTCGAGCAGAGAAAAAGGTCTTAGTTTAGAGTTTGCCCAGGCCACTAAGAAAATAAATTCTTTAAGTCAGGACCTCGCTTCTTTACGTAAGTCTTTCCAAATAAGAGACTCCCAGCTTAAAGAAGCAGCCCAGGCTATTGAGGACGAAAAGTTCCGCGCGACTAAAATCAAAGGAGATTTTATCGAAAGCTCCCGGAAAGAAAAGGAGTTATCTTTAAAGCTTAACCAGGTAAACCAAGATATCGATGCCTTAAGCATGAAGGTAGCTTCTTTAACTAACGATCTTAATATTAAGGAAGCTCAGCTTAAAGAGGCAAAGCAAACCCTTGCCGAAGAGCAGGAGCTTGCTGATTTAGTCAAGCAGCGCCTTATCGAAAGCTCCCGGAAAGAAAAGGAGTTATCTTCTCAAGTTGAACAGCAAGGCAAGAAAATAGCCTCTCTTGAGGATGAAATTGTCTTTTTAAAGAAAGACCTTGCTTTAAAAGAAGAGCAATTAAAAGAAGCCCCGGGTATTCTTGAAGAGAAAGAAGGACTCCTTAAACAGCTTGAAGAAAAGCTAGTTGAGGTTAATCAAAAGGTAGGTTCGCTAAGCAAAGAGTTAACCTCTCTTAAAAACGATATCCAAATAAAAGACAGTCAGCTTAAAGAAGCAAAAGAGGCTCTCGAAGAAGAAAAGGCTTTATCTTCAGAAGTTAAGGGTCATCTTATAGAGTCTTCCCGGAAAGAAAAGGAATTAGTTTCGAAGCTTGACCAGGCAAAGCAAGGGATGGTTTCGTTGGGCGGCGAGATTAAAGATAAAGACCAGCAGCTTAAGGCGCTGGAAAACCTGGCTAAAGATAAAGATTTAAGGATAGCAAAGCTTGAAGAAGATCTTTTGAAGGCTTCTGCTAAAGAGAAAGATTCTTTTGAAAAGTATGGCCGGGCTGATCAAGAAATAGCGGCTCGCGACAAGGAAATCGACCTTTTAAAGAAAAGGCTTAAAACTCAAGAAGAAAGACTTAAAGAAATACAGGATATAGTTAAGGCTAAAGAAGAGGAGCTCGGGCAGGCCGGAAAGCTACTTAAAGAAAATACCTCACTTTCCTCGCGGCTTAAAGAGCAGCTTGAAAGTTTCTCCGGAAAGGAAAAGGAGCTTACTTTAAAGCTTGAAGATTCAACCGGCAAGTTAAACGCACTTAACAGCGATATTTCCCAAAAAGATAAGAAGCTAAAAGAAGTGCAAGACCTTTTGTTGAAAGAGACAAAAGATAGACGCGGCCTTTCGGAAGAAATAGCGTCGCTAAAATCCCGATTAGAAGAAAGCTCCAAGAGCAGCGAGCAGCTGGCTTTACAGCTTAAAGAAAAACAGGATGAGGTTTTACGATTAAGCGACGGTTTAAGCTCCTTAAGGAAAGAAATTTCCGGCAAAGAGGAAAAAATGCTTAAAGAGCAGAAATCTCTGAGTAAAGAAATACAGGAAAAAGACAGCCAGCTGCGTAAGTATGTCAAGTTTTCTAAAGAAAGAGACAAGTTTATTGAGGAGATGAAACAGATAGAGCAAGAACGCGAGTCTTTAAAGAGGGATCTTGAGGCTAAAGAAAAGAAGCTTAAAGAACAGGCCAAGCTTCTTTCCGAAAGAGACCTTTTTGTTTCTCAGCTTAAGCAGGCGACCCAGCAAACCGCCTCTTTAAATAAAGACGTAGCCTCTCTTAAAGAAGAGTTGGAATCCAAGGATAGGGCTTTTCAGGAAGAGTTAAAAAACAAAGAAAGAATCCTTAAAGAAAAGGAAAGCCTTATTTCCAAGCTCAGTAGTTTCTCCCAGGACAACAAAGACGCCGTTCTAAAACTTGACGAGGCAAACATGAAAATAGCCTCTCTTAATAAGACTATTTTTTCTCTTGATAATAGGCTGGCCCAGAAGGAAAAAAAGATTAAAGAGCTGGAGGGATTCGACGAAGAAAAAAAAGCGCTTAATTCTAAGATGCAGGCTTTTTTAGATAAAGAAGAAAATTTAGCATCAAGCCTTTCTAAAGCCCAGGAGCAGATAGCCATTCTGCGCAGCCAAATAAAGGCTAAAGACAATGAGCTTGCAAAACAGCAGAAAGATAGTGCTGCCTTTTTGGAAGAAAGCATAAGATTAAGGAAAAATCTAGAGTCTAAAGATGAGGCTCTTGAGGAACTTAAAGGCCAAATGGATGCGATTCTTAAAGAGAATACCGCTTTTAAAGACGAAATGGCCATAAGCAAGGCAAGCGTGAGTGAATACCAGAAGAGTAAATCTCTTCTTCTTGACGAGAAACAGGTTTTAAGCTCAAGAATAAGAGATTCTTTCCGTAAGGAAAAAGAACTTGCGCTTGAGCTTTCTCAAGCTTCTGAGAAAATTAATTTTTTAACCCAAGAGATCAATTCCTTGAAGAACGATTTAAGGCTTAAAGATGCAAAACTTAAAGATGTTGAGGCTTCGCTTTCGCAACAACCCGCGGATCAAGTGATTACTTCAGCCGGCGCTGATAAGGAGATAGACCGCTTAAACCAGGAAGTCGTTCTTTTGACGAAAGAGCTTAAATCCCTTCAGCAGAGATTGACTGAAACCAGCCAAGAACTTCGAAGCAAAGACGCTGAGATCAAGGTGCTAAAAGAAAGAGCCGGCTTAAAATCTCCTTACGACGGCAGGCAGGTAGATAAGCTCCTTGAGGATATAGCCGATAAAGATAAAGAGATCGAATACTTAAAAGAGGTGATTAAGACAACGATGGAAAAATTAAAGAAGCTTTCAGGGGGCTATTTTTCCCAGTAATAAAAAAGCTTATCTTTTTTAATAGAGGCTCTCAGGAGCTTTAAGAAAAAAGTTGGAAATTTAAGATTCTAGGATATAATTTTACAAACAACTTTAACTTTTATATTATGAATATTTCAGAAAAAGTACCTTCGAGACTAGAGATAATACCCGAATTTATATCTTCCCTTGCCGAGAAAATCAAGCCTTTAGGCATATCTAGCGAACAATTTTTCAATATAAGGCTGTCTCTGGAGGAGGCCTTGGTTAACGCCATTAAGTACGGCAATAAAATGGACCCCCAGTTATTTGTAGATGTTGTCGTGGAATCCCAGGGCGATAAGTTGATTATCATAGTCAAGGATAAAGGTCAAGGTTTTGATTTTGATAATGTTCTTGATCCGACCAAAGTGGAAAATCTTGAAAAAACCTCAGGCAGAGGCATATTCTTAATAAAAAATCTCATGGATGAGGTTGAATTTTCTGATGGGGGCAGCCAGATAAAAATGGTAAAAGTCTTTAACAAGGACGAATAAGCCCGCCTCATTATCATTGGTATTTAATTTATTAAATATATTAAAGTCTGAAAAAAAAGCGATCACCTCTCTTAATAAAGGGGATGGTCTCATTAAACGCTCTATGTAGAATGAAATTAACCTAAATAAGATCTTTCACCCTGACTTCGTCGGGGTCCGAGATCTCCCGCCACCTAAATATGGCGTATTTATGTAAGGCGGGACCCCGCCGAAAATAATACTGTTAATGAGGCGGGGAATTCCCCCTCACCCTTTCAGGGTTCGGGGTCATTGAAGGAGGAAGGCCGTGAATGTAAAAGAAGAAAGAGCTAACGGAGTGCTTGTATGTATTTTGGAAGGCGAAGTAAATATCAATACTTCTCCCGAATTAAGGAAGGCCTTTGATGAAATTATACGCAACAAGGAGAGCAAAGTTCTTGTTGATTTTTCCAGCGTTTCCTACATCGATAGTTCCGGCCTTGCTACTTTGATTGAAATGCTGCAGCGCTTAAAACGCGCCGGAGGAAGGCTGTGTTTTAGTAATATGAGCCAGAAGGTAAAGAATGTCTTTGAGATAACCAAGCTCGATAAACTTTTTGAGATCTTCGAGAGCCGCCAGGAGGCCTTGCAAAGCTTATAATATGGTTACTCGCGTAGGCAGATTTATTCTTGATATTTTTAAAGGAGCAAAAGGCATAGGGTCTTTATTCATTCAGATTGTATACTGGATAGTCTTCGGCCCTTTTAAGAAAAAGACCGCTAAGCTTGAGAGCATATTTTACCAAATGGGGTTTGCCGGGCTTCGCTCTATTGTAATAGTATTCTTCGTGGCGATATTTACGGGGATAGTCCTTGCTATGCAGTCAGCCTATCAGTTGGAAAAAATGGGCGCTGTTATCTATGTGGCCTCTCTTGTTTCAATATCTTTATGCAGGGAGTTAAGCCCTGTGCTTACGGCTTTGGTGGTTGCCGGCAGGGTTGGCTCGGCAATTGCCGCGGAACTGGGAACAATGAAAGTCACCGAGCAGATAGAGGCCCTGGAGACCATGGCTATAAATCCTATAAGATTTTTAGCGGTGCCTAGGTTTTTAGCCTTATTTTTCATGTTGCCCTGTCTTACTGTGGTGGGTAATATTTCGGGAATCATGGGAGGATTCATAGTGGGGTCAGGAAGTCTGAATATAAACCCCTATTTATACATGCAGACTAGTTTTAAATATTTGGAGCTAAAGGACGTATATACCGGACTTTTGAAATCTTTTGTATTCGCCATGATCATTGCTCTTATTGCTTGTTTTGAAGGCTTAAATACTACAAAGGGCGCTGAGGGCGTAGGAAGGTCTACTACCCGAAGCGTCGTGATCAGTTTTATTCTTATTATTCTTGCTGATTGTTTTCTTACCGCAATATTTTATTTCTCTAATATATAAAATGAGCCAAAATATTTCCAAGGAAAAAGTAATATCTTTAAAAGGTGTGAGCAAGTTTTTCGACGGTCGAAAGATTATCGATAACGTAAATTTTGATATTTACAGCGGAGAAACTTTTGTCATCATGGGCTGTTCGGGTTCGGGTAAAAGCACCCTTTTAAGACTTATGACCGGGATTATCAAACCCGATGAAGGAAATATATTTATTAGAGGAAAAGATATAAGCCGCATAGACATCGAAGAATTAGATCAGATAAGAAAGTCTTTCGGAATGCTTTTTCAATATTCAGCTCTTTTGGATTCCTTGACGGTGGACGAAAACGTGGCTTTGCCTCTTAGAGAACATACTAAGCTGGATGAGAATATCATAAGGATAATTGTTAAAATGAAGCTTTCTTTAGTGGGCTTGCGGGGTTTTGAATCTTATTACCCTTCCAAGATTTCCGGAGGCATGCGCAAGCGCGTAGGCCTTGCCCGGGCCATTGCTTTGGACCCTTATGTCGTCTTTTATGATGAGCCTACTTCAGGGCTTGATCCTGTTGTAGGAGGAGTAATCGATAAACTAATCAAAGACTTAAGCGCTAAGCTGCTTATTACCTCGGTGGTAGTGACTCACGATATGCAGAGCGTTTTCAGAATCGCCGATAGAGTGGCCATGGTTCATCAGGGAAGCATTGT
The DNA here is from genome assembly GCA_016932855.1 of Candidatus Omnitrophota bacterium. Lineage (GTDB taxonomy): Bacteria > Omnitrophota > Gorgyraeia > Duberdicusellales > Duberdicusellaceae > JAFGCB01. Next base: position 62,344 of record JAFGCB010000014.1, on the reverse strand, counting down.
TAAAGTAGGCACGCCCGAGGAGATAAAGAATTCCGATAATGAATATATAAAACAGTTTATAAACGGTCTTCCCGAAGGGCCGATAGATTTTTTTACCGAGGACGTTGATCTTTTTGAAGAATTCGGGAAATGAAATGAGGCCTGCGCTTACGTTAGGCAGCGAAGTTGCCTAACGCAAGCAGGTTGGCCGAATTTCACCCCTATACCCCTGGGGTGTTTACAGGAATAAAATAAAGGTGTTGGGTTTTCCCGCTCCCAAATATTTTCTAATATTTAGCGGGACCCCGCTTAAGAATAATATTATTAATGAGGCGGGGAACTCCGACGTACAATTTATGTCGTTCCTAAGATTCGGGGCTCCATAAATTGTGTCGTCGTTAAAGGAGAGTCGCATGAAAAAATTTAGCAATGAGGTTAAGGTGGGGATTTTCTTTTTTGCCTGCGTGGCGGGTTTCTTGTATTTGATTCTTAGCACCGGAAAGCTGCACGTCCGGGACGAAGGCTACAATGTATACGTTGTCTTTGACGACGTCTCTGGTATTCAAAAAAATTCTCCGGTAATGGTAAACGGCCTTGAAGTAGGCAGAGTTCAGCAGATAGATGTTTCATATAACGAAGGCCAAACCCAGGTAAAATTAAAATTATTAATCAATAAAGGCATAAAAATCTGGGCGGATCCCAAAATTACCATAAAAACCCTGGGGCTTATGGGAGAAAAGTTCATCCAAATCGCCTCCAGTAAAGGAGAAGCCTTCATAAAACCCGGGTCGCTTCTTGAAGGAACATCCTCTATGGATTTGGATGTTTTGATGGAGGAAGCCGAAGGTATATCCGAAAACCTGGATTCTCTTATAGTAAACGTGAACAGCTTAACCGACGAGGTCAAGAAGCTGGCCAAGAACCTTAATTATACCGTGGAGGCCAATCAGGACAGGATAACAGCGATTATCGAGAATTTGGAGGCCACGACCGGAAATTTCGAGGAGTTCAGCCAAGATATAAAGCTGCATCCCTGGAAAATTCTGCATAAAGGAAAAGAAAAAAAATAAACAAAACCCCGGCCTTAAGGCCGATTCCGGACTCATTTATTCTTTGTGAAACACTTGCCTTTTGCCGATGAAATCTCTGAAGAATATTTCTTTGGGATCATGGATAATTATTATAAGTTTTTTAGTTATTTTCAGTGTTTCTTATTTTAGAGCCTTTGATAATTACGAGCTTCTCTTTTATGATTTAAGGTTTAGGCTGCGGCCGTCTCAAAAAGTCTCGCCAAAAATAGTTCTTATTGAAATATCCGATGATGCCTTGAAAAGATTAGGCACTTGGCCTATCCCCCGTGAATTCCACGCAGCCCTGGTAGATGTTTTAAAGGAATATAAGGCAAAGAGCATAGTCTTTGACATTATTTTCAGTGACCGGGGCGCCCTTAGTCTGCATGATGAGTATCTTTCTCGGTCTATACAAAAGGCGGAAAACGTCTATCTTCCTTTAGCTTTCGGGATTAATAGAGCAAAGACAGGAGGATATAAGCCTTTGGAAGCCGCGAGTATTGACGCCGGGGTTTTTAAAGATTTTTCTGATTATGCTAAGGGCATGGGTCATATAAATTCTCCTCCTGATTCCGACGGAAAGCGAAGGAAAGTCCCCCTATTTATAAAATACAAAGATGGATTAGTGCCGCATCTGGCTTTGAAGGTAGCTTGTGATTTTTTAGGGTTGAATAGTAATAATGCAGAGTTCAAGAAAGGAATCCTTACTATCGACAAAAAGCTTTCTCTTCCCGTATCTTCTAACGCATCTCTTCTGGTGAATTATCCTGATGTCTGGGAGAAGTCTTTTAAGCATTTATCTTTTCTTTCGATTCTTCAAGCTTATACCGATGTCCAGCAGGGCCTAAGACCCGCCATAGACTTGTCCGAGATTAAAGATGCAATCTGCATTATAGGTCTTACCGCTTCCGGGACATCGGATTTTAAGCCCACGCCTTTGGATAATATCTATCCTATGGTCGGCCTTCAGGCAAGCGTATTAAACAGCATTCTTACCCAGAAATTTATAAGAGAAGCCCCTGATTTTCTAAATACTCTTATAAATATTAGTATTTTTATTTTATGTCTGTTTATTTGTCTTAAGTTTATTCCTCTGAAGTCTTTTTTAGGAAGCCTGGGGCTGGGCTTAGGTTATTTTATTTTATCTTTTAGCGCCTTTATTTTCTGCGGGTTATGGACAGACTTATTCTTTCCCTTATTTATTATTGTTTTTACCTACGCCGGTTCGACCCTTTATAGAGTGATTAAGGAGATAAGAAAAAGAGAGCTTATAGAAAAGGAGCTGGAGATCGCCCATAAAATCCAGGATAGTTTTCTCCCCCAAAAGATAAAAGAATGTCCCGGGCTTAACCTGGCTTGTTTTTTTAAGCCGGCTAAATTCGTTGCCGGAGACCTTTACGATGTCGTGCCTCTGTCAGAAAATAAAATGGGAGTTTTCATCGGTGATGTATCCGGCAAGGGCGTTCCCGCCTCTTTGATTATGGCCCAAACAGTATCCTTGTTCCGGGTCTTCGCAACTAACCTGGATAATCCGGCTGAAGTCTTAACTAAACTAAACACCGAGCTTTCAAGGGTTCTTAAAGGCAGGTTTGTTACCGCCCTTTACCTGATTATAGATATGGACAGTCATCTGATGACTGCTTCCTGCGCCGGGCATTCTCCTATTGCCTTTTATGATTCCAAGGCTGATGAGGTTATTGAGTTTTTGCCGGATTCAGGCCCTCCTTTAGGCGTAGTGGGATCATTGGAGTACAGCTCTTTTGAAAGGGTCCTGAATGATAAGGATAAGTTTCTTCTCTATACCGACGGATTGACCGAAGCCCGGGACAAGAAAGGAGCGGAGTTTGAGCTTGAGCCGGCCAAGAGGCTTTTGTTTGAGAATAGGGGGTCTTGCGCAGAGGTTATTTTAAATATTATTAAGGATAAGCTTTTTCAGTTTTCCAAAGGCCTTAGCCAGCATGATGACATAACGCTTATTTTACTTGAAGTGGGCGCGGAAAAGCCCGCCGGCGACAGCGTTAATTAAGGCTGGGTTCAATGGCGATAATTTGCTATAATCTTAAGTAAATAGACATGAAGAAAAGAAATTCCCTTAGGATAATCCAGGTCAGTGTTTTATGCGGGGCAGCCCTTATCTATTTCAGCGGATGCGCAAAATTAAGCGGACTTAATACTTTGATGCAGGTGGGTAAAAGCGACAAATTAAAAGAAAGAGCCTTACATGAGGAAACCGTAAATTTCTTAAGAGTCAAAAAACACATAGAGGATAATACGATAGAAAAAGGCATTTCCAAAGAAAGGGCCTTAAAGTTATTCGGTAAGCCGGTAATAGTCTTTTCTAAGGAATACGGCGACAAGTGGGTATATAAAGAAGGCCAGAGTGATTGGTTTGAAGGCGAGAAAATCTATCTGTTTTTCAATCCTAACGGCGAGCTTGAATACTGGGAGATTATTAATCCCCGGTAGCCCGGGAAGCCGGAAATCAATTCCCTTGAATAAATTTCATAAAGAGATAAAATACTAAGACCGGAGGTCGTAATATGCCACTTAAAGTCACATTGACCAAGAAGGAAGAAGGGGTATTTACCGTTGCGCCTGTCGGCTCTATTGATACAGAGACCTATACTATTTTAGAAGAGCAGCTTAAGCCTATTCTAGTTAAAACAACAAAGGCAATTATGTTTGATATGCAGGGTGTAACCTATATAAGCAGCATGGGCTTAAGCGTCATATTTAAAACCAAGATGGCCCTTGCCGAGTACGAAGGCACCTTAGCTATAATAAACCTTCAGCCTCAGATAAAGAAGGTTTTTGAGGCAGTGCAAGTTTTGCCCGATAATTATTTCTCAACCATGGAAGCAGCGGAGAAGTATCTGGATGAATTCCTGACTGATTTACAGCAGAAAGAAATTGACAAAGACCAGCCGTCCTAAATCAGACTAAAGACACCAAACTATAAACGAATTTCATATTTCAAAATATATATGCATTTTAATGTCTGATGACCAAGTCCGAATTGCGAATAAAAAAATCAAATCCCAATGTCAAATACTACCAATACTACCAAACAAATCCTAATTTCCAAATCCCAATATTTGGATTTTGGATTTGGGATTTATTTGGGATTTGGTAGTATTGGGATTTGGGATTTCATTAGTCATTGGTCATTAAAGAATTGGCGATTAACCAGATTATTTGCTGGTAGTATAATGAGATATCGTTATGGAGACTAAAATTTACGATGTGATTATTATCGGCGGCGGCGCCGCCGGACTCACCGCGGCTATTTATACTTCCAGGGAGTCAATCAAGACTCTTGTCTTAGAAAAAAACCTTACTGGAGGTCTTGCGGCTTCCACTGATTTGGTTGAGAATTATCCCGGGTTTGCCGAAGGAATAAGCGGCATGGAGCTTATGGATAGATTCAAGGAGCAGGCAGGCCGTTTCGGGGCTGAGATAACCGAGTTTAAGGAAGTAAACAACCTCTCTTTAAATAACAAAGAATTTGTTTTAAAGACCGATCAAGAGGTTTTTAAGGCCTGGGCAGTGATAGTAGCTTCAGGCAGCGTTCCCAAAAGGCTTGATATTCCCGGGGAAGATGTTTTTAAGGGTAAGGGGGTTTCCTATTGTGCCACCTGCGACGGCCCCTTATTTAAAGGCAAGGACGTTTCTGTTATCGGATGCGGAAATTCAGGACTTCAGGAGGGCGAGGCTCTTTTGAAATATACCAAAAGCGTTACTTTCATTGAATTTTTGCCCTATATGACCGCTCAAAAGATTTTGCAGGAAAGAATTCAAAAGAATGAAAAAGCAAAGTTTTTCTTAAATCATAAGCTTACCGTCATAAAGGGAAAAGATATTGTCGAGGCTGTTATTATAAAAGACAGAGCGACTGATAAGGAAAAAGATATACCTGTTCAGGGGGTATTTATATATGCGGGGTATCTGCCTAATTCTGATTTCGTAAAAGGCCTAATCGAGTTGGACCAACACGGTTATATTGTTACAGATGAGCGCATGAAGACCTCTCTTGAGGGCGTGTTTGCGGCCGGAGATATCCGCTCCAAGGAAGTCCGCCAGATAGACACAGCCTGCGCCGAAGGCACAATCGCTGCTATATCAGTTCGAGACTACCTTAAAAATAAATTTTAGTCTCCGCGATATTCAATTTGAAATTATCAATGAAAAATTAGCAATTGGGGATGCTGGCTAATCGTCAATCGGTTGCGTAGCTGGAAAAGTTAATCGGCAAGCGTTGAAAGGCTAAATAAAAGATTGCCTAATATATTTTTCCAGACGCTACGTAACCGGATAACGAAGGAATATTTTGAATAATAAATACGTTAGAATATTCAAGTTAATCGAAAGGCAGGTCAAGGGGTTAAATGTTCCTTGGGTTACCAAAGTATCCGATAAAGACAAAGATCCATACAAGGTCCTGATTTCCTGCATCTTAAGTTTAAGGACTAAAGATAAGACAACAGCCGAGGCTTCGGGAAGGCTTTTTGCAAAAGTATCTAATCCCGGCCAGATGCTAAAGCTTTCCGGCAGGGATATAGCCAGGCTAATCTATCCGGTAGGCTTTTACCGCAACAAAGCAAAGGTTATCTTGAGTTTAAGCAAAGACATCATTGATACATACAAAGGCAAAGTTCCTTCCAGTTTAGAAAAATTGCTTGGGCTTAAAGGAGTGGGAAGAAAAACCGCTAATCTGGTTTTAGGCTTAAGCTACGGGGTTTCTTCTATATGCGTTGATACCCATGTGCACCGGATATCCAACAGGCTTGGCTGGGTAGCTACCAAGAAGCCTTTGGAGACCGAGCAGGAATTAATGAAGATAATGCCTGAAAAATATTGGATAAGACTTAATACAGTTTTCGTGGCTTTCGGTCAGAATATCTGCTTACCTGTTTCGCCTTTTTGCGGTAAATGCAGGGCTAAGAAGCTTTGTCCCCGGAAGAAGGTAGAAAGACACCGCTAAAAAACCTTATTTTCTGTCTCTGCTTGCGGCCTAACAAAATCCTTTAAAAACCTCTATTTTTCTATATAATATATGATTAACAGGCTTTCTAAGGCAGGTTTGATTTAGCTGCTTTTTTTGGCCGTTCAAAAGAAGAAGGTAACATGAGCAGAATTTCTAAGAAGATTTCCTGGGAAATAATAAAGAAGTCAATACTGCCTTTGATTGTTCTGGTTTTGTTTATCGCAAACTACGTCATTTACAGAACAAGGATATATCCTTTAATCTCAGAGGCTCTTAAGGCGTCTCTTAAAAAATACATTGCTACCGCTTTTATTATCTGCGCGGCCTTTATTATTCACAGGATTGTGTCAGCTATGCTGGAGTGGTATAGAGATAATATAGCTGTAAAGACCACAACCACGCTTGATGATGAGTTGATACCTATCGCCCGCAGGACACTTAAGCTTATTATCTGGGTTGTAGCTTTTCTTGTGATTCTTCCCTTCTACGGAGTCAATATAAGCGCGCTTATAACTGCTTTAGGCGTAAGTTCACTGGCTATTGCTCTGGCTGCCCAGGATACTATCGCCAATATAATTGCCGGGTTTCTTATTATGATCGATAAGCCCTTTACAGTAAAAGATAAGATTAAAATCCCTACCGGTGAAATTGTGGAGGTTTTAAGCATCGGCGTGCGCCGGTCCAGGTTTTTAGCTGAAGATAAGTCCATTATAATAGTGCCGAACCTGGATTTAAGTAAGAGCAAGATAGTAAACTACACCTATGGAGAAGAAAGAAAGAAGGCTTAAGGCGGCTATATTTGATTTAGACGGGGTCATCGTAGATACGGTAAAACTTCATTTCCAAGCCTGGCAGAGAATGTTTTCCGAATATGGTAAAAGTTTCAATTTCCAGGATTATAAAGCCAAAGTAGATGGTATCCCGGGAATAGACGGAGCCCGGGCCATATTAAATAATTTAACCGAGGAAGAACTTAAGCAAGCTTCCTTGCGAAAACACAATTATTTCCTGGAATTTTTAGAGGAATACGGTGTGGATGTGTATCCAGAGGCAATAGATTTAATAAAACGATTTAAGGCTCAAGCCCTTAAGGCGGGTGTGATATCTTCCAGCAAAAATTGTTATTCCATACTGGAAAAAGCAGGTATCACAAATTTGTTTGATGTGGTTGTCGGCGGCAGTGAAGTGGAAAAAGGCAAGCCCGACCCCGAGATTTTTCTTTTAGCTTGTAAGAAGCTGGGTTTTAAGCCCGGTCAGTGTGTGGTCTTTGAAGACGCGGTATTAGGAGTTGAAGCAGGCAAAAGCGGCGGCTTTCTTACCGTAGGAATTGACCGTTACCAGAATCCCTGGAGGCTGGATAAGGCTGATATAGTGGTAAGCGATTTATCCAGGGTAAACTTGGATATTCTAGAGGATTTATTATGAAGGATTTTTATTCCGACTATCTTAAAGATGAACTTTGGCTTATAAGAGAAAGTAAATGGGTGCGTCCCTTGCAGAATATACGGGAATCCCAGTTTGCCCTAGGCAACGGCTATTTGGGCACCCGCGCAGTCTTAGAAGAGATACCTTACGATGCCCAGCCGGGAACCTACATTGCCGGCCTATATGATAAAATGGCTTCCCAGGTCGCGGAGCTGGTGAATCTTCCCAATCCGATTAACTTTAAATTTACATGCAAAGGCGAAAAATTCGATTTAATAGCAATGAATTCTCTAGAACATCGCAGGGTCCTCAACATGAAGAAAGGCCTGCTTATAAGGCAGACTTTATACAGCGATAATAAAAAAAGACGCTTCGATTACCAGTCTTTACGCTTCGTTAGCATGCACAATAAGAATATCGGAGCTCTTCAGATAGTTTTTACTCCTCTTGATACTTCCTGCGTTCTGGACATAAATACCGGAATAGACACTTCTGTCTTTAATGCCGGAGTTTTAAGCGAGGGAAGAAAGAAGCATTTTCGGGTTAAGGAATTGGGTCAAGCTCACAAAGCAGGATTCCTGGTGGCAGAGACTCTGGAGAAAAAACAGCCTATAGTTTACTGGAGTGGATTTTATTACCAAATTAAGAAAAAGAAGATTTACGCCCAAGACAATGTTTTCCGCCTGAAAATAAAGAAGAATCAGACTGTAATATTTACCAAAATTTTCTGCATAAAGAGATTTCCTCCTCATAGGGATCATGGTTGCTTTAAGGATGAGACATATAAGATATTCTCTAAGGCATTCCGGGGGAAATTTATAAGCCTTCTTGATGACCACGTAAAGGCCTGGGAGAAATTATGGAGAAGGGCCGATATTCTTGTTGAGGCAACACAGGATGTGCAGACGAATTTAAGATTTAATATTTACCACATGCTTATCTGCCAGCATTATGACTACGGTCTTTCGAGCGTCGGGGCCCGGACTTTAAGCGGCGAAGGATACCGCGGCCATGTTTTCTGGGATACCGAGATTTTTCTTATGCCTTTCTACCTGGCGATATTTCCTCAAGTTGCAAAGAATTTACTCCTTTACAGATACCGTAGAATCAATAAAGCAAGGGAGCTGGCTAAAAAAGAAGGTTACCGGGGCGCCAAAATTCCCTGGGAGTCGGCCTATACCGGAGAGGAAGAGACTCCTGCCTGGGCTAAAGATATAGACGGCACAGTAATAAAGATTCATACCCACCAGATGGAGCACCATATCACCAGCGATGTTGCCTATGCCGTGTATAAGTATTACGTATTTACCGGTGACGAGAAGTTTATGGAGTATTGCGGGTATGAGATCATGTTTGAGAGCGCCCGCTTCTGGGCTTCGAGAGTTGAGTTTAATAAGAAGAAAAGGCGCTACGAAATAAATAATGTGATCGGTCCTGACGAGTTCCATATCGGCGTCAATAATAACGCCTTTACTAATATGATGGCTAAATGGAACCTGGTTACCGCTTATAAAATGCATTCTAAGCTTAAAAATAAGAATTTTTCGCTTTGCAGGATTCTGGAGAAAAACCTTTCTTTAACACAGAGGGAAGTCTCTTCATGGCAGAGGATTGCCGCAAGGATATCAATTAATATCAATAAAGATAGAGTTATCGAGCAATTTGACGGATATTTTAAGTTAAGGGAGGTTTTGCCGAAAGAGACGGACGAAAGCGGCATGCCCATAATTCCTCGAAACATAAAAGTAAGGGGTCTAAAAAATACCCAGTTGGTAAAACAGGCCGATGTTTTGATGCTTTTATGTCTTCTTGACGATGTCTTTGATAAGAAGACAAAGCTGGCAAATTATAATTTTTACATGCCCCGTACCGTGCATAAGTCGTCTTTGAGCGCTTCCATGCATGCTCTTATCGCCAGCAGGATAAATGATCTGCAGATAGCCTATAATTTTTTTACTGTTTCGCTACTTACAGATATAAGCAATCTCTGCGGCAATACTTTTGAGGGGGTTCATGCCGCAAACCTGGGAGGAACTTGGCAGACAGTTGTTTTCGGTTTCGCCGGCATAAGCCTTAAGCGGGAGAAATTATACATAAATCCTCAGATGCCCCGGATTTGGAAAGGGATGATTTTTTCTTTAATTTGGAGGCAGAATTTGATACAATTAGAGCTTACAAACGATAAGGTTAAGATTAAAATAAAATCGAAGGCTAAAAAAGCTTTAGAAATAGGGGTTTTTGACGCGGTTCAGACCTTAAAGCCCAATAGGACCTATATTTTTTCAAGATCTCGTAGAAAATATATACAGGATGTGCACTACTAACAATGGATAAGAATAAAAAACTTAGTATTGTTCATTTGCACTGGGGCTTTCCGCCAATTATAGGCGGGGTAGAGACCCATCTTACCATAATACTGCCCCAAATGGTAAAACACGGGCACAAGGTTAGTTTGCTTACCGGTGCCGTTGAAGGAGTTAAGGGTTATTATAAATATAACGATGTTGAAATCTTTAGAACCCCTCTTATGGATTTAAACTGGCTTTATAAAAGAGGGCTTAAGGGATTAGAAGAAGAGATATCTACAACTTTCTCCAAATTTATCGATAAGACCAAGCCGGACGTACTTCACGCCCATAACATGCATTATTTTAGCGAAACTCATGTTAAAACTTTGGAAACCCTGGCCAGGAAAAAAGGATGCCCCTTATTTCTTACCGCCCATAATGCCTGGGATGACCTTTTGTTTCTGGAGCTTGCCCATAAGGTTAAGTGGACCCATATAATTGCCGTAAGTCACTTCATAAAAAAAGAACTTATGGGCGCGGGCATAGATGATAGGAAGATTACGGTTATTCATCACGGAGTCGACGAGGAGAAATTTAAGCCCGGCATCAGCTCTAAAGAAATCCTTGCCAAATATCCCGAACTTAAGAATAGGCCGGTAGTATTCCATCCGGCAAGAATCGGCTTGGCTAAGGGATGCGACATAAGCGTAAAGGCCTTGCATTTAGTAAAAAAGAAGCATCCCAATGTTATCCTGGTATTGGCCGGTTCGAAAAATATAATTGACTGGGGAGAGACTCAGCAGAAAGACATAGCTTACATCGTAGGCCTTATCAACCATTTTAATCTTAAGAAAAACGTACTTATTGATGTATACAGTTTGGAAGATATGTGCGACCTTTACGGAGTATCAACGGTCTGCGTTTATCCTTCGTCGTCGGGCGAGCCGTTTGGCCTGACTATGCTTGAATCCTTGGCCTCGGGAAAGCCCATAATAGTCACTAATTCCGGGGGCATGCCCGAGATTGTAAGAGACGGCATTAACGGATACGTTATTCCCATAAGAGACTTTGAAGTTTTAGCTTCAAGAATTATCCAACTTATAGATGATTACAAACTAAGAATGCGTTTAGGTTATACCGGAAGGCAGATTGTAGAATCCCAGTACACCAAAGACAGGGTTGCCCAGGATACGGTTTCTATCTACCATAAATTCCTATAGAACAACCTGAGACTTTTCTTCGATCCTCGATAAGCGCTCTTAAAGACCATAGGTGCCAGGTGCTAGGTGCTTATGTTTTAAAGCGAGGATCTAGGATCCAGTTGTTGTATTTAATCTAAAAGATTAATTATGAGTCACTATTCTTTTGAAGCGGTTATTTTTGATTTAGACGGGGTTATTACAAAGACAGCTCAAGTCCACTTTCAGGCCTGGAAAGAAGCTTTTGAGGAATACCTGCGCATGCTGCAAGTCAGGGATGGCAGGGCTTTTAAGGAATTTACTCATGAAGCCGATTACTTGCCTTATGTTGACGGCAAGCCCCGCTATAAAGGAGTTCAAAGTTTTCTTGAATCCAGAGATATAAATATCCCTTTCGGCCAGCCGGAAGATGCGCCGGATAAAGAGACAGTCTGCGGTATCGGGAATAAAAAAAATGTCCAGTTTCAGAAAATTGTAGAGAAACAGGGTGCCCAAATGTATCCTTCATCAATCAACCTGATTAAAGAACTTAGGAGGGCCGGGATAAAGGTAGGCATTGCTTCGTCTTCTAAAAACTGTCAATTGATTCTTAAATCTTGCGGTATAGAGGATTTATTTGAGACGCGGGTTGACGGAGTGGTTTCCGTTAAGCTGGGCCTTAAAGGCAAGCCCGAAGGCGATATATTTGTTGTTGCCGCCCATAATGTTGGAGCAAATGTTTCAAAGTCGGTAGTTATTGAAGACGCTACATCTGGGGTGCAAGCCGGAAGAAACGGCGGTTTTGGTTTAGTGCTGGGAGTAGGCCGGGAAAATAATGTTAAAGGGCTTCTTGAGAACGGCGCTGATGCCGCGGTTGAAGATCTTTCCCAGATAAGCTTGGAGTGGATAGAGAGCTGGTTTAAAAGAAGGCCTTGCTCTTTGTTTGAAAACTGGCAAAGCCCCCCGGAAAAGATAAACACCCCCAAGGATTTGCAAGCGCTGTGTCCGAAAGCAAAGATTAATCCTTATTATTTACGCAGCGCCAAAGAGGGTTTTTCCGGCAATAAGAAGCCTGTCTTTTTTCTTGATTATGACGGAACTTTAACCCCTATAGTAAGTAGACCTGATCTTGCGATTTTGGATGATAAGATGAGGCAAACCCTTGCAGATTTATCTGGAAAGTTTCAGGTTTTTATTGTAAGCGGAAGAATGCGCGAGGATGTGGAAAACTTAGTGGGCCTTAAGGGAGTTTTTTATGCCGGAAGTCACGGCTTTGATATCCTAGGCCCTTCGTTCGTTATGGTAGAGCCCAGGGCAGAAAAGACAATACCTCTTATCGCCGCCGTTACTAAAGAAATTTCTAGAGAACTGGCCGGCATCGAAGGAGTTCTGATTGAAGAAAAGAAATTCAGCCTCGCCGTGCACTATCGTCTTGTTGATGAAAAGCACTTGCCCGGGATTGAAGAAGCGGTGAATAAAAAAGTCGTCTCGCATAACGAGCTTCGGCTTATGAAGGGCAAGAAAGTCTTTGAGATACTTCCGGCTATTGATTGGGACAAAGGAAAAGCTATACGCTGGATTATTGCGGCCCTGGGATTATCCTGGGATAGGGCCAATGTTGTTTATATAGGCGACGATACTACCGATGAAGACGCTTTTAGGATGATACGCACCCGGGGCATGCCTGTATTGGTAGCAGAGGATAACCGCACCTCTTGCGCTGATTTTCGTTTATCTTCCGTAGAAGAAGTAAAAAAACTATTTGAAGATATTATTAATAATGGTTAACCGTTACAGGTTACCTTAATAATAGAAAGTCATACATTAGTTAAACAATTGTATGACTATGTATGACAATAGCATGGCTACAGTATGACTATATATCATAAACGCACCGCGAATCTTTAATAATTATGGCCACCCCATACGAATGGAAAATTTCCTATAATCACTTTAAGCCGGAGCAGGAAAGGTTGCGAGAGGCTTTATGCACTTTAGCTAACGGTTACTTCGGCACCAGGGCCGCGGCTCCGGAAGCATCCGCTTCCAAGGTCCACTACCCCGGAACCTACATGGCCGGCCTTTATAACCGCCTTAAGACCCGCATATCCGGAAAGACAGTAGAAAATGAGGATTTTGTAAACTGTCCTAATTGGCTTTTTCTTACCTTTAAGATCGGCACTAGCGATTGGTTTAGGCCTTCCACTGATAATATCGTATCTTTCCATCAGGAGCTTGATATGCGCAGAGGCCGATGTTCAAGGCGTATTCTTTTCGAGGACCTTTATCGCAAACAGACCTTGATTGAGACGGTTTTTTTAGTAAGCATGGCTAATCCTCATATCGGGGCCCTTAAGTATGTGATTACGCCGAAAAATTACAGCAATTGGATTACCGTAAAATCAATGCTTGACGGAAGCGTGGTTAATCAGGGAGTAGAGCGTTACAAGAAATTGAATTCAAAGCACTGGCGTCCTTTTTCCTTGGGTTTTTATGATGATAACACAGCTTTCTTATCGATGAGGACGAGCCAGTCGAGGACTTTGGTTTCCCAGGCTTGCCGGGTAAGGATTTATTCCGAAGGGCAGGCGCTTACGCCTGAAACAAAAAACATTCTTGAAGGTAAAGAGGCCGTCGGCCAGGAGTTTAAGATATTTGTCCATAGAAACAAGTCTTATGTTGTAGATAAGACAGTCTCTATTTATTCTTCAAAAGAAAAAGATACGGCTTATCCGTCCAAAGCCGCTGTTAAGGCTTTAAAGAATACAGGTTCATTTGATGAAGTCTGCAATAATCACGAGAAAGCTTGGCTTAGGCTTTGGGATAAAGCAGATATACGGGTAGAAGGAGATACTTTTTCGCAGAAGATTCTAAGGCTTCACATATTTCATCTTCTTCAGACCGCAAGCCCGCATAGCGCCAGGATTGATGCCGGGCTTCCGGCCAGGGGTCTTCACGGCGAAGCCTATCGGGGGCATATCTTCTGGGATGAGCTTTTCGCGAGACCTTTTTATGATTTACATATCCCCGAGGTTACTGAATCTTTGCTTCTCTATAGATACAGGAGGCTGTCTGAGGCCAGGCGCTATGCCAGAGCTAACGCTTATAGAGGAGCGATGTTTCCCTGGCAGAGCGGCTCATCAGGCAGAGAAGAAACCCAAGTTATCCATCTTAACCCCATGTCCGGAAAGTGGGGTCCGGATTTAAGCTCCCGCCAAAGACACATTTCTTTTGCCATTGCCTATAATGTCTGGAAGCATTATTCTTTGACCGGTGATTTTAATTTCTTTCTAAAATACGGCGCTGAAATCTTCCTTTCAATTGCCCAGTTTTGCGCAAGCCTTATAAGGTACGACCCCAAAGACGGGCGTTTTCATACTCAAGGAATCATGGGCCCTGATGAATTTCATGAGAAACTTCCTTTATCCCGCACTCCCGGCCTTCGCGACAACGCTTATTCTAACCTTATGATTTCCTGGGTGCTTTCCAAGGCCAACGAAATATTTACCATTTTGCCTATGGAGCATAAAAGGTCACTTTTGCGAAGGTTGAGGTTGAGGGAGAAGGAGATAAGACATTGGGCTGATATGGCCAAGAAAATGAAAATAATTTTTAACGAAAAAGGTATTATCAGCCAGTTTGAAGGTTATTTTAAGCTTCGGGAGATTAACTGGGAGCGCTACCGGGCAAAATATCATAATATCCACCGCCTGGACAGGATTTTAAAGGCGGAAGGAAATTCGCCCGATGACTACAAAGTCTCCAAGCAGGCCGATAGCCTTATGATATTTTATTTGTTTACTCTTTCCGAAGCAGAGGATATTTTTAAGAATCTCGGCTACAGCTTCGACGCAGAAAAGCTTAGAAAGAATTACCAGTATTATATAAAGCGGACCTCGCACGGTTCGTCCTTAAGCAAGGTGGTTCATTGCTTCATAGCCCACAAGCTTGGATTTTATAATGATTCCTGGGATCTCTTCGTTGAGTCTCTGGAAGCCGATTTTTACGATATTCAGGGCGGCACTGCTCTTGAAGGGATTCATCTCGGTGTAATGGGAGGTACGGTCTATATCGTGCGCAAGGCCTTTGCCGGAGTCGAATTTCTGAAAGACAGGATTAGAATCGAGCCTTCTCTTCCTAAAAGCTGGCATAAACTGGAATTCAAGTTTTTTTATCGGGGCAGGTGGATTTCCTTGACTATAAGAAAAAGCCAGGTTATTATTTTTATCCATGCTTTAGGAGCAAAGCCGTTGAGCTTTAGAGTTGAAGTAAACCGGCAGATTCACGATCTTTTTTCTGGAAAAATATATAAAATACCTTTAAGGGATAAGGATAAGTCGCTGTCATGAACAGCCAGGATATAGGTAATAATATTGAAATGAATTTTTTTAAGTTTTATACAAGAATTACTCAGGTAAAACTTCTGGGCCGGGTTAGCCGTAATGTAAAAGAGCTTAGCGAGGCTTTGGCCAACGTGCCTTCGGCAAGTATTTATCATCATACCCACAGGTATCTAGAGCAGCATAGATATTTTTCGCCTGAACATCCCAATGATTTTTCCTACTGGATAAACAATTCTCTGGGGCTTAAGAAGCTAGGCGAATTGGTTGCCAGCCTTGATATTTTTCAGTTTAGAGACATAGAAGACCTGCGCAGAGAGCTTATAAAGATTCTTAAGGATTATTTAGTTAAGACGCCTAGCTTGCGGAATTGTATCCCCGGCGAAGAATTTAATTTTCTTTCTTCAAGGATTTTTATTATCCCTACAAATTTCACCGCCAAAAACCTGGAAGAATTCAAAGACTGTATAGGAAAAGCGAGCATCCACTCGATTTATTTTCATATGTTTGAAGCCAGGGTCCGTTTAAAGAAAGGAGACAACGATTTTTCATACTGGCTGCGCACTACAGGATATCCCGGGCTTGCGGACAGGCTTTCAAGATTCGATCCTTACACCTATACTTTAGAAGGTATACGCCGAAAAATAATAGAGGCGGTAACCCAACAGATGCAAAGCGATGCTGCACATAAATGAATATCGTTCGATAGTAGGCAATCAGGTAATTGACGAGCTTTACATTTTGGCAGAAAAGCTGAAAGGGTTCAGCATTACTAACGTCAATTCAACCGCCATGGGAGGAGGAGTCGCCGAGATACTTAACAGGATGATACCCCTGATGAGGAATTTGGGTTTATCCGTATTTTGGGAAGTTATAAAAGGAGACGATGTTTTTTTCGATATCACGAAAAAAATTCATAACGGGCTGCATGGAGTCGAGGTAAGCATCACCCGTCAGGAATTTAAGCATTTTTTGGAAATAAATCAGAAGAATTCGGAAGACTTCAAGAACTGGGCTGATATTATGTATATTCATGATCCCCAGCCGATAGGGCTGGTCAAGAAGAGAAAACAGTTTAAGAATAAATGGATTTGGCGCTGCCATATAGATTTTTCCAAGCCTCAAAGAGATATCTGGCTGTTTCTTAAAAAATTTATAGAGAAATATGACGCAAGCGTCTTCTCGGCCCCTGCTTTTTCCCGCAGGCTTTCCATACCTCAGGTTCTTGTCGCTCCTTCCATAGATCCCTTAAGCGATAAAAATAAAGAGTTAGAGCAAGGCTTTATTGATTCGGTCCTCTCGCGGTTCGGTATCGATAAGGACAAGCCGATTATTACCCAGGTATCCCGTTTTGACTACTTAAAAGACCCCGTGGGAGTAATCAAGGCCTATAGGCTAGTTAAAAAATATACCGATTGCCAGCTGGTCTTAGCCGGCGGAGGGGCTAAAGACGATCCTGAAGGCCAGAAAGTTCTTAAAGAGGTTATGGATGAAGCAGAGGCTGATAAGGATATATTTGTTCTTCTTCTGCCTTCGGACAGCAATCTGGAAATTAATGCCCTGCAAAGGGCCTCAAGTGTTATCCTGCAGAAGTCGCTTAAAGAGGGGTTTGGTTTGACTGTCTGCGAGGGCTTGTGGAAGGAAAAGCCGGTAATTGCCGGCGCAGTGGGAGGCATACCTCTTCAAATAGCTCACAAGTATTCAGGGATTCTTACCTATACCGTCGAAGGCACTGCTTATTGGATTAAGCACTTACTCCATGAGCCGGAGTATGCCAAGATATTAGGTCAGCATGGCAAGCAGCATGTTAAGAATAACTTTCTTATAACCCGCCATATCCAGGATTATCTTCTTCTTTTCCTTTCTTTGTTTAATAGAGACGATGAGGTTAACCTGTAAAAAAAGCGCCTTATTATCCCAAGATTCCTATGCGACTTCAGTTATTTCTAGCCCGGGCAGGTATTTGTTCTAGACGCAAGGCCTTGGAATTTATTAAACAGGGCAGAGTAAGCGTAGATAGACAAAAGATTTTAGAGCCTTCTTGCCAGGTGGTTCCTTCTAAGAATATAGTCTTTTTCGACGGACGAAAAATCAGCCTTAAAAATAATACCTACCTTCTTTTTAATAAACCCAAGGGGATTACTACAACCCGAAGCGACCCCTTCGCCGCAAAAACTCTAAGCGATATACTTCCCAGGCAATACGCTCACCTTCATCCTGTAGGAAGGCTTGACAGAGACACCAAAGGACTGCTCCTTCTTACCAATGACGGAGAGCTTACCTTTAGGATAACTCACCCTAAGTTCAAGGTAGAAAAAACCTATAAGGCTTTATTGGATAAGCCCTTAAATAAGAATGATCTTCTAAGGATTGCCAGAGGGTTAATATTAGAGGACGGCCTTACTCTTCCTTGCAAGGTTAGAATTGAATCTAAGTTTAAGGTTGAGGTTACTCTTCGCGAGGGAAGAAAGCGCCAAGTACGGAGGATGTTTGAATCTTTGGGGTACAGGGTCTTGGAACTGAAAAGAGTAAGAGAAGGCTGTTTAAGCCTGGGAAGCCTGCCGGAGGGTAAGTTCAGGCAGCTCACTAAAGAAGAAGTCAGAAGTCTCTATAGAGAGGCAGGACTGGGAGCTGACTTAAAAGCAGTTAATCGCAGTTATTAGCAGTAATAGGGGTTATAAGGGTTATAGGGGTTGTAAGGGATATAGGGGATAGATCAACTATCCCTCTATTTCTTCTAACCCGTTTATCCCTTAAGAGTGCGTTATCTTGCTTATGAGTGATTTACCGAGATTAGTTGTTTCTGATTCTAAGGGTAATATCTTTGTCCACCCAAAGCTTGTGATGCTTGCTTTCGACGGCAAGGCCATGAGGTTGCCGCGAGAGGAGGAGCTTATTGTTCTGCCTAGAGCAAGCAAGCTTTTTTTTATGGTCGGCCATATAAGTTTCGGCTATAGCCCTGTTCAGGGAGAGGCTGTAGCGGTTGCGGACTATAAAGGACGGCTGGTTTATCCTTTATCGGCTTTTCTTATCCCGGGGTTTACCCGTCTTCTTCATCCGGCGGCCAGGAAAATAGATTTAAAAACCGTTCTTCCTCTTTGGGCTTATGCGGCAGTGGGATTTAGACAGGGAAGATTTATAACTTCGGCAATAAAGATAGACCGTCGCAGTCGCCAAAGACCTTCTTATTATAAAGATAGAGCTCTTTTAGGGAGAAAAGCAAGGAATATGGTAAAAAAGCATCGAAAAAACAGGCTTATCCGGCATTTATTCAATTGCGCCCTTAATTACAACTGTTTAGCTGCCCAGAATTTCTTCTTTGGACGCTGGGAAGCGCCTTTGCCGGTTGCTCCCTCTTGTAATGCCCGCTGTTTGGGGTGTTTATCCCTTCAGGCCTCAAGCTGTCCTGTGGCTTCTCATAGTAGAATTACCTTTGTGCCCAGCCCTCAAGAAGTAGAGGAGGTAGCCTTAATTCACATTCGTAATGCCAAGGAGCCTATTGTAAGTTTCGGCCAAGGCTGTGAAGGAGAGCCTTTGCTTGAGTTTAAAACATTAAGAGAGGCAATTCTAGGTATACGAAAAAACACCGATAAAGGAACTATTCATTTAAATACTAATGCTTATAGTCCGGAAAAGATCAAGCAGCTTAAAGAAGCCGGTCTAGACAGCATACGAATAAGCCTTAATAGTCTTAAGCCGGCGCTTTATGATGCTTATTTCAGACCCAAGGGATACGGGCTAAAGGAAGTGATTTCTTCGATAAAGACAGCCAAGAAAAGCGGTCTTTTTGTAGCAGTTAATCTTTTGGTTTTTCCGGGAGTGACTGACACAGAGGAGGAAGTAGACCATCTATCCGATTTTTTAAACAAAGGCTACGTCGATATGATTCAATGGCGCAATCTTTGTATAGATAGCGACTATTTATTAAAGAATATACCCGGACAAAACTTAAATCCTTTAGGTGTTTATGGGATGATTAAGCGTATACGAGAGAAAAACCCCCGTATTATATTTGGTTATTTTAACCTTCCTAAAAACATGTTTAAGAAAGGTTACTCAGTGATTTAAGAAAAAACTCTGCCTTTTTTATACCTTCCTGTAGGGGTGTTTTAAGACACAACCCACAACATCTTGTACTTCAAACAGTTAACCCCATTTTTTATCTTGACAACTTGCAAAATATATAATAATTTGGATATGCGTTACATATGCACTACTTAAAGTACTTACATTAAGTACGGGGATAAGACTTATCTTAAGTTTTCTAGGCACTTTTTGTATCTGCTTAAGGTTTTGTATTAGGTTAAAAGAAGACCGGATATGATGGGAACAAACAGTAAATTGATTTCAGCCAAGGAGATATCTTCCAGGTATGATATTTCTTACCCTACTATCAATCATTACACTAACTTGGGTTTTTTATCGGTGGTAAAGCGTAAGGGCAATAAGCGCCTCTACGAGGAGAAGGAAGTCCTGGCGGTATTAGACCGGATTTCCCGCCTCAAGGACGAGGGCTATCCTTTAAGGCTTATCCGCAACATGTTGCGAAAGCACGCATAAAGTTTTCTATTTATCATTTTTTAAGAAACCCAGGTGAGAATAGTAGAGGTGATTTGATAATTATGCAAGTTTTAATAAAAAAATAAAAATGACTCTAGATAACCACAAATATATTTACGAATCTATTAGGAATAATCTCATTAGTATATTGGTAAGGATTCGTAGATCCGTATATTTATAAGGAGGAATATGAGTTACTTTAAAATATTGGGTTTTAATAAAGAGCCTTTTTCCACCAGCCCCGATCCGGATTTTCTCTATTTGGCCAAAGACCACGATACAGCTTTAGCTAATATTCTTATAGAGTTGCGTCTTAAGAGAGGTTTAAGCGTAATCTTAGGCGATGTGGGCACGGGTAAGACTTCTTTATCCCGCAAGCTTATCCAGGAGTTGAAAGACAGGGATGATTTCATTTTCCATATTGTTTTAGACCCTTCTTTTGATGACGAGAGGACCTTTCTTGATTATCTTACCCGCAGCTTCGCTATTTCCGCTCAAAGCCAGGATACCAGAGTTTCTCTGAAAGAAGCCCTGGAGAAGTTTCTTTTTCAGAAAGGCGTTATCGAGTCAAAGACAGTAGTTTTGATTATCGATGAGGCCCAGAAGCTAAACGAAAGCTCTCTTGAGACATTAAGGGTTTTGCTTAACTACGAGACCAATGAATTCAAGCTCTTGCAGCTTGTGCTTTTGGGCCAGCTTGAGCTTCATTCCAAGGTTGTCAATATCTCTAATTTTCTCGACAGGGTAAGCTTTAAATACACCCTTAATCCTTTAAGCCGCGCGGAGACTAAAGAGATGATTGAGTTCCGGATAAAAGAAGCTGGCTACACCTCCAACATGCATCTTTTTTTAGATGATGCAATCGGGCAAATATATAGTTATACCGGTGGTTATCCTAGGAAAATAACCCTGCTTTGCCACAGGGCTTTAAAGGAGCTTATACTGCGTAACAGGCACGCGGTTGACGCGCGTTTAATAAATGATTTGGTCCAGAAAGATATTCAGAAAGGCTGGCATACGGCTGTTTCCTTGGCCAGAGAGAGTTGATGCAACCAACTAGAATTTTTAAGTATCTTATCTTTTTTATGCTGGGGTTTGTTTTGTCCTGCAGTAAGCCTGTAGAAGAAAATATTCCTGACCAAATAGTCGAGTTAGCAGAGCCGTCGGCCAGAGAAGAAATACCGGATACTTCTCAGCTTGCCGGAGAATTTTTCGGCGTGCCGGTTCCCATAGGAAATTACTACTTTGCCAAGACTGCGGTTTTATCATTTAGCGCC
Source organism: Candidatus Omnitrophota bacterium (assembly GCA_016932855.1). Classification (GTDB taxonomy): domain Bacteria; phylum Omnitrophota; class Gorgyraeia; order Duberdicusellales; family Duberdicusellaceae; genus JAFGCB01. The sequence continues at coordinate 41,243 of JAFGCB010000014.1, read as the reverse complement.
AAGTGGAGGGGTAAAACGCCGCAAACCGAAGAGGAGCTGGAGGAACTTACCTGGCAGGAGCTTCTTCTTTCTTTCGAAGCTTTCAGAAGGGGCATTCAGGCAACGCCGGAGGAAAAGAGCGCGGAGATAGAAAAGATTTTACAGGCAGAAAAAGTGTCTTTTGATTGGAAAACCGACAGGCAGGCTTACGAGGATTGGGTAACTGAAAATTTAAAGGTTTCGGTTGAGTTTTTCGAGAATCTTGTCGAACATTTGGTTAAGCTTGAAAAGCTAAGACTTCAGGTTATTGACGGCATCGAGCCCGAGGTAAGCGAAGAAGAAGCAAGACAGAAGTTTCTTGATGAATACAATAGCCTTTCGGTAGAGCTTGTCCAGTTCGATGATTTAAAAGAAGCCCAGGATTTTTATGAGCAGGCAGCAATGCCTACTACCGAAAAAGATTTAGAGGATTTAATCTGGCAGGACCTTGTTTTTTCCCTTGCGGCCTTACAGCGGGGAATAGAAGTCGAGGCTTCTCTGGTAGACGGAACCATTAAGTATTTATTAATAGATTTGGATGTCGATTTTAATTGGCAGACAGATAAGGATGATTTTAAGGCCTGGCTGGAAGATGACTTTAATTTATCCGAAGAGGATTTTAGGGCCCGAATAGCCCATCTGGTTAAGGTCGATATTTTAAGACAGAAAATTTTCCAAGGCGAGGAACCGGAAGTTAATGAAGCAGATTATCAGGAATTTCTTAAAGATAGCCGTAGCGTAGAGAAAGCTTATAGTAACTTTTTTGACAAACACTCCGAAGGTAAAGACATGCTTCGTTTTGATACCTTCAATAATGCCAAGGAATTTTACAAGAAAATCGATAGAGGCCCCGGAGCTTGGCAGGAAGAGAGGCGCAGGAAGCCAAAATCCTTTAAACGGCCGGGATTTGTAGCCTTGGATTTTCTTATTAATATCTGGGGTTTCCAAAGAGAAGGCGCTTATGACATGCTTAAAGAGCCTCCTGGCTCTTTCTACACGCCTTTTCCGATATATAAAGGATACGGTGCTTTTAAAATCTTAAAAATACGCAGAGCCAATCCCGAGGGATTCGAGCCTAGAAAAGAAGGCTATTTTGAGCTGGTAAGAAACATTAAAAAACATAAAGCCTTCGGCGAATGGAAAGAAGAATTAAAAAGAAGCGCTGATGTTAAGGTATACATAACGCCGGACAGTATGCCGGATAAGCAAAAAGAAGGCGATGGCTGAGAATCAGTCTCCCACTCCCGAGAGGGAATTACTTAAATTGATCGAAGAAAAAAAGGCAGGTTCTTCCTTTGCCGGTAAAGGTTCTCTGCGCAAAGGCTTAAGCCTTTTTTCTTTGGGAGGGCTTAGAGGCAGGTTTTCCTTCTTTAAGGTAAGTTTGTTTAAGGTTTTCTCCGGGCAAGTAAGCCTGGATATCACTGATATAAATAAGCTTTTAATCATCGCTGCTTTAGGGATTTTTTCTTTCATGTCTTTTGACTTGGCAACCTCGATGCTGGGGATCAAAGAGCAGGTTGATTCTGCCTTTAAAATTGATAGAGACATTAAGGGCTTTAATGTTAAGGATATTGCTTTTTTAAAAAATCCTTCTTTCTATCTTGAGAAAGCACGAAAAAGAGATATTTTCAAGATGACTTCCAAAGAGATAAAGGATGAAGCTAAAAAAGAAGGCGAAGAGGCGGCCAAACAAGATCCTGTAAAAGAGGTAGCGAAGATGACCGCCAATCTTAAGCTGGTGGGTATTTCCTGGTCGGATGACCCTGATGCGATGATAGAGGACACTAAAGCCCAGAAAACCTTTTTTTTAAAACGCGGCGATTTCATAGGCGAGGTTGAAGTGGCCGGTATTTTTAAAGATAAAGTGATATTACGATACCAGGGGCAGGAAAAAGAGCTGAAATGAAGAGGAAAAGATTTATAGCCCGAGCCGAAAGACATAAGCTTAGACGGTCATTATTTTTTATTTTTTGCATAGCAGCGGTTTCTTTTGTGTATGCTCAAGAAGAGGTCTTGGAACTGGCTTCCCTGGATTCCTCGTTGCCGGCGCCAAATACTTCGGATATGAAAGGAAGTATCTCTCTGGATTTAAAAAATATCGATGTGGTTGAGGCTTTGAAATTTCTGGCCATGAAGGCCGAGGTAAACATCGTAACCACTAACCAGGTTGAAGGAAGAGTAAGCTTAAGCGTTAGAGATACGCCTATTAAGGATATTTTTGATGTAATGCTAAGGGCCAATGACCTGGCCTATGATAAAAAATCAGGTATTTATAATGTTATGACCGAGCAGGAGTACAAGGCCTTATACGGAAAGAATTTTTCCGATATCCGTAAGGTAAAAATAATCAATCTTGCTTATGCTATTCCTGAGCAGATCTTTAACTTATGCGACACTTTAAAGAGCGATGTAGGAAGGGTTCTGGTTTCCCCTGAGTCCGGGACAGTTGTGCTTATGGATTCCGAGGCTTCCATCGCTCAAATAGAAGAGGCTATAAAGAGTTTTGAAGAAAGGAATGTCGTAAAAGCATTTAATATTAATTATGCCAAAGCAGAAGACGTCGCTGCCCAGCTTAAAACTCAGCTTGAAGCTAAGAAGGTCGGCTCAGTACGGGCTGACGAAAGGACGAATCAAGTTCTTGTTCAGACTCTTCCCGAAAGGATGCGCCAAATCGAGGAATTAATTAAGAGATTAGATAGAAAGACCAGGGAAGTACTTATCGAAGCCAAAATAATAAAAGTAAAACTCACCGATGATTTAACCGAGGACGTTGAGTGGGAGGGTCTTTTTGATGTGGCCCGGGAACACGGCCTTACTTATCTGGGCTCGACTCCTTTTGCTTCGGTTCAGGCAGCGGCTGATCCCTGGCGTTCGCGCAAGGTAGTTATGGACGGAGGCAAAATAGGCGATGGGACAACAACAGTGGTCGGCGCAGGCTATGTCGGAGCCTATCCTTTTAGCGGTACAGCTGTAGACGTTACCGCCGGCAATAAAACTTCCGGTTTAGACGAGATACACCTGGGTATTGTCGGAAAGCACGATTTCGATATTATTATGAAATTTTTTAAAGAAATAGAAGAGACTAATATTCTTGCTACCCCTAAGATAACCATTACCGATGACCAGGAAGCAAAGATCCACGTCGGAGAGAAACAGGCTTATGTAACCACCACTACCACTACCGGCCAGACTACCAGTACCGTATCCGAAGAAGTCACTTTTGTCGATGTAGGAACTCAGCTGTATATAACTCCCAATATAAACGAAGAGGGCTACATTACTCTTAAGATTAAAACTGAGGTAAGCAGCGTAGTTTCGGTATTAACTACGCCCTCGGATAATAAGATCCCCATTATTGATACTTCTCTGGCCGAGACAACGGTTATGGCCAAGAGCGGTTCTACGATTGTTATCGGAGGTTTGCGGGGGGAAGTAAAAGGGGTAAAGAAAAAGACTACTCCTTTTTTGGGGAGCATACCTTTCCTGGGTAAGTTTTTCACTTCAAACGCGCCTCACGATGAGAGAACCGAACTTTTGATTATGATTACTCCTACTTTGATTAGCGGCGATGTCCTGGTGGGCGAACGCGGAGAACCTATCGGAACGCAGCCCACCAAGTCGACCAAAGGCTATTACCGAGAAGGTTTAAAACTCGAAGCCAAAGAGGAGAAAGAGGTAAAATTTAAATCTTTTAAACCTGAAAGGTGAGCTATGGCTAAAAAGATTAGTATCGGAATAAAAATCGGCATTTCTTTAGTCCTTTTAATCTGTCTATTGGCTCTTGTAGGTAAGTTCTTATTCGGCTTTAATAAGGATGTTTCTTCTCTGCGTGAAAAATATACCCAGCTTAATAAAGACTATAAAAAAATCAAAGATGAACTTACGTCTTTAAAACAGGAAAAGAAAGTCCTCGGGCAGGAGAACGAGTCTCTTGCAGGGGATTTGGATAAAGCTAAGCTGGATTACAAAGATTTGGAAAGTCAGTACGCCGAGCTTGAAGGCGAGGTTGTTGAACTTAAAGAACAGCTTGATATTGTTTTTCAGGCGAACGAGGCTTTAACCGAAGAGAAAAACATGGCCAAAGAGGAGCTTAGCGCTTACAAAAAAGAAATAAGCAGTTTTGACAGCAAGTATTATGATTTGGAAGCGGTATCGGCGAATATCAAACGCGAGTATCTTGAACTTGAGAAAAACTACAGCACTTTGGAGCGGGAGCTTTCCCGCTGTCAGAGAGAAAGCGTCTCTTTAGAGAAAGCCAGTAAAAAATTTACCCCGAAGATAGAAAGCTTGCAGGCAAAGCTTAAAGAAGTTACTAAGCAGAAAAACGATCTAGCCAGGCAGAGCAAAGATTACGAGCGGGATGCGGCAAGTTCCCGGAAGGAAGCGGCTTATTACCAGAAGCAGTACGAAAAGACCTTGGCTTTGTTTGATGCCCAGATGAAGCGCTGGAAAGGTATTGAAGATAATTATACCCAGCTGCTTAAGGACAACAAAGAACTTCAGTCAAAGACCAAGACTATTCCCAGAAAGCTTTCAGAGCTTAACCGGCTTAATAAGGAGATTCTTAAAGAGAAAGCGGTGCTTCATTATAATCTGGGGGTTTTTTATACCCAGAAGGAAGATTACCGCAAGGCAATCAGCGAATTTCAGGAAGTTCTAAAAGTAGACCCTAATGATTCCGACGCTCACTACAACTTGGGGGTTATATACTCAGAATATATTTTGGACAGAGACAGGGCGATCGCCCATTTCCGCAAGTATTTGGGCCTTACGCCTTCCGATGAAGATTCGGATCGGGCCAGAAAATATCTTCTTATGCAGGAGGCCATAGAAGGCAGTTAAATGAGGGCGAGACTTATGGAGGAGCAAAGCGACGAACATAAGTCTATGTCCGGATTTACCCCGCACCTTTGCTGTATCTGCGATGAATAATTCAAAGGTACGGGGTTGAGTGGAGATAGGTTTGAATAGGAAATTTGCAATTTTACTCTTAATCATTATAATTATTTCGGGCTTAAGCCTAACAAAAGCTTTTTCCGAGGACAGCGTTGAGTTTAAGATGAGAAAGAGAGTAACTCTCGATTTTAAAGATATCGATATAACTGATGCTCTTAAATTTTTGTCCACTACCGCCGGGCTTAATATCATACCTACCAAAAACGCCAGGGGAAGGATCACCCTTATGGTTGAGGATGCTCCGATTAAGGATGTCTTTGATATTATGCTCCGCTCAAACGGCCTTGCTTATGACAGAAGAGGCGAGATCTTGAATATTATGACCGAGAAAGAGTATTCTGATCTTTACGGAAAAGCTTTTTCTGATTTAAGAAAAGTTAAGATTTTTAGGCTTAAATACGTAGTGCCTGCCCATGCCGACGATTTGTGTGATGCTTTAAAAAGCGATATCGGAAAAATTTTTGTAAACGAAGATTCGGGGACTTTGCTGGTTATGGACACCCCTGAGAAAATAAAAGAGATAGAAGACGCCATCAGTTCTTTGGAGAATAAGAATACGATCATAAAGATGTTTGATTTAAAATACGCCGAGGCTAAAGAGATTACAGAGCAGCTTAAGAGCCAATTAGATTTAAAAAAGGTAGGTTATATAAAGCCTGATACGAGGACTAATCAGGTGGTTGTTCAGACTCTTCCTGAGAGAATGAAGGATATAGAGACTTTGATACAGGGCTTGGACCGTAAGACAAAAGAGGTTTTGGTTGAGGTGCGGATTATTCAGATCAGACTTTCCGATACTTTAGAAAAGGGAGTTGAATGGGAGGGTTTGTTTAATGTGGGTGAGAAATTCGGCATGATGTACCTGGGTTCATATCCTTTTTCAGCTGTTATGGGCGATAGCGACCCCTGGCGTTCACGCCAGACAGTCTTAAAAGGAGGTCTTGCACCCGACGGAACGTCTATAGAGCCGGTGGATTATGTAGGCAGCTATCCTTTTAGCGGCACCACTACTGATTATGATTCAGCAACAAAGTCTACCGGTGCCGAGAACATGCACGTAGGTATTGTGGGAAAGCATGATTTTGACGTCGTATTTAAGTATTTAAGGACTATAGGCGATGTCAAGATTGTGGCTACTCCCAAGATAGCGGTTATCAATAATCGGGAAGCAAGAATTCATATCGGAGAAAGGCAGGCCTATATAACCAATACTACTACTCAGACCGCTTCCACTACCACGGTTGCGGAAGAGGTGACATTTTTAGATGTGGGTATCCAGCTTTTCATAACCCCCACGATTAATGACGAAGGTTTTGTTACTTTGAATCTTAAGCCCGAAATAAGTAGCGTTACTTCCTATCTTACTACTTCTCAGGATAATAAGATACCCATTCTTAATACTTCCACTACCGAGACTACTGTTATGGTAAAGGACGGAGCAAGCGTCATTATCGGAGGCTTGAAAGAAGAAAGCGATACCGACAACAGAGAAGAAGTTCCTTTTCTGGGTAGGATCCCTATTTTAGGTAATATTTTTAGTTCTTCAAGCAAGACCAAGAAACGTACAGAGCTTCTGGTTATGGTTACTCCGCATATTATAGAAGGAGACGAGCTGTTTACCGGCAATCGCAGGGATTTCGGGGATAAAATCGATGAGGAATATCAGGATTATAAACCTTTTGATGAACAAGAAGCCTTGGGGACTTTTAAGACTTACCAGCCTTATCTTGATATTCAAAAGGACGGGGAGAAAGCCGGCATAAAACCTGTTCAGGAATTTTAATTACTTATGAGAAACAGCATATATTTATCAGTTTTCATAGTGGCCTGTATTTTGGGGTCTAGCCTTGTCTATGCTCAAGACGCAGCAACCTTAAGAGTTGAGCTGGAGAAGTTAAAGAAGGAGTACGAGCGTCTTCTTAAAGACCGGGACAATATTTTAGCCCAGAGCAAAAACCTTCTTCAATATAAAACTGAGATACGCCAAATGCAGGATGAAGCCAGGATTGTCCAGGGCAAGAATAATCAGCTTGAGCAAGACAAGATTGCTCTGAATGCCGAAATAACCGATTTAAAGGAGTATATAGACGAACTTGCGGCCCAAAATTCAGAGCTTAAAAGCCAGATGGAGGTACTTAAGAATTATATTGAAAAAATGGAAGTTGAATATAAAATAGTAGATGATATCAAGAGGGAGCTTGACCAGGCTAAAAAGGATAACCTGCTTCTGGAGCGCAAAATCAGCGGTCTGGAGAAAGAAATTGAAAAGTTAGAGGGCGATAAGATATCGGTAAAAGCCGAGAGCAAGCTTTACCGAAGGCAGCATTCAGAGCTTAAGAAAAAGTATAACCAAGCCCTTAGCGCTAATAAAGAATTAGAGAAGAAGTTGAGCAAGCTTCCTAAGGAATTTGCCGAGATCGCCCGGGAAAACAAAGTCCTCATCAAAGAGACAGCCCTTATGCATTATAATCTGGGCGTTTTTTACACCGGTGAGGGTCAATATAAACGAGCGATTGCCGAGTTTGAAAAGGCTCTTAGGCTTAATCCCGAAGATGTCTACGCCTATTTTAATTTAGGCTATATTTACGCTGAATATCTGGTAGATAGAAATAAGGCGATTGATTATTTCCGTAAATATTTAAGGCTTGCCAGCAAAGAGGATAAGGATGTGGATTGGGTAAAAAAATACATTCTTACTTGGCAGGCCTGGGAAGCTGAAACACCGATTAAGTGAACTGCGGTTGATTAATCTAGATAAGATATTTCGTCCCGCTGGAAGCAGGACTTGTTGAAAACGGATCAATCTAAATAAGATCTCTTATCCCGGCGAAGCCGGGGTTCGAGGTCAATTCCCCCCGCACCTTTGAGCCATTCATCGTGGATAAAACAAAGGCGCGGGGTCATTGAAAGGGGGAAGGATGACGCGGTTTATTTCTATCGCGGTGTTTGTTATCTGTGTATTTGTAGGATATGGCTGTAACGGCTCTTCCGGAAGAGTCCCTTCCAAGGCCAAAGATGCCGGGAAAGAAAAAGCTTTATCTCAGGCGGAATTGGAGATGCAGAGAAAAAGAGAAGTGATTTCTCAGAAGCAGGAAGCTTTAAACGATACCGAGTGGGATGTTGAAATGAGGGTTTCTTCCGGTCCCCAGAAAGGAAATACCAGTAAAGATGTCCTTGTCTTTAGCGGTTATCAGGTTTCTTCAAAGAAGCTTGTCGCAGAGGGGTTTAGCCCTTCCAATTACACCTTATCTCTTAAGGATGACGGACAAGTGGTTTGGGAGACTATGCAGTCAAGCGAAAACCAGGTTACCTTCTTTCGAGGCGAAATATCCCCGGATTTAAGTAGCATGGGCGGCGTAATAAGCTTTCCCAAGCCCGAGGGTTCCGAAGATTATTCTTTTAAGAGTCTTTCCAAGAGGAAGATCTTGGCCCAAGAGCCGCAACAATAAAACAGGAGGTAACTATATATAACGAGTATTGGAAGCTTATAAAAAAGCCTTTCGAAAATACGGTTGATCCTACTTTTTTTTATTATTCTCCCGAGCACAGGGAAGCTTTATCGCGTATGAGTTATGCGGTTTGGGAGCATAAGCCCGCTTTTTTCTTGACCGGAGAATACGGCATGGGAAAGACCCTTTTAAGCAAAGCTCTTATAAGGGAGTGCGGCCAGAATCAGTTCAGATTCGTGGTCATATCCAATCCCCGCTTAAGCCCGGTTGATTTATTAAAAGAGATACAATATCAGTTGTCCGGCTCTGATGGATTCTCATCCATGGATAAAGTAGATTTACTTCACGCCATAAGTAGGAGTCTTCAAGATAATTTTGACAGCGGTTTTTATACTGCGCTTGTTGTTGATGAAGCCCAGAGCATAGCCCAAGAGGATTTTCTCGAGGAATTAAGACTTCTTTTGAATATTCAGCGCGATGATTCTTTCTTGTTTACCTTGCTTCTTTTGGGTCAATCTTCTATTTTGGAGAATATATCCCGTTCGCCTCAGCTTAAGCAGAGGTTTTCTATCCGTTATTACCTTCATCCCTTTGACAGCATACAGACAGCCAGATATATCGCTCATCGTTTGAATGTCGCAGGTCTTGATCGGGCCATATTTACCGAGCCTGCCTATAGCCAGATTTACGAGCTATCCGGCGGCATACCCCGGATAATCAATAATATTTGCGACCTGGCGCTTCTTACCGGTTTTATTAAGCATTTGGACATAATCGATAAGGAAATAATAATTCAAGCTGAAAAAGATTTAGAGGAGTGTTTTTGCAAGCAAGTAGGCGAAAAAGGAGATGGTTGATTTTTCTAAGATTCCTAAAGGAGAAGATGAAAGAAAATCTTCCAAAGAACCTGTTGATGATAGAATTTCTCTTCATAAACTTAATTTCCCTTCTTTCCGGCAGAGCGATACATCGAGCGCAAAAAGCTTAGATTCTTCAAAGATTAAAAAAGATTTAAATATTCCAAAGAGCCTTTCTGATGAAAAAGGCTCCGTCAAGGCTAAGAGTTTATATTCCCGGGCTTTAAATCTAGCCGAGGAGGTATTTAAAGGCGAGGCACCGAAGATAAACATCAGTGACATTTTTTCTTGCGTACGGGAGCTTTCGGATTTTATCGAAAAGGATACCCAGGAGCTTTTTGATTTTATATTCTCCGATGATTCTTTTTCAGGGCACTATCTTTCTCTGAATTTGGTAAATGTCTGTATTCTTTCTTTAGAAATCGGACATTGGTTTAGTTTATCAAAGGATGATCTAATAAAGCTTGGTGCGGCGGGCTTTCTTCACGACATAGGTATGCGCCGTTATTTACCTATTGCCAGCCTGCCTCAGCGTTTAAGCATATCTGATTTTCGAAAGATAAAAGATCACCCTCTACAGGGTTCGGAAGCCTTGAAAAAGATAAGGCTCGATATTGATGTTTCTATACTGGCTGCCCTGGAGCAGGAGCATGAACGTTTTAACGGCCTAGGTTACCCCCGTGGCCTTAAGGCCGAGCAGATAAATGATTTTGCCAGAATCGTCGGCTTAGCTGACGTATACGAGGCTCTTACTCATAAACGGCCTTATCGGCCGGCACATACAGCCAAAGAGTGTATAAAAATAATTCTGAATAATAAAGAAAGTTTCAGTAAAAAAGTTATAAAGGCTTTGTTGGAGAAGGTCGGCCTCTATCCCAGAGGAACCCCGGTTACCTTAAACACCCAGGAGTTAGCTTTTGTCGTAAGGCGTAATCCCGCTTTGCCGACCTCGCCTTTAGTCAAAGTTCTGATTGATTCTCAGGGAAGACGCCTGGAAAAACCCAAAGAAATAGATTTAAGCAGAAGCCCGGGGTTTTATATCGCATAAGCTTAAGAATATGTTTAAAAAAAATATTATCCTTTTGGTTTTAGCCGCAAGCATAGCCTTGTTAGCAGGTTATTTTATTATTTTTTCCGGATTTAGTTTAGGCTCTCTTCAAAGAGAAAAAGCCGCACTTCTTGAGAAAGTTAGCTCTTATGAGGAAAAGATTGAGCAGCTTACAGCTTCTTTAGTAGACAAACAAGCCGAACTTGATGATTTAGGCGATAAGGTAGATGAATTGAGTTATCCCCAGCGTTTAAAAAGGGCGCTTTCAGCCGCTCAGGATATGATTAACAGCTTAAACTCTGAGTTGACCAGTATTAAGGCTCAATCCGATGTCTTGCGAGGTGAAAATTTTGCCTTGAAAAACCAAATGCAGGCCAATATCAAAGAATTGGATACTTTTTCAAGCCAGTTGCAGGAGGCTAAGGTAAAAATATTAAATTTAGAAAGCAGACAGGACATCGCTTTTGAGCAAGAACAGTTTAACCGTTTAAAGATGCAGATAAAAGAAAAAGACAGACAGACCCAGAGTCTTATCAGGGAGTTGGGAGAGCTTAAAGATAGGTATGCCCAAAGCATAAAAGAAAGAGACTTTCTTAAGAAAAACATAGAAAGATACCAGAAGGAGTTGGCCGGCGAAAAGCCCTCTCAATTTTTGCAGAGACGCATAGAAGAGCTTACCAGGCAATTGGAGGAAAAGGACAAAGAGAAGCTTGCTTTTGAGGACAAGCTCTCGTCGTATAATAAAAACAAAGACGATTTGATAGTAGAGATCGAAGGATATAAAAGGGATATAGAGGAACTTCAGTTTCGCAATAAAAGTTTTCAGGACCAGATAGTTAAGCTAAACTCTGATTTAGACCAAAAGAGCAAAGCCGTCTATGATCTTGAGGAAAAACTGAAAGAATACCAGATAGCCGGTAGCACCGAATCCATAGCATTGCAGGAGAAAGTAAGGCTGCAGAACGAAAGATTAAGAACAGTAACTTCTCTTTATAACAGATTACGGGACCAGCTTAAAGAGCTTTCCGATGTCCTTTATCGAAAAGACTTGGAGCTGGACGAAAAGGAGAAGCAGATCACCGGAATTAAAGACCAGATTTCTTATCTAAAGGAGAAATCCGAAAAATTAGAAGAGGCTTTTAAAAGCAGCGAAGAGAATCAGAGAAAGATATTGGAAAGACTTTCTCAAACTACGAGTTTGAATACCGCCCTTCAGGAACGCCTGCGGGAGGTATCCAATCTTTTGGGCGAAGACGTAACTTTAGAGGCAGAGCCGCTTACCAAAGAAAAGATAGGTCAGATGGATTTGGGAGGAAGCCTGCAGGATGACTTATCTAAGGAAGAGGACGCTGATGAGCTGCGCAGCAAAGTCGAGGTGATTCTTCAGTCTATCGAGAGCGGCCAGGCTTCCGGGCAGGAACTTGAATAGGCGGTAAAGCAGGATTAAAAAGAAAAAGGTTTTTATCCGCTATGTCTGCAAATGGCATGAGATTATCTTTTTTAAGCGTAAGTTTTATTTTATTTTTAGCAGCCGGTAGCCTTCTTTATTCCCAGGACCTTGAGCAGAAGGCCCGCCAGCATTACCGGGTGGGGACGATTTATTACGAGCACGGTCTTTATAAGGAAGCGGAAAGAGAGTTCAAAAGATCCCTTCAATTTCTTAAAGATAAAGAAAGGCTTTCCCGTGTCGCCAGGGTTGAAGAGCCTTTAGGATTAGAGGAAGCTCAGCCAGTTACTGCTGCCGATGCTCAATCCGGAGCCTATATTATCGGTCAGGGAGATACCCTTTTTATATCGGTTTGGGAGAACCCTGACCTTGATCAGGAGACAATTGTAAGGCCTGACGGAAAGATTTCCTTACCCTTAGTAGACGAAGTCCAGGCTTCAGGTCTTAGCGTGGGTCAGCTTGATGAAAAGATAACCGCAAAGTTAAAGGAATACATTCGTTTTCCTGATGTTTCTATCTCTTTGCGCAAGATAGGCTTAGGTAAAGTAATCGTCTTGGGTGAAGTGGTTTATCCCGGTGTATATTCTATTTCCGGGGCAACTAATCTTTTGGAAGTTATAGCTTTAGCCGGAGGCTTTACCAGTCATTCGGTTGCTTCAAGCGTTATCGTGGTAAAAGACGGCTTTGATAATCCCAAGGCCGAAAGGTTTGATTTAAATAAAGCTATCCATAAGCCTTCAAGTCAGCAGAACATTACTTTGGCATCCGGAAATATTGTATTTGTCCCTAAGAAGTTTATCGCTGATGTAAATTATTTTCTAAGCACCTTATTCGGACCTATCTTAGATAATGCTACCAAAGCCCAAGGCTTTTCCCGCGGGGCTAAAGTCTGGTAATAAAAATATGCAAGTCTTGGATAAACGCTATAAGAAAAATCCCGATATTGTCTTTAGAAAAATCGCTGAGGAGTCTATCTTGGTGCCTATTAGTAATAACGTAGGTGATCTGCAGAGTATTTATACCTTAAATGAAGTCGCTTCCAGGATTTGGGAATTAATTGACCCGGAAATAAGCTTAACCCGCATCAGGGACAAGCTTGCTGAGGAATTTGACGTATCTGTTAAAGAAGCAGAGCAGGACCTTAAGGAATTCTTAGATAATTTATTACGGATAAAAGGGATAGAGGAAGTTTAAAGATGGATTGCCGTCCCCTGGTAAAAATACCTTACAGTAAGTTTAGCCAAAAGATTCATTCCAAAGTAAAGAAGGACCGTACTCCTATTTGCGGGACCATAGAGCTTACTTTCCGCTGCAACATGGGTTGTGTGCATTGCTACTGCCTTCATGATATTAAAGAAAAGGAGCTAAGCTTTAAGGAGATTAGCCGTCTTCTGGACGAGATTGCCGCTTCCGGCTGTCTTTGGCTTCTTATAACCGGCGGAGAGCCGCTTTTAAGGAAAGACTTTTTGGATATCTATGGCTATGCAAAAAATAAAGGCATGATTATTACTTTGTTTACTAACGCTACGCTGGTTACCGATTATATCGCCGATTATTTAAGAGAGTATCCGCCTTTCCGCATAGAAGTAAGTATCTACGGTGCATCTAAGGAAACCCACGAGAAGATTACCGGAGTGCCCGGCTCTTTCAAAGAGTGCCTTAAAGGAATTGATATTTTAAGAGAGCGTAAATTACCCCTTAGCTTAAAGACTATGGTTATGAATTTAAACTTTGATGAAGTCCGGAGCATGGAGAAGTTTGCTCAAGATTTAGGCTTAAGTTTTAGATTAGATACAGGAATTAACCCCAGACTTGACGGCTGTAAAGAGCCCTGTAAGTTTAGAGTTCTGCCCAGTCAGGTAGTTGAGCTTGATTTTGCTTCTTACAAGAGGGCCCAGGAGTTAAGACAGTTCTGTGAGCAGTTCTGGGGTGGCACAGGCTCGGATAATCTCTATATCTGCGGAGCGGGAGTAAATTCCTTTAATATCGACCCTTACGGGTATTTGACTGTCTGCGAGATGTCCCGGGCCCAGAGTTTTAGTCTTCTAAAAAACAGCTTTAAGGAAGTCTGGTATGATAGAGTCCCTGAAGTCTTATCCCGGAAGTGCAGCAGTGATTACAGATGTAACAGCTGTGAACTAATCTCTCTTTGCGGACAGTGTCCGGGCTGGGGCCAGCTTGAAAATTCCGATCCCCAAAAGCCGGTCGAGTATCTTTGCAAGGTCGCTCATCTAAGGGCTGAGGCTTTAGGCTTGATTAAGCCGGCAGTTTATTAAAAGAACGCTTAAAAGCGGATTATTTTTAAGGAGGTATACAGAGTATGATGACAAAAAAAACCTATCAAAAACCGGCACTAAGCCAAGTTGACTTAGTTCCCCAGGAAGCCTTGCTTACAGGATGCAAAAGAAGCGACGGCTCAAACGGAAAAAGCGAGTCTTGTCCGCCTGTTAATCCTGGTAAGTGCTCTAAGGACAGCGGAAGTTAACAGCCGTATAAATTTCTTACCTTCGGAATGAAACTATTTCTTTTTGGGTAGATAATATGGCTAAGGCAGGAAATGAATTAAGATTTTCTTTGGGAGATATAGTAATATCTCTTAATCCGGCAAGTATTAATTCCTGCCGTTTGTATAATAATTCCTATCGTCGGTTCGTAACTAAAGAAAAAGCTGATATAAATCTTAAGATTATTGAAAGGCTTTATGATAATCAGATTCAAGAGGAGGCTTTTTTTGATGTCTCCGGGACATGGAGCATATCAAAGCAGGGTGATTTGCGGATATTAAGGACTACTTCGGCTACGGCTGTTTTTGATAAGGTCTTTACTTCCGGCAGTATTTACCTGGATGACCGGGACAGTAATGACGGCTATAATTTCCCTTTGGAATATCCTTTAGGGGAAATACTTATGATAAATCTGCTTTCCAAGGGAAAGGGTATAATTCTTCATTCCTGCGGGGTCAGTTATAAAAATAAGGGTTTTTTGTTTGTTGGTAGCTCTGGAGCCGGCAAAAGTACCATCGCTAAGTTATGGAAGGATAAAGAAGGGGTGGATATCTTAAATGACGATAGGATTATTGTCCGTAAAGACAAGCAGGGATTCTGGATGTACGGAACGCCCTGGTATGGAGATGTAAAGGCTTGTTCTTCCGGTAAGGTTCCTTTAGAGAAAATATTTTTCTTAAGACACGCCGCTGAAAATAGCCTTAAAGCCTTAAAAGAGATTGAAGCTGTTTCGCGACTTTTTGTCTGCTCTTTTCCTCCTTTTTGGGATAAGCAAGGAACGGATTTTACTCTTGATTTTTGTGGCTGCTTAGCCGGCGCTGTTTCCTGCCATGATTTCGGTTTTCTTCCCGATCAAAGCTCTTTAGATTTTATAGATAGTTGCCCGTGAAGCTGGACAAAATAGAATTTCTTAAGTTAAGCCGGGATATTATTAATAAGGCAGGCCTTCTTCGCTTTAAGGCCAGGGGGAAAAGTATGTGTCCGTCTATCTTGGACGGGGATATCCTTACTGTTGAAAGGGCCGCGGCCGATAAAATACGTTTGGGCGAGGTGATATTTTATAAGACTCCGGATAAACGCCTGGCCGCCCACAGGTTTATAAAGAGGCGTCTTCGCGAAGGAAAGCTTATTTTAATAGCCAGGGGGGATTCTAATATAGAGCCTGAAGAAGTCGCTTCAGGTGATCTTTTAGGTAAGGTTAAGTTTATCCAAAGAGGGGACAGGAGAATATTTCCCGATAGCCCCTTGTTTAAGGCCATAGCTTTATTCTACGCCAGGATTAATTTTGCTGTAGAAGCTATGCGTAAAATAGCTGGTATGTTGCTACGTTGGGTGCAGGGTTTTAAAGTTTATCGTTATATAGTAAGAACGCTTATTAGGGTAAAAGTAAACTATGAGATTGAATCTTTAGATGGTTTGGATAAACGTATCCTGGCCAAGAGAGAGGATAAGGTTATTGCCGGTTTAAACCTTAATAATTTCACCGATAATGAGGCTTATAGGGGATGGTGGATTTATTCTACGCAGGTGCATTGGTTTTACCGGCGTTTAGGCATTGCTTACAAGCTTACGTATACGGCCTTAAGGTTTTTAAAAGAAGAAGGGGCTACTCAAGTGAGGCTCTTTGTATTTAAGGATAATAAGCCGGCAGTTAATTTATACAGCAAGCTCGGGTTTAATCAAGTATCTGTTCCTGCGATTGACCGGGAGTTAAGAAGAGGCGATAGAAAGACTAAAAAAGAGCGAATTATCATGAGTAAAGTCCTATAAAAGGTATGCGCAGAGAAGATGAATTATTAACTTGTTTGCTGGGCTTAAATGCCAGAGCCGCTTATTTAAAGCAGGTTGAACAGATCTTATCCGGTTCCAGTGTGGACTGGCAATATATCCTTAATAAGTCTTATAGGGAGAAAGTTTATCCTCTTATTTACCGGGGTTTGAAGAATTTAAACGGTCTTGTTCCTTTAAGTGTTAGGGAGGAATTTAAGAGGAAGTATTATGCTAATTCTTTGAGTAATACTCTTGTATTCGAAGAGGCAGAAAAGATAATAGCTAAATTTTCCGAAAAAAACATAAAAACAATTGCTATTAAAGGGGTTTTTCTGGCAGAACATGTTTACAAGAATATAGCCTTACGTCCGATGAGCGATATAGACTTACTTATTGCCAAGGATAATCTTAAAGAGGCTAACCTTCTTTTAAATTCTTTAGGCTACATAACCCCCGACTCTTACTTTGATTTTCTTAAAAATTCCCGCATCTTACCTCTTAACACGCTTATGTACAAAAAAGAAAGGCCCTTTAAATACTGTTTACATCTTCACTGGCACCTTGTAAATACCACTTGGCCTTTGGAGGATTTAGTCAGTCGTATAGATATGTTTAGTGTTTGGAGCAAAGTACAATCTACTAAAATAGGCGGAGTTGATGCTCTTGCTTTATGTCCCGAGCATCTTTTAATTTATTTGTGTCTGCATGCTTTTATCCATTCTTTCGATAACTTAATGAGATTGTCGGATATTGCCATGGTTTTATCTTCTTACGCGGAAAACCTGGATTGGCAAAGGATTGATTATTTTTCCCGAGAGTGGGGCATATCTGGGATTGTCTATTTTAGCCTCGCTCTTACGGAAGAATTACTTGGTTTGAAAAGTCTTAATTCCAAATATACCGGAATGCTAAAGCCGGGCTTTCAGAAATTTATTTATTCCTATTTGGCCAAGAGAGGGCTGCGTTCTTACAGGATGTGCTGGCTAGCTTTTCTTTTTCTACAAAAAGGATTTTCTCCTAAACTGCGTTTTGTTAAAAGGAGCTTTCTACCTTCATCCCTTATTTTGGCCCACAACCTTGGTTTGCCTCCTTCAAGAATCCGCCCTACCCACTACCTGCACCGCTTAAAAAATCTCCTCACCCCCTAACGTTACAAAACCGTTTGAATCATTTCTGTAAAGCTAGTATTGCAGGAGGCTTCCTTGGAGGCGAGCTTTCTTAAGAGCGTAGCTAAAAGAGGTAAAGCTTAGAGGTAGAAGCAGGCAGGAGAACAAGAAAAGAAAAAGAAGTTCATTTTTAAGCTCAAAGACAGTATGTCCTTTGTATACAGCCAGTTGCATTGCCCGTATGGCATAGGTAATCGGTAGGAATCTAGCCAGAAACTGCAGGAAAGCCGGCATAACCTTAACCGGAAAATATACACCGCCTAAAAGGCCCTCTAGGGTATTTATAATCCAGGCTACAGGATTTCCCCGTTTAAAAATCATTATAAAACTGGCGGAAAGTATGCCTAGGCTGCTAAAGGATATAATAGTCAAGATTAATACTGCGAGCGTTGAAATAAGGTTTACATTAGTAAAGTTTATGTTAAATAATATTACCCCTAAAGAAATATATATAAAAACGTCGATTGTGGCGAAGATGAGGTTCCAGAGACCCATACTTAAGAGGATTATTGATATTTTGGTGGGAGTGACCAGAAGTGATTCCAGCGTCCCCTGTATTTGTTCGGCTCTAATCCGGGAGGAAAAAGAGCCGATGCCTACGCCGATATAACTGAAGAAAGCCATGCTTAAAAGCACATAAGAAAAATAATTTATTCCGAATTCTTCCAAGTGCGGGCTTATTCTTTGGCCGAAAAGTTTGTCAATAAAGAAATAAATAAGCAGGCTGCTAATGACGCCGAAGATATTGAATAAAAAGGCTAATTTGTAACTTGTTTCAATTAAAAAATCTTTCTTTAGTAGAGAAATTATTTTAGACATTCTCGGTAAGGGTTAAATAGACTTTAGCCAGATTCGTTGCGCCTAATCCTATCTTTTTACTTAATTCTTCTTTAGAGCCGAATCCGCAGAGCCTTCCTTTGTTAAGAATCATAAATAAACTAGATAAATTCTCGGCTTCTTGTATATCATGTGTGGCCAAGATTACGGTTTTGCCCTTCATTGTCAGTTCTTTTATAAGCTTGGTTAGTTCCTGCCGGCAGTTATAATCCAGGCTTTTTGTGGGTTCGTCCAAAAGTAAGATTTCCGGATCATGAATAAGGGCCCTTATAAGGGAAAATCGCCTTTTCATACCAGTGGAGTAGGTATCAAAGCGTTTTTCCTGGTAGTCAATCTTAAATAATTTAAATAATATCTCAAGCCGGGATTTAATTTCGTTTTTATCCATGCCGTAGAGGCTTGCAAAAAACTCTAAATTCTGTCTTCCGGTAAGGCGCCAATAGAAACTTCGCTCTTCCCCGCTAGCTAAGCCTATTTTCGACTTTATTTTCTCATCATCCTTACCAACCTTATACCCGGCTATCTTAACCTCGCCTTTGTCGGCAAGCACAAGAGTAGAGATTATCTTAAGTAGCGTGGTTTTTCCTGCACCGTTCGGCCCTAAAACAACTAAGGTTGAGCCTTTGTCGCATTTAAAAGATATTTGATCTAGGGCTTTGACCGGCTTTGTTCTTTTAAGATCTAACCTTGATATTTTCGATAGAGAAAGAGGAGACCAAAAGAGTTTAGTTATCTCTTTTGTTTCTATTATTGTTGTATTCATGAGGATAGGGTATCAGATAAGAATTTAGGCGTCAAGCTTAAGGGTAATTAGGAAAGCCAAATAGCGCTTAATCTTCTTGATTGGGGTGGGTAAATCTGATAGAATTTTTCTAGAATATTATGGTACAATACGAGCTAAATTTGCGCGATTATATAAGGATTTTCCGGAAACGCAAGTTTATCGTTATTGTTACTTTTATCTTATCGGTCCTACTCTTCGGCTTTCATTCCTCCCGTCAAATAACCCTTTATCAGTCTACAACTACCGTAAAATATGAAGAAAGAAAGACAATCGCCGGGCTGCTTACCGAATGGATTTCCTATAATCCCGGCGATATTATGGAGTCTCAGGCCAAGATCATTAAAGGCTATCCGGTTATCAAGAAAGTAGCCTTGCATCTTGGTTTTATTGAAGAAAACTCTCCTTTGGATGCGGTTAATGAAGCGGTAACAAGAATAAGCTCGCAGGTTGAAACCGAGCTCATCGGAAGGACAAATATAATAAAGATTATGGCTACATCCAAAAAGCCTCAGGAAGCAGTTGATTTAGCAAATGCTGTCGCCCGGGTATATGTTGAGGAGAACCTTCTTAGCAAGAATAAGCAGGCCCGCAGCGTGCGTGAATTTGTCGAAGAGCAGCTCAATTCCCTTAAAGTGCGACTAAGTGATACCGAGAACAGGCTTAAGGAATACGATGATAAAATAGATAATATAAGCATTGCCGAACCTATTCAAGAAAAGATTGTAGATTTGGAATTTCAGCTCGCGGCCTTATTGCAGAAATATACCGAAAAACACCCTACAGTGATACAACTTAAGGAGCAGGTCGTAGATTTAAAGAATCAGATAAAAGGATTTTCTGAAGAGGCCCTGGAATACGCCCGCCTAAAAAGGGAAACGGAAGATAATAGAAAGCTTTATTCCATGCTTAAAGAAAAGCTGGAGCAGGCCCGTATTACCGAGGCTGAGGAAGTTTCCGATGTTTCAGTGGTCAATCCGGCGGTCATGCCCCCGGTTGCAATAGGCTCTCAGGGGAAGCTGTCTTTGGTTTTGGGCGGAATAATGGGCCTGATTTTGGGAAGTGTCTTAGCTTTTGTTACCGAGACCCTTGATACTTCTATAGGTACAATAGAAGACGTTGAAAATATCACAAAATTGTCGGTATTGGGAGTTGTCCCTTCTATTGAGGCCGGAGCCAGGGCGAAAGGAAATATTTTAGACAGGATAAAAAGAAGATTTTTTATTCCTCCCAAAAGCGAAGAGGAGGAGAAATATATCCGTCTGGCAGTTCATTACAAGCCTACTGCGCCTATATCGGAATCTTTCAGAAATATAAGGACTAATCTTAAGATAAGCCCTTCAAAAAAAGTAATTCTTATTACAAGCTCTTCTCCCCAGGAAGGAAAGACTACTATTTTGACAAATTTAGGATTGGCTACCGCACAAGAGGGCCTGCGCACCTTATTAGTTTCTTCGGATATGCGCCGGCCTGCTTTGGCTAAGACTTTCGGCATAGAGCCTCGGCCGGGCTTAAGTGAAGTTCTGTCGGGTCTGGATAATTTAAAAGACGCCTTAAGAAACATTACCGACATTATATTGGGGGATATGGAATTCGATGAGGCGGTAAAGCCCTCGGGGCTTAGGAATATCTGGGTTCTTCCTTGCGGGACTATACCTCATAATCCGGCGGAACTTTTAGCCTCGAGCAGGTTTTCTTCCTTGCTTGAACAGCTGCGTAGTGAATTTGATGTGGTATTTTTTGATTCGCCCCCGGTCCTTCCGGTAACCGACGCTTCTCTTATCGCTAATTTAGTAGATTCTATCGTTGTCTGCTATGAAACTGGCAGAGTTTCCCGGGAAGCTCTTCTGCGCTGCAAAGCACAGTTAGATTCAGTAAATACCAATATTTCCGGAATAGTTCTTAATCATACTCGGCCTCAGACCGAGCCCATAGAGCCCTATCCTTACTACTACCGTTATAAAAAATACGGCTACTATACCAGAGATGACGAGAGCAGGTCTGAGAAGTAAAAAGGAAAATGCAGTAAACAAGTAGTGTTTTTACTCTTAGAATTATCAAGCGGAAATCGAGCATAGGGGCGCGGCCCCGTTTTTTTATTTTCAATGTAATAAATATAGCTGTTTTTCATGTGTAGAAAAAAAGGCCAGGCCATATCGCAAATTTCAGCTGCCTTATTATTAATTGCCTTTATAATCATAATCTTCTTTATTTTTTATTCACCAACCTCTGAGCCCGAACTTAATCTTGCTTCCGGAAAATTGCCTTTGTTTGTTTTTTCCCTTATTTTTTCACTCGTTGTCTTGATAATCACTTTTGTAAACACTGATATGGCTTTAATTATATTGATTTTCTCCATGCTTCTTTCTCCTGAATTCAAACTTGCCGAAGTCCCAGCTAGAGAAGTGGTGGTCAGGATGGATGATATCCTTTTAGGAGTTGTTTTTTTCGGCTGGCTTGCAAAGATGGCCTTGAATAAGGACTTAGGGCTTTTACGGCGGACTTCTCTTACTTCGCTTATATTAGGTTATATTGCAGTATGCATCATTTCGACTATTGTCGGAATAGTAAACGCTTATATCATCCCACTTACGAGTTTTTTTTATGTCCTAAAATACATTCAATATTTTATGTTATATTTTTTGGTCACAAATAATATACGCGACCAAAAGCAAGTTAAGACCTTTATTATAGCCTTGCTACTTACCTGTGTTATAGTTTGTATTTACACCTTGCCACAAATCGGAGTTTTATCCCGGACAACTGCTCCCTTTGAGGGAAAAGCCGGAGAGGCTAATACCCTGGCAGGGTATCTTGTTTTATTGTTCGCGGTATCTATAGGCATCTTTTTATACAGTCGTTCAAGAACATGGAAAATATTTACAGGCATAGTTTGTTTTTTCATAATTCCTTCTTTTATATTTACTCTTTCCCGAAGCAGCTATCTTGCTTTTATTGTAATGTACTCAGTTATAATTTTGGTATCCAGAAGTAAAAGGTTATTTCTTATCGCCGGGGCCCTTTTGGTGGTTTGTATTGTGTTTGTATTTCTTCCCCAGGTAGTGGATACAATAACCGGCCGTATCGCATCAACTTTTACTCCCTACAAGACTTATCACGCCTTCGGAAAAAATCTTCCTTTGGAGCAATCAGCAGTTGCCCGGGTGGAGGGCTGGAGGACAGTGTTCAGGTATTGGCTTAAGAGTCCAATATTAGGCTATGGAGTTACCGGGGTTGGCCTTGTTGATATTCAATACCCCAGAGTCTTGGGAGAAACGGGGATTATAGGCTTTGTGATATTTATCTGGTTATTGATATTGATTTTTCGAAATTCCTTAGCCATTTTTAAGGGCGTAAAGAATAGCTGGGCCAAGGGTTTGTCTTTAGGTTTTTTAGCCGGATTTACAGGATTGCTTGTTCAAGGTTTTGGCGCTAACACTTTTATTATCGTGCGTATTATGGAGCCGTTTTGGTTTTTAGCGGCAATAGTAATGATGCTTCCTTATTTGGAAGAATTCGAGGTGGTCGATGTTTAGCTCCGTAGGGCTTAAGCCCAGATATATATTGGCATTGATATTGCTTTTTGGCTTAGGCGTACGATTATTTCTTTTTGGAGGAATGGGAGGTTTTGATTCTTTTCTTTATGCGCACAGTTCAAGGGTTATAGTAGGCGGTAATTTTGAGGTTGCGAATATTTCTAACCCTTATGAGTTCAGATTTTTAATAACTTTGCCTACTGCTTTATCGTTTTTGATTTTAGGCGTAAATGATATAGCGGCTGTTCTTTGGCCTCTTGTTTGTTCTTTGGCAAGCATTGTCCTTGTTTTTTATTTAGGAAAGCTTATCCTTGACGATAAGACCGCCCTCTTGGCAGCCTTTTTATTTTCTTTTTTTCCTTTGGAAATCAATTATGCCACCCGGTTGTTTCCTGATGTAGTATCAGCATTTTTCATGATTTTATCGGTATTTATTTTTCTTAAGGCTGAACAAATAAAAAACAATTTCTTAAGAATCTTGGCTCTGTTCGCTTCCGGATTGGCTGTTGGGGCAGGCTTTCTTGTTAAAGAGGTATCAGCGGTATTATTATTGTTTTTCGCCGTTTATGTTACTTATAAGCGTAAATATGAAAAAGCATTTTTCCTGCCCTTTGTGGCGGCAGCTCTATTCGGATTATGCTTTTGGATTTTTTTATACTTTTCAACAGGAGATTTTCTCTTCCAACTACGGATTCATGCTCACTTCGCTAGAGAGTATATGGCGGTAACCCCCGAATTCGTTATTCAAAAACATAATTTATTAGTATATCCTAAGGGTATGTTCGGATTTAATCTCTACGGGCTTTCAAGTTTTGGATTTTTCTATTATTTTGTTTTGTTTTCGGCCCTTATGATTATTATTAAGAAGCTAAGAAAAGCTTATGTTTTGCTTTTTTGGTTTTTTACAGTTTTTTTATACTTGGAATTTGGGGCCTGGAGTTTGACCCAGCATTTTATTCCCAAGTGTTTTAGGTATTTGACAGTCTTAACTGCCCCGGCAGTCTTAATATTGTCTTTTTTCTTAAATAATTGCTTGGCAAATAGCAAGGCGAATTTTAGAGGTAGGAATATTTCTTTTTCGTTCCTTAGGACGCTAATAGTGGTTTTTCTTCTGGCTACTTCAATATATGGTTCTTACCGGATGCGCCTTTATAATCAGGATGAAGAAGTTAAATATCAACTTGTCTACGACTATATCAAAGGTCTTCCTTTGAAGCCGGTGTATTGCACGGGCGTTAATTGGCCTTTGAGACTCAATTATTATTCCAAATATAAAACCGGGCCTAGTTATCAGAACCCTCTTTCGGGGTTTTTGCTGTTTTCGCAAGAAGAGAATAGAAAGTCGCTATTTAAGAATATTTTTAGGGTTAAAGAATATCGGGAGCTAGATGATACTTATGTAATAATAGATGAGTCGGATTTATTTTTCCTAGGCCCCCAGGGCAGCAAGGTTTCCAGATTTAAAGAGATTCCCGAATTTATTAAGCGTCCCCCCGGAAAATGGGAGCTATTGTATACGTTTGGCAAAGTGCGTCTCTATAGAGTGTTGTTTTAGAATAAAATAATTAATCGAAAACTTTTTTAAAAATGCAATGTCCGGGATGCTTCTCTAATAATAATAATGAAATTAATACATATACTTCACAGGGTTATAGGTTTCGTAAATGCCGGGATTGCGAAGTTATCTTTGCTAATCCCATGAAGTCAGGCACAGCCTCCTGGTATGAGAAGCTGTGGTGGTATGATTTATCAGGAGCGTCGCTAGATTATCTTCGCTGGTATGAAAAGACTTTTTTAAAAGAGGATATTGAATGGGACTTAAAAAAGGTTCTAAATATCGGGTGTTCGAGGAATATTTTTCTGAAAGAACTTAAAGATAAAGGATGCGATGTTACAGCCGTTGATATTAATAAGGATATAGTTAAGTTCACCAAGAACGTCCTAGGCATAGATAAGTCTTTCGTATCGGATGTTTATAAGTTAGGTATAAATGAAGAAAAATCCAAGTTCGATATTATAATTATTTTTCAGGTTCTCGAGCACTTGGAGGCTCCCGGTGAGGTTTTTAGGCTCCTTAAAGGTTTTTTAGCTTATGACGCTAAGCTGTTTTTATCTATACCCAATCGCGACAGGATTTATCCTCAAAAATCGGTCTGGGATTATCCGCCGCATCATTTAACCCGCTGGGATAAGAAGAGTATCAGGATGTTCTTTGAGACCCATAGTTACAGAGTAGATAAGATTATAACCGCCCCTTTACTTTGCGATGATGTATATTATCTGTTTAATTTCGGTTTCGGCACCAGGACTTTAGAAAGAAAGATTAGGGCGGGGTCCAAGAACATTTTTTTTCCTCTTATTTATTATAGTTTATGCAAGCTTAGGGTTGCTTTTTACAAGTTGCTGGCAGCTATTGGCAGGATTTTTATAAAAGAGGGTCAAGATCTTTACGTGGTCGTAAATTGCAGGAAAGATTAACCTTAGCCGTTAGAAGATAAATAGCTATGAATATTTTTGTTTTTGCTTATTGGCCTCAGAATTATATTGATGTAAAAGAGATAGGCCTGGTAAGAGTCTGGGAGATATCAGAAGGCCTTTGTAGTCTCGGCAACAAAGTCGTTGTATTCGTTCCCAAATATCGCAATTCTTATGCAAAAGTAAGTTTTAAGATAGTAGAGGTGCCTTTTTTGAGAATTAAATTCTGCCACTACATGTCTTTTTATTTAATATCATTTTTTATGTCGGTTTTTTACGCTTTAAGACTTAGGCCCGACATAGTATACTTGCGGCAAATGGATACCTTTCTATCGAAGGTTTTAGCCAAGTGCTTCGGCGCGGCTTTGGTTTTAGAGGTGCATCATGCTTCTTGCGTTTATAAGACCACAAACAGGATAAAAGATTTTATAAGTAAGACAAAGGAGAGATTTAATCTTGCTCTTTGTGACAAGATAGTATCTCTTACCTATGAATTAAAAGAGACACTTAAGCTACTTCAAAAAGTCCCCACGTCAAAGATCGCGGTTATTACCAGCGGATCTAATATTTCTTTATTCCGGCCGATTGAGGCCGAAGAGGCCCGTAATAAATTAGGTCTAAAGCCGGATATATATTATGTCGGTTTTATAGGGACTCTTTACGAGCATCAGGGAATAGAAGTTTTAGTCCGGGCAGCGCCGGCTATATTAGGTAAATTTAGTAAGGCAATATTTTTGATTGTCGGCGACGGGCCTGTCCGCGGTTATTTGGATAAAGAAGTACGCTACTTAGGCTTATCGGAGAGCTTTATCTTTACCGGGCATATTTCCTACTATGAAATGCCTTCGTTTATAAGTGCCATGGATGTCTGCGTTGCGCCTTTTTTGAAATCAAGAGGCTCTGCCTCTCCGGTTAAGATATTTGATTATTTTGCAAGCGGCCGTCCTGTAGTGGCAAGCGATGTTGAATGCAGCCACTCATTGATTGCAAATAGTAAAGGCGGGATTTTAGTCCCTCCCGAGAATCCCCAAGCTCTTTCGCAGGCCATAATAGATCTTTTGCCGGATAAAGAAAAAAGAGATACATTGGGAAAGAACGGCCGGGAATTTGTTGTTAATAATTACAGCTGGGATATATTGGCAAAAATGACAGTCCGGGTATGTAAGGAGGTTCTAAACAATAAAAGTCCAGTGTGATTTAGGATATTTATCATGAATACAGGTAATGCCAATATTACTATATCGCAGAAGGTAGTAAAGAACACTTTTTATAACGCCATGGGTGCATTTTTTTCGGTAATTTTAAGCTTGGTTCTTACTCCTTACATCCTTAATTACTTGGGTCTTGAAAGATTCGGAATATGGATAATTGTTAATATTTTTATTTCTTATCTCGGTTTTTTTGATATCAGCATAAGAGCCCCGGTAATCAAGTATGTATCGGAGTTTCATGCTAAAGAAGACTTCCTTAAGCTTAGCCAATTGATTAATACAAGCTTTGTTTTTTATGCTTTGCTTGCTTTGGTAATAGGGGCTTTGGCTTTTATCTTTTCAGAATTAATCGTAAGCTTTTTTGATTTACCCCCAAGCTTACAAAGACAGGCCTTACTGGTTATCCGTCTGGGCATAGCTTCATTTATTTTGATAGTTGCTTTCGATATTTTTACTTCTATTCTTTCCGGTCTGCAGCGTATGGATATTACCAACAAGATATTGATTGTAATTAGCTTTTTAACCGCGGCGGGAACGG
This sequence comes from Candidatus Omnitrophota bacterium, assembly GCA_016932855.1. Lineage (GTDB taxonomy): Bacteria > Omnitrophota > Gorgyraeia > Duberdicusellales > Duberdicusellaceae > JAFGCB01. The sequence continues at coordinate 14,650 of JAFGCB010000014.1, read as the reverse complement.
TTTTTGTCTTAAAAAAAGGATACGGCCTTGTAGGTTTGGTTATAAATAATCTAATCCTTATCTTTATTAAAGGAATACTTACGGCATTATTTGCTTTAAGGAATTTGCCCCAGATAAGCTTTAGCCCTCTTAAATTCGACAAAGCTATTTTTAAGATGCTGTTCGGCTTTAGCTTAAAGGTTAATGTCGCCCGGATTGCTTTTTTAGTCAATTTCCATGCCGATAAAGTCCTTCTTGGCCGGCTTATCAATATAAATGCGGTTAGCTTTTATGAATTAGGGTTTAAGATTACCTTTACCTTAAGAAGACTAGCCTTTTTATTGGTTTCGGCGATTATACCGGCTGTTTCCGAAATAGGCGCAACAAAAAGCAGAGATGAAATATATGAGTTTTATTTAAGAAGTTCTAAATATTTAATTCTTTTAAGCATGCCTTTGTTTTCTTTTGCGATATTTAATGCTTCATTGATACTTAGGACTTGGCTGGGTCAGGGGTTTAGCGCATCGGTTTTAGTTCTTCAGGTTCTTTGTGTGGGCTATTTTCTGAATGTCCTTACCGGAACGGCCACTACTACCGCTTTAGGATTGGGCAGGCCTGATTTTGAGATGAAATACAGTATTCTGGTTGCGCCCTTAAATATTATTTTAAGCATCGCCTTAATCATAAAGATGGGGATTATAGGAGCCTGCATAGGCACGGCTGCGTCTCTTTTTGTCGGGGCATTATTTCTTATTAAGATATTCCATAATTATTTAAACAAGCCCTTGGGAGCTTTTTTTATCCTTATCTGCAAGCCGCTAATGGCAAGCATGGGGGCTAATATATTCATCCTATATTTAAGTAAGCTGTTTTCTAATTTTTTCTCAGGTGGTATCGGACGGCTTGAAGGGCTAGTCATCATTTTGCTAAAAGCCGCTGTTTTTTCAATTATTTATATAGTTTTTATTTTTGTTTTTAGGATTTTTGACAGCCGGGATAAGCTGTTTATTAAACAGAGAGTGCCGATTATCGGAAGGCTTCTGCTTTAATCTAAAAGTATTATGTTTGAAGTATATTGTTGTCTTAAATGCAAAGGCGATTTGGAAAGACAGCCGGAATTATTTCGTTGTCTTCAATGTAAGGAAGAATATCCTATTTTGGAAGAAATACCTGTTTTTCTTAAAGAAAAGCCTCGTTTTTTAAGCGGCGATTCTTCTTTTAATAAAGTTCTTTCTGAATTAGTTGAGCTTTCAAAGAAGAAAGGATATGCGCAGGCTTTGATTGAAGTTCAGATAAGAAGGCTAGGCTTATTGGATTATCTTACTGATTTAAGCCGGGTGGATTTTAAATATTTACTTCCTATTACCAAGGATTCCCAGATTCTGGACATCGGAGCAGGCCACGGTCTTATTTCTCTAAATCTTGCCAAGACCGTAAAGTCGGTATATGCCCTGGAGAAAGTATCGGCAAATTGCCAATTTATGCATATTAGGGCAAAGGAGGATGGAGTAGATAATCTATCAGTGGCTCAAGGCGGCGGCGGTTGCTTATTGCCTTATAAAGACAATATGTTTGATATTGTTATCCTAAACGGTGTCTTTGAATGGTTAGGATTTGAGGCAAGTTTTCCAGATGTAAAAAATATTCAAAGAAAGCTTTTAGACGAAGTATACCGGGTATTAAAGGATAAAGGAGTCTTCTATATTACAACCAGAAATAAATATTCTTTTGAGCTTAATATAAGCAAGAACTACCATAATAATGGTATGCCGGGGCTGCTTTTATTTCCGGATAAGCTGATAAACAGCGTGTCCAAACTTAAAGGAAAGGAATATTTGAGCGGATTACTGGGCGTTTCACAATACATAGATTTTTTTAAAGAGGCTAATTTTTCTGTAGATAAAGTCCGGGTTCCTTTGCCTGATTCCCGCTATCCCGAGGAAATCTTCGATTATTATCGCAGCCGTTGCAAAAGCAGGAAAAGATCCCAGTCTTTTCATGCGTCAAGACTTTATCGCTGCTCTCTAACGTTTTTACCTTTCAGTATTAAGAAAAATTTATGCATTTCGCACATGTTTATTTTAAGAAAAAAAAGATTCAATCAAACCCCGCTCCTAAGCATTGTTGAGAGCCTTATCGATAGGGAACCGTTTCTAAAGGGTGCATATTTTACTTCTCTTGTCGCCGGAACAGGGTCAAGCTTAACCTCTTCGGTTACAGTCAATTTAAGAAAACAAAATTCCGAATTTATCTGTAAGTTCGCGCGCTTTGAAAGCCTGCCTTTTTTAAATAGAGAGGTCGAGAATCTGGAAAAGTTAAAATCTTTACAGCTTAGCAGGCTTAAGCTTTTACCTGAGATTATTGCTCATGGCAATATTGGAGGATTTCCTTATTCAGTACTACCTTTTTACAAAAGCTTAAAGATTTATAACCGAAATTTTGTTCAGAAGTTAATCATGTTTACTTTTTTAGGAAGAAGATTTTTACCGGAGGTATTTGACTTCTTGCTTGAACTGGGCTTAAAGAGCAGAAAAGATAATAATCTTTCTTTTTTTGATTATGCCGAAAAGCCCATTGCTGATTTTCTGGAAGAAAAATCCGATAATGCTTTAAGTCAATCTGCAGGAACGCACTTAGAGACTTTAAGGAAAACGTGGATCGGCATTCCACTTGTGTATGCGCATAATGATCTTAACTTGCATAATTTTGTTATTCAAAGCATTTGGCCTATAAGGTTTAAGATAATCGACTGGAAGAGTATGGAGGAGGACGGTCTTCCCGGGACTGATTTGGCAAAGATATGCAAGCTTACTTATGCAGGCAGTAAATTGACCGATAGTTTACTTAAGAAGTATTGCCGGGAAGTAGGTTTTTCTTACGATGTAATACCGGCACTTAATTTTTTAAATGTCATTAGGATTCGTCAGAAATTAATCGTTGACGGCAAGAGCAATATGCTTCCCAGGTGGAAAGAAAGAGAAAACATTATCCTAAAGCAGATATATTGAGGTTTAAATGAAGATTCTTTTTGTTTGTTATGAAGACATGGCAGGATACGGCGGGGGGAAGAGACAGGTCTTAGAGATTGCCAAAGCTTTAAGCCGCAGCGGTAATGAAATTAAGGTTCGCGCACCTTTTATGGGCAGCTTTCAATCCTTTGATGGTTTTGATACAGAGTATGTACGGACTATAAATATGCCGGTTCTTAAGTATTTTTCATATTTGATTCTTTCGCCCTTTTATTTCATTAAAAACCTCTTTAAGTTTAGGCCGGATATAGTCTTATTTTTTGAAGTGTATCTGGATTTCTGGCCGGTGTTTTTGTCGAAGATATTTAAAAAACCTCTTATTATTTATGTTAACGGCATAGCCGCAGATGAGTTAGGCTTGACCGGCCGGAATCCACTTTATATATTTTTGGTAAGTATATTTCAGAAGATGTGCTTAAGGTTAGCTAATAAGGTTTTTGTAGTTACCAAAGTATTAAAAAATAATTTGGTAAAAAGATTTGCGATTGAGGACGATAAGATAGATATCGTTAAAAACGGAGTTGATGTAGATTTATTTAAACCTTCCGACGTAAAAGAAGCTAAAATCAGGCTAAATTTTTCTACGAATGATTTTTTGGTCGGCTTTGTAGGGGGTCTTTTTCCCTGGCATGGGCTGGATTTATTAATCGAAAGCTCGCCCTTAATCTTAGAACAGATACCTAATGTGAAGTTTGTTATTGTTGGCCAGGGTCAAATGAAAGATAAGCTAATTCAACAAGTTAAGGCAAAGAGCCTTGATGAGGCTTTTATTTTCTCAGGAGCAGTCCCTTTCAAGGACATTGCCTTATATATTAATGCCTTTGACGTTTGTGCGGTTTTCTTTAAGTCAGTGCGTTTAGACCCGGGCGATCCTATAAAACTATACGAATATCTGGCTTGCGGTAAGCCGGTTGTAGCCAGCAATGTGGAAGGTTACGGTGATTTTGTGGAAGATATAGGAGCAGGGATTTCGGTTGATGCCAATAATAAGAAGGAGGTATCCGAGGCCATAATTAAATTAATCAGGGACGAGACGTTGAGGAAAGACATGGGCAGAAGAGGCAGAGAATTTGTGGTTAGGAATTGCACCTGGGTTCTTAGGGCAGGGCAGATTGAAGAAAGTTTACGCCAAGTTATTTAATATCGAAAATAAAATATATTTCTAGATGGATCAGCGGAAATCCTGGGATAATTTTTGGGTAAATTTTAAAGCCGGCGCTAAGTTTGATAAGCGGATTATCGAAAATGAACTGGCTTCCGTGCGCTTTAGGAAGATTGAAAAGAGCGTAATTGAAAGATTCGGTTCCTTTGAAGGATTGAAAGTTGTTGAAATCGGTTCAGGCCGGGGAGAAAACGCCCTTTTATTTGCCTTAAAAGGAGCAAGGGTAAGTCTTTTAGATTACAGTGATGTTGCCCTGGATAAGGCCGGCGAATTGTTCAAAGCATTTGGCCTAAGTGCCAGTTTTATAAAAGCGGATATTTTTGATATCCCAGATGATCTTATCGGCAAATTCGATATATCGATGTCTTTTGGATTAGCCGAGCATTTTACGTATCCTGAACGTATTGATATTTTTGACATACATAAGAGCCTTCTGGCTGAAAGGGGCATTTCTTTCGTGGCTGTTCCTAATAAGGATTGCTTTGCCTATAGGGTTTTTATGTGGTTATCGGATATACTGGGATATTCCGATATTATGGAAATTCCTTTCACCCGTAAAGAGCTGAAAAAAATCGCAGAGTCGATAGGTTTTTCGTCATATAGTCTTGTAGGCAGCTCAGTTATAAAAGATTCGATATTTTTTTTATTGCTGCGCTATATATTACATTTACTTAGATGGCGAATAATGATAAATACCCGGTATCTTGAAGTGCCGACAATCTTTGATGATTATTTCGGCTATTCCCTGGTGCTTGTTGGAAGAAGAGGCTAGCTATAATTATGGTAAGAATATTGTTTGTTATCGAGAATGTGTTTTTCGGCGGAGGAGAAAGGTCGTTTAGCCAGATTATAAATTCTCTGGATAAATCCCAATACGATATTTTTGTCGCCTGTAATCCCGGGGGAGGATTTTCCGATAGGATAAAAGATTCGGCTAAAATAATACCACTTTCGCTTAAGAATCTTTATAATTTAAATAATTTCCGTTATCTTTCGCAGATAATCCAGCAGCGCAATATAGATATCGTACATAGCCAGGGTTTGCGGTCAGACTTTTTTACCCGAATGGCCGCAAGAGATAAGCGCGTTTTTATAGTTAATACTATAGTAATGCCGCCTGAAGGGTATGATGTAAATTTATTGCAAAAAGCTTTATATGTGAGCTTAGACCGTTATAGCGAAAGATTCGTGGATAAATTTATTGTGGTATCCGAAGCTTTAAAGAATAGATTGATTAAGGTCCATAAGGTTCCTGCGGATAAGGTTGTCAGGATTTATAATGGAGTGGAAATTAGTTCCGAGAACAGAGAACAGAGAACAGAGAACAGAATAAAGATTAGAAAGGAGTTGGGAATTGCGGAGGATGTAAGGCTTGTGGGGACGATAGGAAGGTTGGTTTGGCAGAAGGGGTTCAAATACTTTATTGAAGCAGCAAAAATCCTCGATACCCGATGCCCGATACCCGACACCCGATATTTAATTGTTGGTGAAGGGCCTTTAAGAGGAAAATTAGAAAGTTTGGCTGGGAGGCTAGGTATAAAAGAAAGGGTTATTTTTACTGGTTTTAGGTCTGATATTAAAGAAATTCTACAGGCTTTGGATATTTTTGTTTTGCCTTCAATCCGGGAAGGCCAGCCGATTGTACTTTTGGAGGCAATGGCAGAAGGGGTTCTGATTATTGCTACCGATATTGAAGGGGTTAAGGAGACAATACAAAATGGTACGACCGGCATCCTTGTATCGGCACAAGACCCTATGGCTTTAGCCAGGGCAATAATAGAGACTTTTGATAACAGGGAAAGAAGCGAGAAAATAACGCGGCAAGCGAAATTAGCTGTAAATATTGAATTTAATATAAAAGACAAGGTGGCCCAATATCAGCTTTTATACGAAGAGCTTGTAGCTCAATCTGGAAAAGAGATTTAGAAATTTGCTGGTCTTAATCAAAGCCGGTTTTTCCAATGCGGATATTAATATTTACTGTTGATTTTCCTCCTATCCCCGGAGGTATATCGACATACGCCTACGGGATTACAGCGCAATTGAATGAACTGGGCGAAGAGGTAATAGTCTTGGCTCAAAAGCATAAAGAAAGCTTAGAGTTTGATTCTCGCCAGAAATTCAAGATTGTGAGGGTGTCGAATATATTGTTTTTGCGCGAAGTTCAGTTTTTCTTTAAGTTTATTTATTTAGTTCGAAAACATCGAATTCAGCATGTGCTTAATATAGTATGGTTTCCTTGCGCCGCTATTTCATATTTTACTTCTTTTTTATTCGGTTTTTCTTATTCGGTGGTTGCCTTTGGCGCCGAGATATTCGATGCTACCTCCCTTTTAAAAAGAACTATTAAGCAGCATTTAAGATGGCTGGCAAGACTAGTATTTAATAAGGCCGTAAAATGTTTTCCCATATCCGAGTTTACTAAAAGATTTCTTGAAGCCCGGCAAGTTAAATCCGAACATTTATTGGTTATACCGGGCGGCGTTGATATTGAAAAATTCGGAGTTAATGCCGATTGCAGAGATATTATAGATAGATATAAACTTACTGGTAAAAAGGTCATTTTGACCGTAGCCCGCCTGGATGATCATAAAGGCCACGACGTAGTAATTAAAGCCCTTTCTTATCTTTTGAAAAAAATGGCGGATGTTAAGTACTTAATCGTAGGAGACGGCAGAGAAAGAAAGAATCTGGAAGAGCTAGTTTCCAGGTTAAAGCTGGAAGATAACGTAATCTTTGTTGGCCACGTTGCTCATGAGGATACGCCGCCATATTTTTCGCTTTGCGATGTATTTGTTATGCCAAGCAGGGAGACGCAAGGAAGGCGTCATTGGTTTGAGGGTTTTGGCATTGCCTACCTGGAGGCTAACGCCTGCGCCAAGCCTGTTATCGGCGGCTTGTCAGGCGGGGTAGTTGATGCGGTTATTGACCAAGAGACCGGGTTATTAGTTGATCCTTATGATGCTAAGAAATTATCAGATTTAATTTACGAGTTACTTACAAATAAAGAGCATGCCGTAAGATTGGGTAAAAACGGAAAAGAGCGGGTGGAGAAATATTTTTCTTGGAGAGCGCTTGCAGAAAGGATTAGGACCGCAATAAAGCCCTAGATTTTTATTAATGATGTTAAGCCAGGTCAGTTGTAATATTTGTAAAAGTAATGAATATAAGGTTTTAATCCCGGGCAGCCCCTTTAGGATTGTTAAATGCAAAAGATGCGGCCTTGTTTACAAAAATCCAAGGCTTACCGAAGAGGAGGCATTAAAACAAGTAGAATCTGACGGCATTATACCCGAGCATAGAAGAGAAGTCTGGCATGATTCAAAAATAAAATTATTTGAAAGAAATCTTAAAAGAATAGAGGTATTACAGGCTAAAGGAAGACTTCTTGACGTGGGTTGCGGCTACGGTCTATTTTTAAAGCTGGCACTAGAGAACGGCTGGCAAGTTTGGGGAGTTGAGCCATCCCGCTCGGCATACGAGCATGCAAGAGAAGAGTTTAAGCTTGATAATATACAAAAGACAACTTTACGAAAAGCTGGTTTTAGCGAAAATTTTTTTGATGTTGTTACCTTGTGGGATGTCGTAGCTCTTTTTTATGACCCCTTGGCGGAACTTAAGGAAACCAGGAGAATCTTAAAGCCTGAGGGAATTGTCGGGATTCGGGTGCATAACGCAATATTTCAATTATTTTTTCAACGTCTCTTACGAATTTTGGCGGTTATCAACCGGAAGCTTAAGCTTAAGCCCAGTATTTTTCACCCTTATACTTTTTCTCCGAAAACAATAAGAAAGATTTTAGAAAGGGCGGGCTTGGAAATTATTGCGATAGAGGTTTCAGAGCCGACGCAGGGAGATCCTTGTTTAACCGGCGGGGCCTTGGGAGCGGGAGGCGTTCAGCTTATAAAGACTGCTATGCATTATGCCTGCAAAGCTATATATTATTTGACTTTTCGAAGATTAATCTTATCTTCGGCAATGCTTGTTTTTGCAAGGAAGCCTTCCAAATAAGATATGCCCAAAGTAAGACTTTTACACATAATTACAAGAATGGACAGAGGCGGCTCTTCCCAGGTTACTTTATCCACTGTATCAAGATTAGATAAAAAAAGATTCGATGTGACCTTAATGAGCGGCAGCCTTAACGATCCCGATAAGGAAATATTAAATATTTTGGAAAATAGCGGAGTAAGGCTTATACTTATCCCGGATTTAGTAAGGGACATCAGTTTGCTAAAGGATGTAAAGGCTTTATGGCGGATACACAGGTTCATAAGTAAAGAAGGATTCGATATAGTCCATACCCAGACTTCCAAGGCAGGCTTTCTGGGGCGCTGGGCGGCTAAGCTGGCCGGAGTAAGAATTATTATTCACGCTCCTCACGGCCATGTGTTTTACGGATATTTCGGATGGTGTAAGAGCCGGTTGATTATTTTTCTGGAAAAGCTGACAGCATTGATTACCGATAAGATAATTACCCTTACTCAAAAAGGAAAAGATGATCATGTTCTTTACGGAATCGCCAAGCCGGATAAGTTTATTCCTATACATAACGGGATTAATTTAGAAGAGTTTACTGATTCCGGTAAGGATATGGTTGGGGAAAAAAAGAAATTAGGCCTTCCTTTAGACTGCCCGGTTATAGGTACGGTTACCCGCTTTGAGCCGGTAAAGGCAAACCGGTATTTTATAGATTCCCTGCCCCGGGTAGTTGAAAAATTTCCTAATATTAAAGTGCTTCTGGCCGGTGAGGGTAGCCAACGCCGGGATTTACAGCGCAGGGTCGAAAATTTAAGCTTGTCTAATAATGTTATATTTATGGGAATGCGTAAAGATATACCTCAAGTTTTAAGGGTTATGGATTTATTCGTATTATCTTCCTTAAATGAAGGTTTAGGCATCTGCTTATTGGAGGCCCAAGCAATGGGCCTTCCGGTTGTGGCAACGGCTGTAGGCGGAGTGCCCGAAGTAGTAAAAGACGGTATAACCGGTATTTTGGTTAACGCTAGAGACCCCAAGGCCCTGGCCGAAGCTATAATTAAGATACTTGACGATAATTCTTTACGCCGGCATATGTCAGAAGAGGCAAAAAAATTTGTGAAAGATAAGTTTAGCCTAGAACAGATGATAGAAAAAATATCCCGCTTATATGAGGAATTATTAACTAAAAAAGGATAAAATGCGATTTTTGTTATTTACCTTTATATTTATTTTGTTATGTTTTCTAAATTGCGCTAAAGCCGAAGAATTTATTCAACTGCCTGCGGTTATACATATTAGTTCTACGGCAAGCGAAGGAAGCTATAGTTTTGAGGAAATAGCTCAAACTGCAGATAAAGCCGGATTTAAAGTTGTGATATTTACCGACAGGGATGTCATGCGTTGGGAGTGGGGTATGCCGTTTTTAAGAAATATGGTTAAAAGAAGAGTTGAGCAGGATTCTATTTTTACTTTCGGTATTGCCCGCTATATTGAAGAGATAAATAAGCTTAAGGATAAATATCCGGGCATGGTCTTTATTGCCGGCGCAGAATCAGCTCCTTTTTATTACTGGAGCGGTTCCTTTATTAAAGGCACGCTTACTATGCATAATTGGCATAGGCATCTTTTATTATTGGGTCTTGAAAGCCTTCAAGATTACCTTAATATTCCTGTTATAGGAAACCCCCCGGCTTTAAGGAGGAGCTTCGTTTTATATAAGCTATGGCCGCTTGCAGTGATTATCTTAGGGTTTTGGTTTTTACGAAAGCCTCAACATCAATACAGAGATTTCCGGGGAAGAAGCTTCCCGATTTTTTCTAAAAAGCTGCGGTTATTCGGGATGTTGCTTATAGCCGGCGGTATTTTGTTTTTTATAAATAATTGGCCTTTTGGAGAATCTTTATATGACCAGTACCATGGCGACAGAGGAATGCTGCCTTACCAGAATCTCATTGATTACCTAAACTCTAAAGGCGGCTCTATTTTCTGGACTCATCCCGATGCGGAGTATTTCGATGAAATAGGCACCATTAAGTTTGAGACTAAATCATATCCCGAATGTCTTAAACAAGCCAAAGATTATACCGGTTTTGTTGTATTTTATTCCGGTAGAAATAATATAACGCCTTCGGGAGTTTGGGATGGAATACTTCTGGAATACTGCCGGGGCCAAAGAAGTAGCCCCGTCTGGGTTACCGGAGGGTTAGGTTTTGAGGATGGGGATTTGTATCATGAGCTTAAAAATCTAAAAACAGTACTTCTTGTATCCAGGCAAGATAAAGATTCCGTCACCCAGGCCCTAAGGCAAGGCCGTATGTACGTAGCAAAAGGCAAAAGAAGCTATGATTTTATTCTTGATAAATTTTATGTCTGTGATGAGACCCGCTCGGCTAGAGGCTTTATGGGCGGTACTGTTAAAGTAAAGGATTTAGCTTTGTTGCATATCGAAGCGGAATCCTTGGGCTTAGATCAGAAGGTCGAAGTAAGTGTGATTAAGAACGGCAAAGTGGTAAAAACCTCAAAGGTCGAGACGCCCTTTCTTATTTCCTATTTTGACCGCAATATTGCCCAGGGCAAATCCTATTACCGCCTGGAAATAAAGGCAGAAGGCTTGCATTTGGTGACTAATCCGATCTTTGTGAAAAGATAGAACACAGATGATCACAGATGGGAAAACACAGATGATCGCAGATTTAGGGTATCGGGTATCGCGCATCGCGTATCGGGAATATTATTTATTTTCCCGATACCCCACACCCGAAACCCCATGCCCGAAAACCAGCATACAAGAAAGGAGATTGAGTTTAAGATGACGCTTTGCGTGCATCAGCCTCAATATCTGCCTTGGCTTGGGTATTTCGATAAGATAATAAAAAGTGATTGTTTTGTATTTTTGGATAAAGTACAATATAAACATAGGGAGTTTCAGAATCGTAATAAAATCCGCACTAAAGACGGCTGGATTTGGCTTACTGTGCCGGTAGTCACCAAGGGTTTACGAGGCCAGGCAGTAGAGGATGTAGAGATAGATAATAGCTTTAAGTGGCAAGATGAACACTTAAAGAGCCTTAAGTCCTGGTACAGTAAGGCGGAATTCTTTAAGGAATACATTGGCTTTTTTGAGAAGACGTATCTGGAGAAGAGTTGGGGAAAGCTTACCGACCTTAATATCCACATAATTAAGTACATATTAGAACAGTTTAATATAGATAATCCTATATATCTTGAGTCGGAAATAGGCACAGCCTGTAGCGCTACGGAAAGAATAATCGAGCTTTGCAAGAAACTTAAGGCTACAAAGTACCTTTCCGGACAGGGTGGCAAGGATTATCTAGACGAGAAACTTTTTGCCCAAGAAGGTATTGAGCTTTTATACCAGGAATTCAAACATCCTGTTTACCGGCAGTGTTTTTCTAAAGACGAAAACGACTTTTTGCCTTATATGTGCGTAGTTGACCTTCTTTTTAACGAAGGCCCCAAAAGCAGGGAAATATTGATTGACGCTAATTACCGCTAATCTATTACTAATTTCCGCTAATTTTATTTGTGTAGATTGGTGTTTTTAATTAGCGTAGATTAGCGTATCCAATTCGCGTATATTCGCGTTTACAGGAGGTAGTCAATGAATATATTAGCAATAGGCGCCCATCCCGACGATATTGAATTCGGTTGCGGAGGAGCATTGCTGAAATATGCAAGAGCCAGCCATGGTGTCTATCTTTTAGTGCTTACTTCGGGAAAGTTCGGGGCCGATCCCCAGGTGAGGACTAAAGAGCAGGAAGAAGTGGCCAAATTTTTAGGAGTAAAGGATTTATTCTGGGGCGGTTTTAAGGATACGGAACTTATCGACAATAGAGAATTGATTTTAAAAATAGAAGAAGTCGTAGACAAAATAAGGCCGGATATCGTTTTTATCAATTATCCTGAGGACGTGCACCAGGACCACCGGGCAGCTTCCCATGCCGGGGTTTCGGCTACCAGGTATATAAAAGAAGTGCTTTTCTTTGAAGTTCCTACCACTCATAATTTTGACCCCGACATCTTTGTAGATATCGGCGATATTTTAGATGACAAGATGAAGCTTTTGAAACTTCACGCTTCCCAGGTAGACAGGACCAAAGTCGAGAATCTCACTATTTTGGAAAGCGCTAAGTCCTGCGCTACTTTCAGGGGCTTTCAGGGCAGAGTAAAATATGCCGAGGGCTTTAGGGCCTTAAGGATTTTAAGAGATATACAATAGTTTTATTATAAATATCGGTTAGCCCCTAAGGGTATAAATGATACAGCTTTTTTTGCTTGTCGTAATTTCCGCGGTTACATTTCTTGTCACTTTCATAGTCCGTAATATTGCATCTTGCCTTGATATTGTAGATAAGCCCTCAGCCCGGAAAGTCCATAAAAGCCCGGTCCCTCTTCTGGGAGGCTTGTGCATTTATATAGGGTTTATTACAGGGCTTATGCTTAATCCTAATCCGACCGGAAACCTTAAACTTATACTTATGGGCGCAAGTATTATTTTCCTTATGGGGCTTATAGACGATATAAGGAAACTTTCGGCTAAACTTAGGCTGGTTGTTCAAATGGCAGCAAGCCTTATAGTTATTTTCGGAGGTATAAGGTTGACTTTTCTTCCCCGCGGCTTTTTAGGTAATTTTACCGAAATGTTCATTACTCTGGTCTGGTTAGTGGGGGTGACTAATGCTTTTAATTATCTGGACGGCTTGGACGGGCTTGCTTGCGGCTCGGCAATAATAAACACTTTCTATTTTTGGCTTCTTTTTTACGTCACGCGGCAGATTAATCTAAGCGTTATACCTCTTATACTTTTGTCTGCCTGCCTTGGTTTTCTTCCTCATAATTTTCGTAGAGCAAAGATTTTCTTAGGCGACGCCGGAAGCATGTTTTTAGGCTTCATGCTGGCCGGAATATCTGTGGCTGGTAATTGGGCTCAGGACAGCGTAATAAAAATAGCCATTCCTATTTTGATCTTAGGAGTGCCGATTTTTGACATGACTTTTACTACCATAGTAAGGATTAAAGAAGGCAAGATAAAGAATTTGGTGGAGTGGCTAAAATACGCAGGCAAAGACCATTTTCATCATTACCTGGTATATTTAGGCTTTCCGCCTTTAGGAGCGGTTCTTTTTATCTGGACATGCACTTTCTTTTTGGGTATTTCGGCGATTATGCTGGGAAACGACAGGGCCTGGGAGGGAATTCTTACTCTTTTTCAGGCCTGTGTTATCTTTGCTATTATAGGGATATTGATTGTCGTTGGACGAAAACGCCGGAGCGGTTGGAGTATAGAAGAATAAAATCTACAAACTTTTCCAGCTCAGTATTCGAATTTCATATAAGATTTTTGTCTATAATATAGGCTATGGCTTAAAAGGCAACCAGTAAAAGGTTGCTTTTTAAATATCAGGATTTTTTATTATTTTGTAATTTTATGTTCAATTCGAAAGCTAAGCTTACAGCTGTTTTTTTAATATCTGCGTTGGGTTTTATTGTTTATTTTAATTCTTTAGGAGGGCAATTTATACGCGACGATAATGCCCTTGTGAAGAATAATATATATATAAAAAATCCCGCTAACCTGGCAAAATGCTTTACCCGAAATATAGCCTTAGGCAGCCCTGAAAAATGGAATTCCTACCGGCCTTTACAGATGTTTACCTATATGTTGGATTATCAGATTTGGAAGTTGAAGCCGGCAGGTTACCATCTTACCAATATCCTTCTGCACATCCTGACAGGGATTATGCTTTATTTTTTTATCTACGCCGTTTTTGGCGACTCCATTCTTTCACTATACACAAGCCTTTTATTTATAGCCCATCCCGTCCATACCCAGGCCGTATCCTATATCTCGGGAAGAGCTGATTCGCTGGCCGCGGTATTCTTGCTTTTTTGTTTTATTTTATATATAAGATTTCTTGGTCTAAGCACAAAAGGCACATTTCTTTTCATGGTCATAAGCTATCTAGGCGCTCTTTTTTCCCGCGAAAACTCCCTTATCCTGCCCGGGCTTTTGATTCTTTATCATTTTTCTTTAAAAAAGAAATTCAGAGCCTCTTCCTTTTCGGCTTTGTCGTGCATTGCTTTAATCTATATCGTGTTGAGACTTACTTTGTTAAAGTCTCTACTTTCCAACATATCTTACCCCACCACGTTTATCCAGAGACTCCCCGGTTTTTTTGCCGCTATGGCCGAATATTTCCGGCTTATAATACTTCCTTTTAATTTGCACGCAAGTTACGGGCTTAAATTGTTTTCTTTTTCCGACCCCAAAGTCATAGCGGGAATTTTTGTAACTCTTATTCTGGTTTTCTATGCCTTGAAGAAAAGAAAGCAAGATAGTCTAATCCTTTTTTCTATCGGCTGGTTTTTTATGGCTCTTCTTCCCCAATCTAATCTTTACCCCATAAACGCCTATATGGCCGAACACTGGCTGTATCTTCCTTCAGTGGGCTTCTTTCTCATCGTAGCTAATTTCTTT
>JAFGCB010000001.1 GCA_016932855.1 Candidatus Omnitrophota bacterium | reverse complement strand
TAAAAAAAGCCAGGGATTTAGGCTACCGGATAGTTGACGCTACCTGCCCCATGGTAAAAGAAATACACAAAATCTCGAAAGCTATGGAAAATAAATGTCAAAAGATTATTATTATCGGAGATAAGAAGCATGCCGAAGTAAAAGGGATTATCGGACATCTAAAAAGAAACCCTCTTGTAATTGACAAACCGTCAAATATACCCTTTAAAAAAATAAAAAAAATTAAAAAAGCCTGTATGGTAATCCAATCAACCCAAAATCAGGAAAATGTCGGCAAAATATTTAACCTGCTTAAGCAGCATATAAAAGATTTAAAATTATTCAATACTATATGCAACACCACTAAAGCTAAACAAAAGGAAATAATGACTTTACCCTTAGAGAACGATATTATGATAATAATAGGCTCGAAAATAAGCGCAAATACCCGGCGTCTCTATGAAATATCGAAAAACCTTAACAGTAGAACCTTCTGGATTGATTCCGAAACTCAGCTTCGAAAAGATTGGTTTAAGAAGGCAAAAACGGTAGGAATCCACGCCGGAGCTTCGACTCCCGACTACATCATTGAAAAAATAGTAAAAATTATAAGAAGAATCTCTAAAAGTCCTGCCGAGTGATTAAATCAGCTACTATCCGCGATGAGGCAATAACCGGAGGGAGCCCTCCGCCGGGCTGGGTGCTTGCGCCTACGTAATAGAGCCCTCTAATCTTTTGGTCGATATTCGGAGGCCTGAAAAAAGCACTCTGCATAAAGGTATGAGCCAGGCCAAAAGTAGCCCCGAATTTAATATTATAGCGCTTAATAAAATCCTCAGGGTAAAATCTATGCTCAACCTCAATCAAATCTTCTAGATTAAGACCGAATTTCTCTTTTAATGCCTTAAAAACAATTCCTCGCAGCATATCCTGGTATTCTCTAAAATCCTGCTTAAAACCCTCCAGATTACTTACCGGAATAAGAACATAGAGTATCTCTTTGCCTTCAGGCGCAAGAGAAGAGTCGGTCCGAGTCGGTACATGTATATAAAAAGAAAAATCATCGGAAATAATCTTATCGTCAAAAATATTTTTTAGGTTCCTCCTTAAGTCTCTGGCGAAAAAGAGGTTATGGTGCTCGAGCTCTTCGACTTTCCGTTTAAGCCCCAGGTACAGAAGGAAAACCGAGCAGGAATATTTAAACTTAGGCAATCTTCTTAAAAGAAGATTGTTTTGAGCGTAAGCATAATCTGCGTTTGCAACCACATAATCCGCCGCTGATTCTCCATTGTCTAAGCTAAGCAGAAGTTTATTTTTTTTCGTATTAATTCTTGAAACCTCGCTGTTATATAAAATCCGGGCTCCAAATTTCTCGGCCATTCTTTCCAAGGCCAAAGGGATTTTATACATTCCGCCCAGGGGATGAAATATCTTCTGAATATGGTCGGCATAAGTTACAATGCTATAGAAGGCCGGGGTCTTAAAAGGAGAAACTCCTATAAACATAGCTTCAAAAGTAAGAGCATAACACAATTTTTCGCTTTTAAAGTACTTTTTAGCGATGTCCCAGTAAGAATTAAATATTTTAAGCTTTGGGATTAAGCCCCAATAGACAGGATGGCAAAGTTGCCAAGGCCTAAAACATTTATACAAAAGAGGCTCTACCGCTTTATAAAACAAAGAGGTTTCTTTGATAAATTTATCATACTGTTTTGCACCGCCCGGCTCAAAACGTTCAATCTCTTCTTTTGTTCTCTGACCATCCCGGTAAACCGTAAAAACATCGCCGTCGGGATAAAAAATTTTGTAATGTATGTCAAGTATCTTTAAATTAAGATAAGCGTTTATATCCTGATTACAATAATCAAAAACCTCTTTGAAAAAACCCGGCATCAAGACAAATGAAGGACCGGTATCGAATTTAAACCCTCTATCCTCAATAATATGGGCCCGGCCTCCGCAACGAGAAAGCTTTTCAAAAACCTCCACCTGGTAACCTTTACTTGCAAGCCTGGCAGCGGTTGCAAGCCCCCCTACGCCAGCACCGACAATTGCTATTTTTTTACGCATAGTTTAAAAAAATTTATTTTCCCTAAACCTCGCAATTACATTTCTTTCTTCTTAATATTTTAACTTGCTCGCAAGGTAAATTTATGTAATCCGTCTGCTTACTTAAACCTTTGGCCAAAGAACCCTTAAGGGGACTCGTGTGATTATAACCCCTCTCCTTCATCTGGCAAACAAGACTTTGGTGTCTTGCATAAAGGGCCTTAAGCTTACCCTTCCAGCGTTTAGTCTCGGGGTGGTTAGAATAACCCTTCTTTTTCTCGACAAGTATATTCCACAAACCATGTAACTCTCGGTGTTCGCCTAAAAGATGGTTCCGGCATAACTTCTTTGGATGTATGTCCCAAATTCTCATAATATTACCTGCCGGATTTATCTGAGCTACTTTTACGCTTAAGCAGCTTTTGCTCTCTAGAACTAAGACTGTCTAGCCCCTGTTTTGATATCTTATCCAATATCCGGTCTACTTCTTTATCAATATCTTCTTCTCTGGCTTTCTTATTTTCATTTTGTTTTCTTTTACGATAAGACTTCAGGTTAGAAAAACTAAAAGCGGAAAGCCTAAGCCTAATCCATTCATTCTTAAAATAAAGATATCCAAAAAACCCTCCTCCTAAATGAGCAAAATAGGCAATGCCGCCCGAAGATGAGGATATTGCTCCTAAGAGATTAATTGCCGCTAAAACCAGCACAGCGTGTCTTATTTTCATAGGAAAAATAAAAAATAAAAGAATAACTGTTTCCGGAAACATAATAGCGTAAGCAACTAGTATTCCGAATATAGCGCCTGAAGCTCCAATTACCGGAATGGAAGAATTAAACGACACAAGAAAACTGCAAAGCCCGGCCCCGATTCCCGTAAAAAAGTAATAAAAGATAAACTGCCGACGGCCCCAGTATTCTTCTATCGCCGGGCCAAAAAACCACAGCATAAGCATATTAACCACAAGGTGCCAAAGCCCTACATGCAAAAACATATAGGTTACAAACTGCCAAAGCATAAGCCTAGATGATACAAGCTTGGAGACAAGGGAAAACCGCCAGAGCCACTCAAATTGGGGAAAAATATGAATTAAAACAAATACCCCGACATTGACAATAATTAATGCCCTTACCGTACCTGTCATGGAAGGTCCGAATCTAAACCCGGAATAATTCATAACTAAAATTTTTTCACAGGAAGTATTATTAAAATTTTATAACTTCTAAAACCGGGGTGAAATCTACCACATAGCCTTAGGATAAGAACCCAGAATATTTACAAAATGGCACTTCTTTTCAAGCTCGCGAAGTGCCTGCTTTACCTTCTTGTCCTCGTGGTGCCCTTGAAAATCAACAAAAAAGTAATACTCCCAAGGTTTCTTTTTTGAGGGACGCGATTCTATCTTGGTAAGGTTAATCCTGTTTTTCTTAAAAGGAACGAGCATATCATGAAGTGCCCCTACTCTATCCTTTACCGAAAAAAGAATTGAAGTCTTGTCATGGCCCGTAGGCCTTGTTATATATTTGCCGATTACCAGAAACCTGGTTATGTTACCTGAAGAATCCTGGATATTGCGGGCTAAAATCTTTAAATTATAAATCCGGCTGCAGGCTTCACTGGCAATGCAAGCCGAGTCTTTTTTTCTCTTGACCATCTCCGCGGCCTTAGCCGTAGTCTCAACCGGTATAAGAATGGCCGAGGCCATATGTCTTGCCAGCCACTTACGGCACTGAGGAAAAACGTGAGGATGAGAATAGATTTTCTTAACCTTGCTTATAGGAGTACTGGCTAAAAGATGATGAGTAATCTTTAAGACTACTTCTGAGCATATGTGCAGATTGGAATCCATAAACATATCCAGGGTGTGAGTAACCACCCCTTCGGTTGAATTTTCGATAGGCACAACCCCGAAATTAACCTCTGTGTTCTCTACAGCCGAGAAAAGAGACGTTATATCACTTGAGGGAATAAACTCCACTTTCTCGCCGAACTTCTTAATAGCTGCAAGATGAGTAAATGTCGCCTTTGGCCCAAGATAGGCTATTTTTAAAGGCGTACTTAAAGAAAAAGTTATGGACATTATCTGGGTAAATAAAAACTCAAAGACCTCGTCATCAATTATTCCAGGATTAAGTCTTCTTATTCTTCTTAGAACCTCGGCTTCCCGCTCCGGAGAATAAGGATGTATATTCTTGTTTCTCTTGAAATCAGAGATCTTCAATGCAACCTTCACCCGCTCAGTAATAACATCAACAAGCTTTTTATCAAGTAAATCAATTCTCTTCCGTAACTTCTTTAACTCCATCGCTCTCTCCTTGATTTTCCAAGACCGCCTCTTGTTCATCCCCGGGCAAATTTTGAGGGCTAATAGCCTCTTTAAGCCCGTTTCCGTAAGGTTGCTCTTTTTCTAGCTTAGGTAAATCGCCTAAAGAATTCAAGCCAAAATATTCAAGAAACTTACGGCTCGTTCCGTAAAGAAAAGGCCTGCCTATTACATCCTTTCGACCCTTGACTTTAACCAGACCTATACCCATTAATCCTTTTAAAACCTGCTCACAGTTTACTCCTCTTATAGCCTCTATTTCCAGACGGGTCACCGGCTGTTTATAGGCTATTACAGCTAAGACTTCCAAAGAAGCTGAACTTAACCTGTGCTTGAATCTTTCCTTGTAAAGTTTTTTTATCCAATCGGAATTCTGAGGAGATGCACACATCTGATATCCTCCGGCCACGCCTACAATACAAAGACCGGCACCCCTTTCTTCATAATCTTTCTTTAACTGCTCTATAGAGGATAGAACTTCTTTTTTCTCTAAATCCAGGGCTTCGGCTATCTCCTCGATAAGAATTGGCTTCTCGTTAACAAACAGTATTGACTCTAAAATTGATTTAAGATCCATACTCGCTTCGCTCCTATCCGTAGATTATCACAGATTTCAAGCAGATAATCACAGATTATTTGATCTGTGATCATCTATGTCTCAAACCTTCTGTTTATATATCTGGTTAAGAAGATCCTCTAAATTCTCAATCTGAGGGTTTGCCTTAAAGGCTTTTTCCACCATATCCCTTGCCTCGCGCTTTTTGTATTGAAGCTGGAGTAAGACCTTTTCGGCTTCCTCCAATATCTCTTTATGAATATCTTTTGAATCGGGCTCTTTTCGCTCTATCTTGTCTTTTATTAAGGTAAACTTTCCCATTTTGCCGCCCAAAAGGGCTACGATATTTTTGGCCCGCTGCAGGCCTATCCCCGGTAAATTCTTAAGATAATTAACATCACCTCTGTCTATTGCCTCAGCTATTTCGCAAATCGGCCTATCCAGGGCCTTGAGCGCGGCTTTAGGACCGATGCCTACCACTTTAGTAATCCTTTCAAAAAACTCTTTTTCCAAATCACTCAGGAAACCTATAAGTACAGGATAAAGTTTATTCTGGTCGCTATGTAAATAATGGTAGATAACAAGATTTAGTTTATCATCTGCTATATATTCTTCCAGACGCAGCCAGACTGTCTTGGGAGTAAAAACTTCGTAGGTAAAATCACCTACTTCTATCAATACCTTGGAATCACCCTTACTTATCAGCCTTCCTTTTAATTGTGAAATCATCTTATCTTTGCGTATGCAGATACGCCATTACCAAAGCCAGGGCATCGGCAAGATGCTGAGATTTTAAAGGTTTTTGTAGCTTAGCCAGATAGCTTACCATTCTTTTCATCTGGTCTTTAGAAGCTGTACCGTAGCTTGTTACCGACTTTTTCACATGGGTAACGGGGTATTCGACAATCTTCATATTTTTAATTGCACCCAGCAGCATAACCACTCCCCTTACCCCTCCTAAAACAGCCGCTGTTGTAGGATGGCGATAATGAGAATATATTTTTTCCAAAACCAATACCGACGGCTCAAACTCATCGATTATTTTCTCTAAAGAAGAAAAAATCAAAAAAAATCTTTCGGATAAAGGACAACTTGCCTTGGTCTTAATTTCCCCAAGATACTTTATGTCAAACGAGCTTGCTTTGCTTTCAACTACAGCCACGCCGTTAGCCTGAAGACCGGCATCAACGCCTAATATAACCATATTCATCCCCCTCTTGATTTTCCTATGCTAAAGGGATGTAAGAGGTTAAAGGGGTCAAGGGATAAAAGGCAAAGTAGTGTTTCTCCTGCCAATCAATTCTTAGTCGTTCTAAGTTTTTCATATACGAAATTGCTTTTTTTTAAAATTACTCTTCCGCTGCTAATTCCTCCATTATCTCATCAGGAATATCAAAGTTCGCATGGACCTTCTGGACGTCATCATGTTCTTCCAAGGCTTCGACTAAAGCAAGAACCTGCTTTGCATCATAACCGGCAAGCTTAACTGTAGCATTAGGAATCATAGTAAGTTCAGCTAATTCCCATTCTATATTCTTATCTTTAATAGCCTGCTTTACATTTTCAAAGTCTTTGGTTTCGCTAAATACTTCGTAGTTTTTTCCTTCGCTTTTTATATCTTCGGCTCCGGCATCAAGGGCAATTGAAAAAAGTTCCTCTTCTGATATAGCGTCTTTGCTAATAAGAATATAGCCTTTTTGAACAAACTGCCAGGCAACACTTCCTGAACCGGCTAGATTACCGCCCCGCTTAGAAAATATATTCCTTATCTCAGCTGCTGCTCTATTTTTATTGTCAGTTAAAGTCTCGGCTATCAGCGCCACTCCCCCAGGACCGTAACCTTCAAACATACAAGATTCATAGGTTACGCCGGGAAGCTCGCCGGTTCCTTTCTTTATCGCCTTATCCACATTATCGGAAGGCATATTAGCTTCTTTTGCCCTACTAATAGCTGATCTAAGCCTGGCGTTTATATCAGGGTTACCTCCTCCTTCTCGGGCTGCGACAGTAATCTCTCTTATGATTTTGGTAAAAACTTTTCCTCTTTTTGCATCCTGCGCGCCCTTCTTGTGTTTAATGCTCGCCCACTTGGAATGACCCGACATATTTTACCTCCTTCAATGAGACCACAACTTACGCGACCAGAGGGAGCGTAAGTTGTATGGTCGAATTGAATCCCGCACCTTTGCCGTATTCGCTTTGCGATGGACAGTTCAAAGGTGCGGGGTCAAATAATTCTAATCAAACAACGTGTTTTGTCCCTTTTCAGCAATTTTAGGAATCCTACCCAATTTTGCGCCTTTTTTGGCCAAAGAATCGGCTAATTCGTTTTCTTCTCTTCGCTTGTAAAAAATATTGCAATCGCCGATTATCTCTATTAGATTCCGGGCGATAATATTCAATGAATAAAGAGTCTTGTTCTTGACTTTATATTTTCCCTGCACCTGTTTTGCCACCAGTTGACTATCCATATATACAGAGACTTTTTTTTCGCCGAGCAAAAGAACCTCTTGCAAACTCAATATCAAAGCTATATATTCGGCAAAATTATTGGTAGCCTCTCCTATATAAACAGATTCTTTCTTAACCAAACGCTTATTCTTGTAGATAACGTAACCGGCGCCGGAATTGCCGGGATTTCCCAAAGAAGAACCATCAGCGAAAACTTCTACCACCTAAGCCTCCTTGCTTCGCTCGTCGGATTACGCAGATCATCACAGATTTCAAGCAGATTATCACAGATTACTACATCTGTGAACATCTGCGTCTTCATATCTGCGAGCATCTGTGTTTTAAAGCTGGAAATCCTCCTCCAGATAAAGCATCCGCGCGCAGAATTCACAGTATATTATCTCTATATACTGCTTCACTTTATTAGTCACCTCGGGAGGCAAATTCATATGACACCCACCGCAGCTTCCTGCCTTCAAAGGCACTAAAGCTAAACCCCATCTATTATTCAAAAGATGCTCGTAATCTTTTAAAAGAACCGAATCTATCCCTTGGGTAAGAATCCCCCTTTTATCCTCTAAACCTTTAACCTGTATATCCAGCTGTTTAATGTCTTGCTCTATTTTTTCCACAGCCTTATTAAGCTCAGCTTCTTGTCCTTTAAATTCTTCTTTTTTCTCGTTTAAGGTCTTGGCCTTCTGGTCAACCTCTTCCATAATTTTTAGTATATCTTCTTCTATCACTGAAATATCAGCCTTTAAAGACTCAATCTCTTTAAGTTTTGCCTTATATTCCTGATTTGTCTTCAGCTGATAAAGCTGACCCTGGCATTTACTTACCCCTTCTTCTTTTGTGGCCAAATCCAGCTCGCGTTCCTTTTTCTTAACCTGGGATCTCTTGACTTCCTCCTCTAACGCCGAAAGGATTGATTTCTTCGACTCGAAGCTTTCTTTTAACTCTGCTATCCGGCCGGGCAATGCAAGGTCTCTTTCGTTTTTAAGGGCGAGAAACTTGGAATCTATGTCTTGCAGATCGCGTAGTTTTCTAATCTCTTCTTTTATATCCATAAATTACAAATTTTTTCCTTAGATAAGCGGATAATCCATGAAGAATAGCGCTAATAGGCTTTATGCCTCAATTCTAAATGGGCGTATCTGGATTCGAACCAGAGACCTCTGCGATGTGAGCGCAGCGCTCTAACCATCTGAGCTATACGCCCTTAATGGCTTATGGCTGATAGCGTATAGC
>JAFGCB010000013.1 GCA_016932855.1 Candidatus Omnitrophota bacterium | reverse complement strand
TTACGCCCAGACAGTTCTATGAAAAACACATTGTCAATGAGCCTGTTCCTAACTTAAAAATCGCTTGACTAATGGGGGTCATTACACTCCTTTAATGAGCAGACGATTTACGGAGCGTAGCGACTGTAAATCGTAGGCCGTAAGGCCGTCTGCGAATTGAACCCCGCACCTTTGCCGTATTCGCTTTGCGATGAATAGTTCAAAGGTGCGGGGTCTAATTCGAACAAATAACTTAAGCTTCACTTACGTTCGCTAAGTTATGTCCTCATTAGACCTCTTTCTATGATCCCTCCGCCTAGGACCAAATCTGCGTCGTACAAGACGACTGATTGGCCCGGACAAACCGCTGCCTGGGCCTGCTTAAAGATTACTTTGATTCTCGATTTGCCTAGGGGGATAACTTTGGCCTCGGCTTCCTTATGATTATAGCGGATTTTAGCCTTGCATAAAAAGGCTCTTTTCGGATATTCTATAAAAAGATTAAGTTTACAAGCAATTAGACCCTTAAAGTATGTATCCTCTTTAAACCCGACAATGAGATTATTGTTTTTATAATCAATTTTAATCACATAAAGAGGCTTTTTTGCACTTATGCCTAAACCCTCGCGCTGGCCTATAGTGTAAAAACAAATACCCTGATGTTTCCCCAAAACCTTTCCTTTTCTATCGATAATTAATCCCGGTTTTATTTCTATTTTGAGCTCCCGGGCCCTCTGTCTAATGAATCCTTTATAATCATTGGAAGGAATAAAGCATATCTCCTGGCTTTCCGGCTTAGAAGATACCGGTAAATTAAGTTCTTGAGCTTTCCGGCGTACTTCAAACTTGGTAAAATTCTCTAAAGGGAAAAGGATAAACTTAAGCATTTCTTTCTTTATGGCATAAAGGAAATAAGACTGATCTTTATTTGGGTCTTTAGCTCGCCGTAAGAAAAAGCTATTCTTTTTCCTGGCTATCCCGGCATAATGACCGGTGGCTAAATAATCCGTTCCTAAAGATTTTGCCCGCTTAAAAAGCAAATCAAACTTGATATAGCGGTTGCAGCGCACGCAGGGATTAGGGGTCTTACCCTTTAAATAATCCCGGATAAAGTTATTTATAACTTTCTCGCGAAGCTGCCGCTCGAAATCAAAAATATAGTGAGGTATATCCAAAACTGCGCAAACCCTGCGGGCATCTTCTATTGCCTGACTGCTACAACATAAAGGCCTGCGCCGGGTGCCTAAATCTTTTACCTTTACGCCCAAACACATAGTAAGACCCACTACCGCAAAGCCTTTCTTTTTAAGTAAGGCTGCAGCCAAAGAAGAGTCTACCCCCCCGCTTAAAGCTGCCATTACTTTCTTCATAGAAGTTATTTTACCACAGAAAAAACTATTTAAAATCCAAACCAGATCCTTCCCATTTATTCTCACATTCGCGCGAATGTGTCTATAGAACGGAAAGGGGAAGGATTAACGAAAAAAGGCCTCCCGCTGTAAACAACAGTCGGATTACTCCTGCTTAAACAATCCCCTATCCTAGGAATAGATTTGTAAGCCTAAAGGAATGGATTATTCTGAGGGCTTTTCCTTAACTGAAAAAAAACAGTAAGCGGTTAACGGTTAGCGATTAAAGGGGTTATCCTCGTTTTCTTCAGTTATAATCCCTTCGGCAGCGCCTTCAGCCACAGAACCGGGAATGCTCATTACTTTTCCTACCGGCTTTCCGACTTCTCTTGCTCCTTCGTTAGCCTTATCCAAACCCTGGTTTAATCCGGCGCAGCCGGAAATCGCAAACCCTATCAAAAGGACAAAAGATACTAAAATCACCAGCTCTTTCATCTTGCCTTCCTCCTTAAGAATTAATCGGTGATGATATACCCTTTCTCAAAGCCTCCGCCCATTTCTATAGAAGCCTTGGAGAATTTTTCCTCAACCGAGGTAAGCTTGATAGAACCCACCTTCGTCTTCTGTGAACCTAAAAGCTCGCCGGTGTCAGGATCAATCAATTCTTCGCCCGGCGCATAGACTGTAAAACTATCACCGACCGAGGCTCCGTTTCGTGTTCCTACGTTAGCATATACCAGGCCGTCTTCTACTTTTATGATTTTTCCGCTAAAAGGCACGTCTGCCAGCTTATCGGCAATCTGGACAACCGCCTTATCGATAGCAATCTGAACCGCCTCGCCTAAAGGAGTTTTTTTAAAACCACTGGTCCCGAAACTTACGTCCCGGGATACGCCAATACTCAACCCTCCGGCCTTGGCAGTCCCTTCCACGCGTGCAGAATCAAGGACCTGTCCGGAAGTAGTGTCAATGATGCGTATAATAACCGCTACATGGGCCGAACTCTTGCTGGAGCCAAGGCTTATGCCTCCGTAGGAAATACCGGTACCGCTGCCTGAACTACGCTCTTCGAATTCAGTAACAGTACCTTTGATAAGAATCTGAGCCGGGACTAATTTTCCGGTTTCAGCTGTCTTTGATTCCCGGGTCCAGCCGCTTGCGGCTAAGTCCTGCTCAGCCACCACATCATCAAGGGTCTGCCTCTCTAAAACCACGAATTTTCCGCTCTGAATGAGAGCGTCGGTAAGCTGGCTGGCCATACCGTCACCCAATTTTATCTCGCCCCGCCAGCCGCTCCTATTCTCAAAATTGGATACAGCAACTGTCTTTTTGAGCTCAAGAGCTAAAAGATTAGGGCTAACTAAAACTATCCCCAAAGCTAAAATAAGAATAAGAAAACCGCTGCGCTTTAAACCTAATACCATACCAATCCTCCTTTAGACTAAAAAAAGTAAACTAAAATTCGAATTTTGCATAGAGATTGCCGCCAAAATAAGTCGTATCATTCTCAGGCCATTTTACAAAGCCTCCCTGATAGGCCTTCCAATCGCTTCCTTTCCAGTGCAACCTTCCACCGTAGACTTCTATACAGAAAGAAGTAAAATCGTTATATTTATACTCAGCGAAAACACTTCCTTCGGCAGTATATCCTTTCTCGGCGTCAACGATAAACCCGGGCATAGCAGTATTAGTTGTTTCTTCGTCAAAAGGCCATACGTACTTAAGGTCAAACCCTACGGTAACTTTGTCGCCTAAGACTAAATCGTCAATAATGGTTTTCTTGGTCCGAAAACCTATAATCGCCCCGTAGGAATCGACCTTCTCAACGGATTTTCCGCCTACTGGAACACCAAGAACAACAAAATTAGTCCTGTTTTGCTTAACCCAGGAAGACCTTATGCCGATATAAGGCTCGAATATATGGGCTTCGGGGTCACCCCGTTCAGGAAATTCAAAGCTGTAACCCACATAACCATCAACCCTTGTCCAGCCATACTCTAATCTATTGTCCTGAAAAACAAAACCAATAACCTCCCATTTCCATTTCTCAGTACCATGGCCTCTTTCTACCGGCACAATCCCTTTGCCGCCTACAAAAAAATGATTATTAAAATCGTATTCAAGAAGACCTTTTACAGTAACATTAGTCACCCGGGCAGCAGAGCTTATTTCCAAAGACATGGAATCCCGGGGTACATGCTCCTCATATTTTAAAGAATCGGCACCTGCACCGATATCAATAATAAACTCTCCTGCCTGAAGCGGGGCACTAAGACCCAAAAAGACTATCCCCAAAATCATAGCCCTTAAACGCCAGCTAAAACCTTTAAGCCTCAGCATTAAACACCTCCCTCTATTAAAATCATCTTTTATTCATTGTAAATAAGCTTAAAACCTTTGTCAAGAAAAATGCCGAAACCGGCTAAAGCCGCCTAGAACTTATATGAAATACCGCCTTTAAACCAGCGGGGGCCAGCGTCGATCCCCTCAAGCTCTTGAAACTTGCTGTCCAGCAAGTTTTCTGCCTCCAAAAACAAAGAAAAATCATTGTTGATTTTATAGGTAATATTTAGATTAAAGACCGTCCTCGAGGGCCTTTCTTTGGGCTTTTCAAAAATAACTACGGGCCGCAACGTAAGATAATCCTTAATGTCTATCTTAGGCCCAATCAATAAACGGTGCTTTAAAAAGTTAAATAAATATTTTGAATATCGATATGAACGCCTCTGGTCTAATTCTAAAAAGCTATACTTAAAAGCTATGGCTTGCAGAAAAAAATCTTTAAAATCAATATCAAAGTCTATTTCAACGCCCCTGCTGTTTATATCGCCTACGTTTTGGGCCTGCCAGGCGGCGCCTTGAAGATTCTTAACCCAATCAATAGTATCTTCCTGCTCTCTTAAAAATAAGCTAAGAGCAGATCTAAAGTCAGCGTTTAAATATTCAAGCGACCATTGAAAATTATTCATCTTTTGGACTTCTAAAAAAGGGTTGCCTTGATTCGAAGGCGATAGATAAAAAAGCTCGGTAAAGGAAGGGAGACGGTGAGTCTTATCAAAAGAAAATTTAAGCCGCAGATTCCGGCTTAAAAAATAACCGGCATTAAAGCCGAAAGAACTTACCCAACCCCAATTTGAATAAGAGCATGCCTTAAGGCTGCCTGAAAACATAAAATTACCGACCTCTCGAGGATTAAACCCTACAGAAAAACTCTTTAGTCTGCGCGCATGATCGTTTAAGTTCGTTGAACTTATTTTTTCACTTCTGCGGCCCAGGCCCAACCACAAGCCTAATTCCTTAAAATCTATCTTGGAATCCAGGCCGTATATATAGGTTGTATGATAATTAGTATAAAAGGAAGGGTTATGCCTATCCAGAACGAACTTATCGAAATGTTTCCGAAAAAAGGGCATAAGCTCAAAGTTAAAATGATCTTCTTTAAACAGGGCGCGCATCGAGGAAAAATGCTGAACGATATGCTCTTCTTCCTGAGTGAAATTCGGCCAAGCGTAAAAACCATTAGCCCCGAATTCTTTCTTGCCCAATCCGTAGATAAACTCGAATTCCTTGAGCTCGGTCTCATAAAAAGAATCAAAAGACATGTTATATATATCAAAATCAGTATCCCGGCGGGCTCCTTTAGACTTTTTACGCTCAAAAGATATCCGATTTTTTAAGTCTTTAACCGGAAAATTCACTGAAAGTAAATTCTCAAATAAAGCGTGCTGGCCGAAAGAACTTCTTAAAAACCCGCCCGAGCTTAAAGGCTTTTTAAGAACAAAATTTACTGATTGTTCATTTTTTTTAAGCCTCACCTCCTGCAAATCCGCAGCGGTAAAAGGAATCTCCAGAGAATAATGACCTGTCTGGGGATCATTGATTTCCAAGCCGTTTACAAGAACTTTGTTATCTTCAAACACAGAGCCCCGAATAGAAAGATCCTGCTGAATAGCAAAACCCGCTCTCTTACGCAGATCCAAGCCCGAAGAATATTCAAGAATACCTTCGCAGGAATCAAAAGGCAATCCTTTAAGATCGTCGCTAATAAGTGAACCAGGAAAGCTTGGATCATTACTTTCTTTTTCGATGACAATAGGCTCTAACTCGATAGGCAAGTCCAGACAAAGGCAAAAAGGCGGGATAAAAAACAAAAAGAAAATAAAAAAACCGCATTTCATATAACTATTATATAAATGCGGCTTAAATTGTCAACTTTATATACAATTTATAGTTTACATTAGTTAGTTTTAACTATATCTCCGGCAACAACTTTTGTGACTACCCCTGAAGAGGTTCTTACAAGAAGGGCGCCGTCGGAGTCCAAATCAAGAGCCTCTCCCTCAATCTTACCGGAAGATAAAGTAACTTTAACCCTGCTTCCCCAAATATAAGAAAGCTTACGCCACTGATCGATTATAAAAGCCGGGCCGTTGGCTTTAAAATCCAAATAAACCTTTTCGAATTCTTCCAAGATAATTCTTAAAAGGCCGATTCTATCAAACTTCTTACCGAACGAGGAATATAAAGAAACAGCCCCTTTCGGCAGATCGGTTCTCGTATTATTTACGTTTACGCCGATACCCACCACCACAAAATTGATCTTATCCTGTTCGGCGCTCAGTTCCGTAAGAATGCCGGCGAGCTTGGCGTTATCTATCAAGATATCATTAGGCCATTTTATCGACAGAGAAATATCAACCATCTTTTTTATCGCTAAGCTTACGGCCACTGAAGAAAGAAGAGTAATGCAGGGTATCTTTGAGGGGAGCACGTCCGGCCTTAAGATAAGGGAAAAATACAATCCTTTTGATTTCGGAGAAACCCAGTGCCTCCGCAAGCGGCCTCTTCCTTTTGTCTGGTGCTCAGCGCAGACCAAAGTCCCCTCGGAGGTCTTTTCCTTTCCTAAATCCCAGGCTACATCCATAGTTGAAGATATCTTCTCGAAATAATGAATATGTTTTCCTAAAAACTTGGTATTAAGCCTGTATTTAATCTCCCAAGGGTATAATTTATCCGGGATCTTTAAAAGCCTGTATCCTAAATGGGGCACCGCAACTATGTCATAACCCAAATGCCTTAATTCCTGCATATGTTTCCATAAGGCTTGGCGGCTTAAAGCCAGCTTATGCGCAATATCTTCTCCCGATGAATAATTTTCTTTATCCTTTAAAAAGTTTAAGATTTCTACTCTCATATACGCTAATTTACACGGATTACTGGACGCTAATTTCCGCTAATTGCATAAACCTTAATATAATCTAATCAAGATACGCGAATTTACGCTAATAAAAGATATAAATTTATGTTAATCTTAGACGCTAATTTTCGTTAATCGATATCTGCGGGAGTCTACGTTCAAACTGCCGGTCTTGTATCCCTCCAGATCCACAGCAACCTGTCCATACCCTAACTTCTTCAAATACCCGGTGACTTGGTGACCCAGTGACTTGGTGACCAATCTCTTTACCTCTTGCCTTTCGACCTCTATCTTGGCTAATCTACCGAAGTCGCGCACCCGCACTTGCCTGAAGCCTAAAGAGATTAAAAAATCCTCGGCTTTCTCAACCCTTTTCAAAGTCTTTTTATCGATTTTTGTATTGTAAGGTATCCGGGAAGAAAGGCAGGCGAAAGAAGGCATGTCCCAAAAGGAAAATCCTAGCTTCCTGGCTAAAGCCCTTATATCATTCTTGGTTAATCCTGCTTCCCGTAAAGGAGAACGTATCGCAAATTCTTTTTTGGCTTTATTGCCGGGTCTAAAATCCGAATCATCATCGGTATTAGTACCGTCAACAATCGTTTTCTTGTTGTATTTACGGGCTATCTGCCCAAGCCTTAAAAAGAGTTCTTTTTTACAATAATAGCATCTTTCGCGGGGGTTTCTTAAATAGTTCCTGTTGGCAAATTCCCGAGTCTTTGTTATTAGATGCCTAGCGCCTAATTCTTTAGCTACCCTACGGGCATGCTCCAATTCCCGCCTAGGCAAGGAATAAGAAGACGAGGTTACAGCCAAGACCTTTTTTCCTAAAACATCGTTTGAGACTTTAAGTAAAAATGAACTATCCAAGCCTCCGGAATAAGCCACAACCACAGACCCCAAATCTTTTACTATCCGCTTTAGTTTATCAAACTTCAGGGTAAGATCTTTATTTTTCGCTTTCATTCTATTGGCCTCTTTGGGATTTGGGATTTTGGACTTATTTGGGATTTGGTAGTATTGGGGTTTTGGATTTTATTCGTCATTGGTCATTGAAAGGCTGGAAATTGAATAACATTTTTTCCCGCTACGCACTGCTTTACCCTAGCTTGGCTAGGTTAAATGAATTTAACCATCTCCTCCAAAGCTTTTCTTGCCTTCTTGATAACATCGTCCTTAAGGCTTACCTCCGGCTTCTCATCCTCTAAAGCAGCAAGAACTTCGGCTAGAGTGGTCTTTTTCATATTCAAGCAAATCCGGCTGTTTCCTAAAGAATAAAACTCTTTTTTGGGGTTTTCTTTCTTAAGTCTGTAAATGAGTCCTTCTTCGGTAGCGATTATCAGGGTCTTGACTTGGGAGGACTTTGCTCGCTTAAGCATACCTGAGGTAGAGACGACAAAATCGGCGTTATCCTGAACTTCGGGCCGGCACTCGGGATGAACTAAGATCTCTGCTTCCGGAAAACTCTTGCGGGCATTTTGCAAATCCTCTAAAGTAAACTGTTGATGTACGTAACAGGAGCCCGGCCAGATTATAAGTTTCTTGGAAGGATTGTTCTTCTGAACCCACCTACCCAGATTAGCGTCAGGAACAAATATTATCTGAGGGACATCGATATTCTCTACTACGGTCGAAGCGTTAGCAGAAGTGCAACAGACGTCGCTTTCAGCCTTTATTTCAGCGGAAGAATTTACATAGGATACTACCTTTGCATCCGGGTAAGTCGCTTTAAGCCTCTGCAGGTCTTCTACAGTGATGGTATCGGCCAAGGGGCACCCGGCGTCCTCTACAGGCAAAACAACCTTTTTCTCAGGCGATAAAATCTTGGCTGTCTCAGCCATAAACCTTACCCCGCAAAAAATAATCATTTTGCAACCAAGGCCTTTGGATCGCTTGGCAAGCTCCAGAGAATCTCCCAGAAAATCAGCAACATCCTGAATCTGACCAAGCTGATAATTGTGGGCTAACATTACAGCCTGTTTTTGGGTTTTAAGCTTTATGATTCTTTCTACAAAAGATTCGTCTTGGAAAACCATAATATCACCTATCGAATTCTATA
The DNA here is from genome assembly GCA_016932855.1 of Candidatus Omnitrophota bacterium. GTDB lineage: Bacteria > Omnitrophota > Gorgyraeia > Duberdicusellales > Duberdicusellaceae > JAFGCB01. The sequence continues at coordinate 18,137 of JAFGCB010000013.1, read as the reverse complement.
TATTAAAGCAACCTTAATTAATCAATCATTATAAGGTAAAGGCGGGTTTTGTCAACCCTCCGGAAATACTTAAGTCTTTCGAGGCTATCAAAAGGTTAAACTTAAACCCCTTACAAAACCTCAAATAAACTTAACGTGAAATAAAAAAAATCAGGAAGGTTAACTCTCTATACTTTCTAGGGAATTACTATCTTAGATACAACAATTCGGCACTGGGCTATGCTCGATTCCTCTGTCTTGGGCGAAATAACGTAGCTATCTATGGTCAACAGCCTGGTTGAACTTTCTATAGCGTAAAGAAACCCTACGATCCGGGGCATTTCAGCCTCGCAATTTAGATTAATAACTATCTTTTTAAACGGCCCTTCACTTATTATATCCTGAGGTCTTATATAAGCCAGATAGACTCCTGATTCGCTTGCCAAATTTTCGACTTCCTTAAGGACCGCTGTCCTCTCTTCTTCAATAGAGCCTGTCTGCTGAAAATAGGTCTGATATTTTTTGCTCTCCTCTTCAATGCTGTCTTTAAGGGTGATTATCCGCAGGTCTTTTCTAATCACCAGCTTCTTCTCTCTAATCTCGTTCTCCTGAGTCTCCATCTTTGATAAGGAAGGCGCGATTATGGCTCTATCTAAAAAAGCTAGAAAGATAAAGAAACTTGCCCCGTAAAGAACCATTTTTTCTCTTTTGGATAGACGCGAAAAAAATGACTGCAGGTTCTGCAGATTCAGCAAAGACTGGACGTTCATCATGCCTCTTCCTCCCTGCTGAATACAATCGCAATCTCAAAGTCAGCTACGTCTTTTTCGGCTTCTTTTCGCTTGGTAGTATACTTTGTCTCTACCTCCATAAAATAATCTGACTTATTGAGCTCTTCGACAAAAGTAAAAATTACCGGCATAGAACTTGCGGTTCCTTTAACGGAAATCACCCCAGTCCTCTCAAAGCGTATCTCAAGAATTTTAATCTCATCGGGAATAATTTTATACAGCTCTCCGAGGGTCTCGATCGAAGAACCCCTTAAACTCAAGTAGCTTCGGATTAATTTTATACGACTGAAATCTTTCTCCAGAACCTCCGCCTGGCGGTGGAGGACAATAAAATTCTGATTAAGCTGGTTTAAATAAATATTCTTAAGGTAGATTTTACCGGCTAGAAACACACAGAGCATAATAAATATAGCAAATATTAAAATCCCTGTTTTCATCACTTCGCGGCTTCGTCTCTCAAATAACCGCTTAAGCTTTGATTCCTGAGGAGTAAGATCCACTTTAATGTCCTCAAATGCGAAGGCCGAGCTTACCGCACCCAGGAAAGACGAAACCTTAGACACTGTCAAAACACTCTGAGCTTCAGGGGTTAAGGAAAGGTGTTCGGAAAAGGAAATACTTTCCGAAGGAAAGGCGATAGAGTTATTCAACAAGGAAGAAAAATCTTTTATTTCATTTACAAGACCGGTAAGCATTATCTTTGAAGGCGAAGCGTCAATATCTTCGTTTCTGTAGACTTCTAATGACTCCTTTATTTCTTCTATAAAGCGCGGATAATGTTTATCTTTATCGACAGTCAAATGCTGTATTCCCATGGGAATGCTTCTTACGAATATTACCTTTTCCTTAAACAACACGTTAAAATCCGAGAAAGCGGTATCAATATGTATAATTCCTACCGGCGACTGTTCTTTATCAAGCCTTAAAATCTTGGAAAGTGCTTTTGTGATTGTTTCCGAAGAAAAAGTTACCTTAGCGGGTTCAAGGCCGGCAAGACGCAAAATCTCAAAATGCTTACGAACTATATCCCGATTTACGATCACCAGCAGAATCTTGGTATAACTCTTTCGGTAAACTCCGATATTTGCGTAATCAATTATTATTTCTTCCCGGGCATAAGGGGTATGCCGGGAAGCTTGAAGATTTACGATATCCTCGATCTCGACCTGACTCTGAGAAGGCACTTCCACGTTTTTAGTAATGATAAGATGGGAAGGTATCGTGTAACAAACTTTAGCATTTCTAATCTTAAACCCTGAAAGACTTTTGTTTAAAAAAGCGGCTATTTCCCTCTCTGATAAACCCTGGGTATCCTTGACCAAAAGAAAAGAAACCTCTTTCTTAAGAGGCAAGTTCTTTATGTATGCAAGTCTTAAGCTGTCGCTGGAAAACTCCACGCCCAAATAGTCAGAAGAAACTTTACTGAAAAGACCGCCCATAAAACCCTTACTCATCTAAAACTGCCTCCAAGAAAAAATCTGCCCGGTCCTATCCACAACAGCGATTATTTCCTTACTTAAACCGCCGGGGATGCTGGCCGTACTTCTTACTGTAAAATTATAGGAAGAAGTGCCCAGTAAACCGGCTGAAACTATATTGCTAAGCAGAGCTACCTCTGAACTGGCAAGATCGGTAAATTGGCTTAAACCAGCCACTATATTTCCGGGGCCGGTAAAGACATTGTCATCAGAGGTTCCTTGAATCTCATCTTCGCCGCTTCGATAATCTATAATCTTATCGGCCAATAAATCATCTATGCCTAGAGCTAAAAGCACTTCTCTGGGGGCGGTATTGGCATTAACCGACCCCTCGCCGTAAATAGTGACAAAATCCTTGATTTGCTCGAATATACTCCTATTTATTCCCTTAACTAAAAGAAGCTCCTCAAGAGCCTGAAAAGAAGAGTCCTTGCAATCATAGCTTTCCTTAAGATTCCTGTAGTAAGAGTCTTCCGCGCTTCCTACGGGAATTGAAAGAAAGCTATCATTGTCTCGCCAGTCAATAATAGATGCCGCTATCTCTTGGGCTTGAACCTGGTCAAGGCGCAAGACCACTTCAAAAAGCTTGGTAAGTACTTTGCGATTGGCGGTATTGATATTTATTTTTCTCTCCTCGTCCACCAACCCGAACATCTTTCTTGTTGCCCCGCCTTTATCCACGAAATCATAACCTACGCTTAAGCTACCCCTTCCTAATTTTATATCCTTAAATACAGCCGGGTTATTGCTCCAGCTTTCCTTAAGCGTATCAGTGCCCAGAATTTCATCTATCTTAATTTCGACAATCCCTCTTTTTATTCCGGCATCGGCGATATAATAGAGACTGTCCCTGAAGGTGAGATTCTTAACCAAGGCTATCTTTTGCCTGACCCCTATGCTTAAATACAACCCAAACACAGAAAGGAGCGTAAGGGCCCAAAGACTTAAGGCAAGTATGCTAGATCTCTTTCTTTCCCAACGGCACATTAAAAGTCCTTATGATTTTATAAACCTTATCTTTACCCGTAATTTCCAACCGTACCCTTACCGCCAAAGGCAGGCTTTCCTCTTCCCACTCATCAAGCCAGAAATATTCCTTCCGCAAAGAATCGTAGTAATAATATTCAAAATTAAGACTGCTGACCTTACTTAAGACTTCCTGGACAGAACCCTGCGCCTCTTTGTAAATATGGCTTAAATTCCTCTTCTCTTTAATAATTTTTTTTGCCTTGCTGTCAAGATAATATGCAACTTGGCCCGGGCCCCTTCTCAGGCCTGGATATGTGCTTGCGGTAGTAACCAGAGTCGCAAACTCAAGCCTTTCTTTTTCGCCGATAAAGTAAATTTCTCCATAAACAAAACTGTTCCTCAAATCAGTAGATAAAACCTCGAAGAAAACGCTCACCTCTTCTTGGGCATGGCTTTTATTTAAACGCTGCCATATCTTAATCCCGCTGTTAACCGCCGAATAAAGAGCAAGCCCCACTACCGTAACAAGCGAAGCTGTGATAATAATCTCGACTAAAGTAAATGCTTTATTTCTTATCGGTATCCTCATTGCTCTAAATATAATGCGTAGGCGCTCCTTGCGGTGCTTATCTCCTTAAAACCTTCTCTCCAAGAAACCTTAAGATCAATAGCGTACAGGCCTGCCTCCTTAAGGCCTTCTATCAAATCATAGGAAAGATACCAATTAAACTCCTTATTGCCGGTTAGAAACGTCCCTGAGGTATCTTCGGTAAGAAGAGTTTTGTAATGGGATAATTTATCCTGGACATCCCAGATCTTCTCATCAAGCCAAATCTGGGCATTCAAATAATCTATACAGTAGTTAAAGCCGCCCAAAGTAGTTAAAAACCCTTCATATATCAATACAATACCTAGCGATAGGACAACTACCGTGACGATAAGCTCAACAAGAGTAAGACCCCTCTTCTTCAAACGTGTGACCTGGTGACCTGGTAATCTGCTGACCATGCTATTCCCAGTTCTTTACATCATCTTCGCTTTCCCGGCCGTCTCTGCCTAATGAATATAAATCATAGTCAGGGCGGTTCTGACCGGGAGATTTATATTTATACTCCCTTCCCCAAGGATCACGGGGCTTCCTCTCCAGATAAGGCCCGTTCCAGTTAATAGCAGAAGCAGACTTAATCAACAAAGCGCTCAAAGACTCCTCAGTGGTAGGAAAAGCTCCGTTATCAAGCTCATACAGCTTAAGAGCCGTAGCAATATTTACATTTATATCAGCCATGGCAGCTGAGACTTTTGCCTGTTCGCCTCTGCCGGTAAGCCGAGGGAAGACCATGGCTACCAGAGCTCCGATAATTATCACCACCAGCATAATCTCAATAAGCGTAAAACCCTTCCTCTTCATAAAACACCTCCTCAATGACCCCAAACCCTTAAAATGGCGAGGGGGGAATTGATCTCGAGCCCCTAAGAATTCGGGACAAGAGATCTTATATTATTCAGTTTCCAATGACCCTGAATCCCGAAACTCCGGGATACCAGTCTATCGTCTGCCTGAAACATACCTTAACCACTTATCCTGCAAATCATCCAAATCACTGACTGAATTAGGATATGCCGACCTTAAAGCCTCAACTAATGTCTTTGCGTCACGTAAGCCCCGGCAGAAATCAGTAAATCTGTCTGGGCCGTACCGCTCAATAAGAAAGCCGACGATGGAAGCCGCCTGCAAATAATAAAGGTCGATTAATTCCTTGCCTTTTATTTCTGTTTCTGTCTGCCCCTGGCCGGAATTATAGGTAACCGCCGTGCTTGCGGAGGCCCGGATCGCGCTTAAGTCTATCGTCATCATATATTCCAAAGGCATGACTTTACCGCTCTTAATATAATCCCCTATTGAACTCATTATGAAATCTCTTCTTTTAACCTCGGCCCATTGAGCAACGCCTTCATCCAGCCACAAAGGCACCTCCCCTTTAAATCCTACAAAATCCCTGAACATGAGATGGGCCATTTCGTGAGGAAGCAAGAATTCCATAAAATTATCGCTCCAGGCAAAACTTATTATCTCTTTACTAAGATACCTGGCTACACCCGCCGACCACTTGGGTTGATTGGTGGCTTTAAGATAAGAAAGCCTATCGGGATAAATATAAATTTTTACCCGGTTATCCCAAGTCCAAAAGTTGGAATAACGGGCATACCCCAAGTAATCAGCCAGACTTTTGTAATTCTTCTCAGCCTCTCGTAACACCTGACGGGCAAACTCCTTAAACTCTGAAACATAATATACGATAAAATGATCTCCCTTAAACTGTTCCCAGGCATCCTGAGAGAGAACTTCCGGCTTAAAAAAGCTTATTATAAACAAATTAATAAAGAATGCAGCTAGGAGCCTGCCTTTAATCGACTTATATTTAAAGGAAAAAGAAGTATTCACCGAATCTTGAACCTAATATTAAAATAGCTTACAAAGGTTTAGCCTATCGCAAGATTAATCTGGAAAATCGGAAGCAACATTCCTATAACCACAAAACCTATAATCAACCCCATGCCGAGTATCATTATCGGCTCAAGAATAGTGGTAAAAGCCTTTATGCTGTCTTGGGTATCCTTTTCGTAGGAATTAGCAAGTTCAGCCAGGGATAAATCGAGCTTGCCCGATTCTTCTCCTATGCTTATCAGATTAGTCATAAAAGCAGGAAAAACCTTGCATCGCTTAAGGGTTTTTCCCAACGATGAGCCCTGGGCAAGTTCTTTGTGGCTTTCCATAAAGCCCTCTCGAATAATATCATTATCGATGATAGGAGCGGTAAGCTCGATAGCTTTAAGAATTGGGATGCCGCTCTTTATAAGAAGCTCCAAGGTCCTGGAGAGACGGGCCAGTTCTTTCTTAATAAGCAGACTCCCCACAAGGGGCAGGCGAAGCTTGATATTGCTTGCTATGCGCCTTGCTTGCTTTCTTCGCAGTTCAAACCGCAGAACCGCTATAAAAGCGCCTAAGCCTACCAATATGAAAATCCAGTTCTGAGAAAGAAATTGGCTTACCGAAATTAAAATCTTAGTAGGTACCGGCAGCTGCTCTCCCATATCTTCAAATATGCGCATAAGCCGCGGCATTACAAAAGTAAGCATAAAAACAATAGTCCCTATTCCCACAAAGAGCATAATCACCGGATATAAAAGGGCGAGCTTTACCTTGGAAACCATATCTTCTTGTGATGTGCGGTAATCGGCGAGACTAAAAAGAACCTCTTCTAAATTTCCGCTGTCTTCTCCGGCCCTAACCATGGCAACATAGAAAGTCGAGAAAACCTTAGGGTATTTAGATAAACAGGAAGAAAACTTGCTGCCTTCCTTAAGCTCGTTAAATACGTCGCTAATAATATTCTTAAAACCCATATTTGAAGTCTGCTCGACCAAAACACCCAGGGCTTTTAAAATCGGAACTCCTGATTTTATAAGAGTAGCCAGTTGCCTTGAAAAAATTGTAATCTCTTTCGAGCTTATTCTAGAAGTACGCACTTTTTTAAAAACCAGGGTAGCATCGCCCTCGGAGATTTCCTCTACTTTTACGGGAAAATATCCCATCTGTTCGATTTGCTTTATGGCATCATCCCTTGTAGCGGCCTCAATATTGCCTTCTACTAATTTCTGCGGCGTCTCTTTTGCTTTATACCTGTATAAGGCCATGACACTTCCTTCTTTCGTTTACCACTTGCCCCTTAGTATTCGCCTCACCTCTTGAAGTTTACGCCTAAAAGATTAGCGATATACAGGGCGGTAAACAATATTATTCTTTAGTTACATAACGATTTACCCTGCGCCTTTCCCCGCTTGTTAAATCTAAAAAAGAAAGGCCTATTTCATAATCTCCGGAATCTATCTTTTTTACCCAGACAACCTTGCCTAAACACCTTAGAGGCTCTTTGCCGTCGGGTAAATCCAGATGAATCTCCAGAATAGAATCATTAGCTAAAGCTTCAGGGGCAAGAAAAGCTATGCCGGCAGCGCTTACATTGCTGGTTAAGGTAATCCTCTCTGAGCTTAGCTTCTGAGGCTCGCCTTTTTCGTCTTTAAAAATTTTGTAGCGAAGATTAAGTTTACTGTCTAAGCGCTCATAGGTCCTGCGTTCGGAAGAATCCTCGGATTCCTGCAAAGCCCCTTCATCCCCAAAGACGAAAGCCTGTTTATCCACTTCTTCAACCCCATAGCCTTCAACCGAGATAACCCTTAAGACCTCTTCAGGGGTAGTCACCCCGTTTATTACCTTCTGCCAACCGTCCTGGGCAAGAGTGCGCATTCCCCGTGATACAGCCAGTCTTTTAATCTCTGAGGCAGAAGACTTTTTAGCGATTAATTCCTTTATAGGATCATCGACTAATAAAATCTCATATATAGCGGTTCTGCCGAAAAACCCTGTTGAATTACACTTATCGCAACCTTTGCCTCTAAAAATCTTAACCTTTTCTTCCGAATCAAGCCGGAGTAGCTCCGTTATATTCCGGCGCAACTCCTCAAAAGGAGCAGTATCTTCATACTTACAATAAGGACAGATTACCCTTACTAAACGCTGGGCGATAAAGGCCTCAACGCTCGAAGAAATTAAAAAGGGTTCGATTCCGATGTCCATTAAACGGGTAATCCCGCTGGCGGCGTCATTGGTATGAAGAGTAGAAAAAATAAGATGGCCCGTAAGAGCCACTCGATTGGCTATTTCCGCGGTCTCTAAATCCCTTACTTCTCCGACCATTATAATATCAGGATCGTGCCTTAAGATGCTGCGTAGACCCCGGGCAAAATCCAAACCTACCTCAGGCTGAACCTGAATCTGGGTAATTCCCTTAATATCGTACTCTATAGGGTCTTCCAGGGTTATTATCTTGCGATCCCGGGTATTTATTCTGGACAAGCAGGCATAAAGAGTCGTAGTTTTTCCCGAGCCGGTAGGGCCGGTGACAAAAATTATCCCGTAAGGCTTACGGATCAGCTCTTCAAAGATTTCCAAGTCCCCCCGGCAAAGCCCCAACTTCTCCAGACTAAAAAGCATCTTGGTAGGCAGAATCCTTATGACAATGCTCTCGCCATAAGGCGTGGGCAAGGTGGAAACCCGTAAATCAAGAGCCTGGTCCTGAGTCTTGACTATTGCCCGGCCGTCCTGAGGAAGACGCCGCTCTACGATATTTAAATTGCACATAATCTTAATCCTTGAAATAATAGCGGCTAAGAAATCCTTTGTTTGGCCCGATGCCGGAACGTCATACAGCACTCCGTCAATCCTGTAGCGTATGGATACGTCGTTTCGATAAGGCTCAATGTGTATATCGGTTGCTCTTCTCTTATAAGCCTCAAGAATTATTTCATTGACCAGCTTTATTACCGAAGCATCTTCAGCCAAGTCCTCTATATCGTCCAAATCTTCTACTTTTTCCTCTTTTACACCTAAAGAGGGGTTACTTTCTTTAGATAAGGAAGTTATTTTCTCAAGAGTCTGAGCGCCCACTCCATAAGCTATCTTAAGGGCCGCTAAGACATCGTCACTCGCGGCAAGAACAGTCCTGATGTTGTAACCAAGATGAGTCCTTATCTCATCTTGAATCTTTACATCTAAAGGAAACGATACCGCAATAGTAAGAAGCCTTTCTTTAAGCGCCAAGGGCACGAAGTTATAATAGAAAGCTATGCGTATAGGAACTTTCTCAATCAGCTTTTTATCAACGATTATCTTCTTTAAATCTACATACTCTAAATTAAGGTTTTGGGCTAAAACACCAAGGGCTTCTTTCTCGCTTAAAAAATCCTTCTTAACTAACGATGAAATAATATTCTCCTGCGACAAAGAAATATCTTTAAGGAAATCATCCCACTCTTGCCGGGAAACAAGATTCTTATTAATAAGGTAATCGCCTAGAATCGCATCTACTTTTCGGGTCATATCTAAACCTTTACTTTAGTAAAATAAGTGCTTTAGCCTGCTCAATTTATCTCGCTGTTTAAGACAAGGCTCCGATCATATAAAACTGACTCTCAGACACGGAGTCAAGGCTTCCCGAAATAATCTTCTCACACCCCGAAAGAGTATCTTTCAAGGTAACATAAGCTCCCGCTTTCCCAGTATAAGCTTCAGCTACCGCAAAGGGCTGAGTTAAAAAGTTCTGAAGTTTACGTGCCCGCTCATATATAATCCTGTCGGAACTAGACAGCTCATCAACTCCGATAACCATTACAATGCGCCTAAGTTCCCCGTATTTCTGGAAAATCCTTATTACCTCCTGAGATATATCGTAATGATACTTACCCACAATATCAGGGTCCAGATTAGCCGATGAGGAAAGCAAAGGATCTATTGCCGGATACAAGCCGAGCTGGATTCTTTCCCGGGAAAGAACCATAATAGAATCCAAAAAGCTGAAAATAGCCACGACAGCCGGGTCAGTTAAATCATCAGCAGGTACATAGACAGCTTCGACCGCGGTAATCGAGCCTCCCAAATGCTGGGATGTCCTTATCCGCTCATGAAACTCGCTGGCCTCGGAAAGAAGCGTGGGCTGATAGCCTGTTTCGGAAGGCAAGTGTCCCAAAAGGGTAGATATCTCGGCTCCGGCCTGAACAAACCTAAAGATATTATCGACAAACAAGAGAACGTCTTGATTTCTGCGCTGTATTGATTCAGCCATAGTAACTCCGGTCACCGCTCCGATAAAGCGGGCTCCCGGAGGCTCGTCCATTTGGCCGAAAACCATCATAGTCTTATCTATTACCCCCAGGCGGGTAAGTTCAAAATAGAGTTCGTTGCCTTCACGGATACGTTCACCGACTCCGGCAAAGACAGCGCTTCCTTGATGGCGCTTAACGATATTATGAATAATCTCTAAAGTAAGAATACTCTTGCCTAATCCCGCACCTCCCAGAATGCCGCTTTTAGAACCTTTCACTAAAGGAAACAAAATATCAATAATCTTAATTCCCGTCTCTAAAACCTCTAAACCCTTGGTTGAATCTCTCCGAGATGATACTTTTGTGCCTAGCTCTTCTTTACGTATAGGCGAATACTCAATGGTCTTAATCTCGCCTTTCTGGTCTATGGGCTCGCCTAAAACATTAATGAGCCTTCCATACAAAGACTCCCCCACGGGAATTTGAATCGGCACACCTAAGGCATAGGCTTTGGTATCGCGTTTTATATTCATGGTGGAATTAATGGCAATGCACCTGGTTATATTTCCCGGGACGTGTTCAGTAACTTCTAAAATAACTTCCTCACCGTCAACCCGCTCGAGAATAACTTTTTCGTACAATTCCGGGATCTCCGATTCTTTGGAGAATTGCACATCGACTACAGGACCCTGCACAGCGACAACTTTTCCTACCGAGCGAATCTTGTTAGAGTCAAACTTCATATAACAAACCCTCTATCTGGCCGAACGGTTAAGGCGCGAGGCAAAAAGCTCACGCATGCTTCTGTCAGTAATCTCGTGCTTAAGGCGGAAATATTTCATCTTAAGCTGCTTATCCAAATCTTCAAGCCTCTGGGAACTTTCTTCCAGGTGTATGAAGCGGGCCGCCAGCTCTGCAAGGCGGGCTTGGCCTAAAAGGTCATACAATTTCTGGCCCAACCAGAAATAAACCAGATATTCAACGCAGTCTCCCAGAGACGATTCTTGAATGAATTCATCTAAATTAATCAAAGGATACCGCTTATCTTTTTCGAAATCCCCGTAAGGAAGGGGGGAAAATCTCTCTATGCGCTGGATAATAAGGGAAAGCGCCCGGGGATAGATAACTTTAATTACCCCCAGTTCATTATCAACAACCTTTCTTAGAGCATAATCCCTTAAGGTAAGGGCCAAATCAAACCTGGTTTCATCAGTAATGCCGGGAAATCCCTTAAAAGGAAGTTTCTCATCCCGGGCGTAAATCTTGCCTCTTTCACCGACGACCATAAGGATGTCTTTCTTGCTCTTTAATTCCTCAAAGGCTAATTTCATAACCTGAAGGTTTAATCCTCCCAAAAGACCGGAATCGGAAGTAACGGCAACAATCGCTTGAGCTTCAGCACGAGGAGTAATAAAGGGATGTGCAACGCTGCTGGTATCTATTCCCCGCAGAAAGCCTTCAACCGTTAAAGAAAATCTATCAAAGGTTTTTATCTTTCGCTCTAAAATATGAAACTGAGATACGGCTACCCCTTTAAGAACCTTTAAAAGCGAAGAAAGACTCTTGTAGAATTCCATATCTTTTTTTACCTGGGTAAGAACAGCCATTATTCAGCTATACACCTTCTCGGGTATCGCGCATCGCGTATCGGGTATCGTTTTTTTATTCCGACACCCCATAACCGAAACCCTACACCCGATATTACGCTTTCTGGAAATAGCGCTGCAGGCATTTACGCAATTTCTCAATAGCCGGGTCATTAATCTCTTTCGTAGCCCTGAGCTGGGTCACTAATTCCGGCTCCCAATCTTTTACTTTACTAAAGAACTCGTCCTTAAACTTTCTTATCTCCGAAGTAGATAGATTATCTAAAATACCTAAGCTTAAAGCGTAAAGCTGCATTATCTCCTCTTCCATTGCCGCGGGCTTACTTTTATCCTGAATTAAAAGCTGGGTAATAGCTTCTCCTCTTTTAAGACAAGCCTCTGCTTCTTTAGAAAGACCGGTTGCCCTAAGCTGAGTCATCGCAACCAGTTCATTATACTGCAGGTAATCAAGCCGAAGATTCCTGCTGAAAGCCCGCATTGCCGGCCACTGGGCTTTACTTCCGATTCGGGATACAGAAAGCCCTAAGTCTACGGCGGGTCTGAAGCCTTTATTAAACAGGGGGGTGCTAAAATACAGCTGGCCGTCGGTCATTGAAATAACATTGGTGGAAATATAGCCGGTGACATCTCCCTGCTGTATCTCAACGATAGGAAGAAAAGTCATTGAGCCTGAGCCTAATTCCGGGCGTAAATAGCCTGCTCTTTCCATAAGCTGGGAGTGGATATAAAAAATATCTCCCGGATAAGCTTCTCTTCCCGGCGCTCTTTCCAATAAAAGGCAAATCTGCCTGTAAATCCAGGCGTGCCTGGTAAGATCATCAAAAATAACTAAGACATCACCGCCGTTATGCATAAAATGCTCCCCCAGCATGCAGGCAGTATAGGGAGCTAAGTATTGCTCACCGGGAGTGGTTGAAGCAACCCCGCTTACCACTATCGTGTAATCCAAAGCCTGCTTTGTCTTAAGAACATCCAGTATCTTAATAAGATTGGAATAGGTTTTGCCGATACAACAGTATATGCAGGTTACGTTCTTGCCCTTCTGGTTTATTACTGCATCAAGAGCCACCGTGGTCTTTCCGGTAAGCCTGTCGCCTATTAAAAGTTGACGCTGGCCCTTGGCGATAGGGATAGTAGCGTCAATGGAAAAGGTGCCGGTCTCCAAGGTCTTATCAACCGGAACTCTGTCCATTACCCCGGGAGCCACTCTAAACACAGGATAAAAATCTTCCGGCTCTATTGCACCTTTTCCGTCCTGGGGCTCACAAAGACTGTTTATAACCCTGCCTAAGAAAGATTTTCCTACCCCAAGACTTAAAAAACGGCCCTTGTTATGCACCTCGTCGCCGGTGCGGATCTCCGAAGCTGAACCCAAAATAAGAATCTGAACCTCTTTTTTCGTAAATCCTATAACCAAGCCTTTCACGCCGCTTGAGAACTCTACCATCTGCCCGCTTACGCAAGAAGGCATACCTTGAGCAATAACGATGAATTTCTGAACCGAGGTAACAATACCTACCTCTCTTACCTCGAAGGCAGAACTAAAAATAAGATTTTTTTTATCTTGCGAATCACTGCTCATTTTCTTTGTCTATAAACTCCTTTACTTTCTCGGATATCTTAAGACGCAGGCTTCCGTCAAGCACAAGGCTGCCTAAAAGAACCATGCATCCGGCAACTAAGTTTTGATCGACTTCCTCTGAAAAAACCAAACCCTTGGGAAACTTTTCCTTAATCTTCTCCAGCACCGAATCTTTTTGGTCTTTGTTTAAGGCAAGAGCGGTAATAACCTTTGCCTCCTTTAAGTCCTTCGACGCCTCTAAGCTCTTAAGCTGGCTTAAGCCTACATCAATAAACTCTTTAACTAAATTGCTGTGTATCTGACTTCTTACATCGTCGGGCAAAGCCCGGCTTATCAATAAAGAAGATTTTTTGATTGACTCTATATCTATCCTTTTTTCCAGCTCTGAGATAAGAAGATGCCGGGTCTTCTCACCCTGCTGGATAAGCTCATCAGCCTGATTTTTTGCATTCTGCATAATTCTTTCTTTTTCTTCCTCAGCCTTCTTTAAAATGTCTTGACGCATGCTTAAGGCCTCTTCTTTTGCTTTATTGAGCGTCTCTTGATAAACCCGCTCAGCATCTTCAAGCTTTCGGTTAGCCTGTTCCTGGCGCTTCATATAATCCTGGTTTATTTCATCGAGATGAGCTACTGCCGAGGTTATATTCTGGTTCATAATCCGGCGAAAAACCAGGATAAACACGATAAACATAATTACAAAAAATATAACCACAAAAATTATCATCCATTCTCCTTTCAATGAGACCACAACTTACGCGACCAAAGGGAGCGTAAGTTGTATGGTCGAATTGATCTCGAGGGTAAGCGAGAGATCTTATTTCGGTCTATTTTCAATGAGCGCATAACTTACGGAGTGCGAAGCACGACGTAAGTTATATGCGCGAATTGATCCCGCACCTTTGTTTTATTCATGATGAATAGCCCAAAGGTGCGGGATTGAATTCGGTCATAGGCTTACGGAGCCCGAAGGACGACGTAAGCCTAGACCTCATTCAAGGCATAAAAAGTTGAAATACTATAAGCATAGCCACAAGAGCCAGGCTCTGAGCAAAAACCAAGCTTATGATCATGGCGGTGAATATCTTAGGCGCAGCTGAAGGATTTCGGCCCAGGGCGTTAATGCTGGCGGAACTGCCGAAAGCAAACACAAAACAAGGCCCTAATATGCATAAGCCAAAAATCAAAATTAAGGCTAAATTCCTATCCATTCTCCTCCTCTTGAATAACAATCTGAGATTTCGTTCGTGCTGTTCTTAAGTGGTGTTTACACCTCTTATGATTAATGACCAAGGCCTAAATGATCAATGACGAATACACCTTTTAATCCGTTAGTTCCTGCTAAGATAATTCATGCAATAGTCAAACAATTGTATGACTATGTATGACCATCGTATGACAGTTGTATGGCATTTTTTGATTTTCCGTTCTATTTTGCCGGTTCTCCAATAATCGTCACCCTGTTCCTATCAACCTTGACAATACCCCTTTTAAGATGATATCGTTTATTATCTATTATAACCCAGCCGGAAAGTAATCTGCTAAAAAAATTTTTATGGAAGCTTAGAATCTCAAAGACCCCCTTCTCTCCCGGCAGGATAACGCTCTTGGCCCTGCCTTCAAAGATCATCTTCTCCATAGTAAGAAAGGTAACCTCTAGCATTTTTCATCCAATTTAAATGAAGTCTCCCAAGATGCTCTTTTAATCATACTAACTTAAACAAGCTTAATTAACAATGATTTTTTGCTGCTCTCTTAATTAAAGAACTTACCTAAACCTTCTGGGCTACTTCTTCTCTTGTTGTTTAAAATCATCGAATTTGCCAAAAGACGCCTGCTTAACGTCGGAAATAACCTTTTCTGTCGCTCTAGCCTGGCGATGCCAGCTGAAGAATACTACAAGCGATAGAAGGGCTAAAAAAAATATAATCACGAATATGGCAATCCAGGTTGCGGTCTTAGTGGGCGCGTCAGTTTTAAATCTTGTTTTGGCAAGCGTTCTGGGGACAAGGAGGCCTTGGCTCTGCTGCAGTATCTTCTCCATCTCCCAAATCTCTTCCTTAAGCTTTCTAAGCGCGTATCTATTATCCCTGTATACTCCTATATGCTGGGAACGTGTAAGAGAAGGGTCATTTTGGCTTAAAA
Organism: Candidatus Omnitrophota bacterium; assembly: GCA_016932855.1. GTDB lineage: Bacteria > Omnitrophota > Gorgyraeia > Duberdicusellales > Duberdicusellaceae > JAFGCB01. The sequence continues at coordinate 2,929 of JAFGCB010000013.1, read as the reverse complement.
TAATCTCCTTAAACAACTTCCCGGCTTTCTTAAAAAGCTCTTCCATTTTGAAATAATATTCCGAACCTTCAAATACTTTTAGAAAATAATCCAATTTTTCCTCAAGAATCTTAATTTCTTCCTCGGGTATCAGCCAAATATCCTCAACTACTACTTCAAAGGTCCGGGTTTGACCCGGCTCAAGCAAAATGTCATTACCGTACACATAGTATAAAGACTTCTCAGGGTCGAACTCAAGGCTTAAGCCCCCTAAATCCAATATATCCTTGGACTCTACCTCTTCGGGCAAATATACTTTGACCGGAACTCTCTGGCTCTTAACCTTAGAAGGATTGGCCGCCACTATTTTAAACCTTACGCTTCCTTCCTGCAAAAAGGTAGAAATAAGAGGAGCCTCTTTTCCGGTATGCTCGGCTTCTATCAAAGCGTAGAATAACTCCGCTGCTGATTTAAGGGTTTGGACCTTACGTACCACGGTCTTAAGAAAAGAGGCTTCGTAAATCCTTTCTGCCAACAGCTCATCGATATCATAGCCTTCTTTTTCAGCCAGGCTTGCAAGCTTCCGGCTTATCTTATTGATTATGTCAATTACCTGCGAAGATACGCCTTCTTTTTCAATAGTTTGCGCAAGGCTAGCGAGCTTATCCTCAAGGCCCTTAAAAGAAGAGGCAATCTCTGAGATGTCTTTGCCGCCTAAGGACTTCTCTAGCGAACCAAGGGCCTTTAAAGCCTGGAAAGCTGTCAGTTCAACTTTAAAATCCGGCTCCGCAGCGAGGCTTTCATCCAGGGATACTTTGGCGGTAGCTATCTCTTCATCTTTTTCTATGCTCTCTTTCTGCAAAGACTCCTGCAAAGACAAAGGATCATCTTGATAAACAATATCTTGCGTCAAAGTAGGCCTCCGGTAAAAGTCTTCTTTGCTGCCGGCGGCAAGCCGGCTAACCTCATCTTCGCTTTCAGAATCCATAAAGGCCTTAAAATCTTCTTTTCTTACGATCTTAAAGTCGGAATCGGAAATATCATAAACGGATTCGTCCTGGAGATCCTGTACCCTTACCTTTATATACGAACCGTCCAAAGCAGGAACAATCCAATTATAGCTGCCCTGACCGGGAGTTTTCGAGTCATTGGCAACGGCTTCGCTAATCAAATAAGGAAAAGTACGGCCGGAATCCGTAGAATAGCTTAAAGCTACAAAAGGTATTCTTCCGTCCCAGCTCCAAATAATCTCAAAATCCTGTCCTTCCGCTAAGGCCTCTCCGCCGTTAGGAGATATCAAAGATAGACACCCCTGGACAGAAAAATCACTATCTGAGTCGTCGTATACTTCGTCGGATTCCGCGTCAACGACTCTTACTCTGGCCTTAAGCGTGGGGGCATCGGGAACAATCCAGGAATAAGAATTATTATTGGGAATATAGTCGACTATCGTATAAGGAAAAGTACGGCCGGAATCAGTGGAATAAAGAATCTTGACCCCCTTAATGCTGCCGATAGTGTCCCAGGTAATACTTTGAGTCGTATTTACCTTAACTTTCTCTCTGCCATTGGGATAAATTAGACGAAGGCCTCCTCTTATACTGAAAGAACTGTCCGAATCATCATACACACTGACATATTGAGGCCGGCTATCAACTATCCGCACTTTAAGATTATCGGATATGGTGTCAGGCACAGTCCAGGTGTAGACGCCCTTATTCTCTATCGAAGAAACTATCTCAAAAGAAGTCTGAAAATTATTCAAAGAATAGTGCAAACTCACCTTATCGACTATTCCTAAATTCTGCCAGGTTATATCATAGGCTTGCCCGACCCGAAGCACCTCGCCGCCGTTAGGTCTTTTTAAAATAAATCTTGCTCTTATTTCAGAATTAGTGTCCGAAGTATCGTAAACAGTAGTATCCGAAATACTGCTTAGTCTTATCTTAAGTAAACGCGTAACATCATCGGGAACAAGCCAAAAGTAGCTGCCGGTATTGGGAACTATGCCTATATTCTTAAAATTAATGCCGGTATCCGTAGAATACTCAAGCTTGACCTGAGAAACATTACCCTGCCAACTCCAGCGTATAGCCTGGACAGAGCCTGCTTCCCAAATCTGACTTCCGTTAGGAGCCATAACCTCGAACCAAGGAAGGATTCTAAAGACGCCTTCGGAAATACTATAAGCCGAAGAATTCTCAGGATCGGATATTCGTATGCGGGCCTTATCGGAGAGAGTATCAGGCACAATCCAATTATACATTCCCGTATTAAGGACATTGCCGCCAATAAGAAATATCTCACTTGTAAAATTATCCCGGGAATACTCAAGCTTAACTTCCGGTATTGTTCCTTTTGTCTTCCAGGTTATATTATATTCACGGCCCACCTTCCATTCCTGGCCGTCCCTGGGCGAAGTTATCGCAAATACAGGCACTATAGCAAACGCTGCATCGGAGGTATCAAAAACCTCCTCATCATAAGCATCGCAAATTCTTATCTTCACCTTGTTGGATACGCTATCCGGAACTTGCCATTTATACCTTCCGTTATTAGTGACCTTAGAAATAATAAGATAAGGAAAGATTAAACCGCTGTCCGTGGAATAATGAAGATTTACCTTTTTTATCGTTCCGCTATGATTCCAGGATATCTCATGGATATCGCCTACTCTAAAGACCTCTTGACCGTTGGGATATCTTAAGTTTAAAGTTCCTTGGATCTTGAAGAACCCGTCTGAAATATCGCTTATCTTTGGATTTTTAAAATCACTGATCTTAATCAAAGCCTCTCTAGTTACTAGACCGGGGACTCTCCACTTATAAAACCCGCTATTAGGGACTCCTTCCGCTATGGTCGTAAAACTTAGCCCCCCGTCAAGTGAATACTCAAGTTTTATGTTCTTGATGGAGCCTACGGCATCCCACTTTATAACCTGCATAGAACC
>JAFGCB010000012.1 GCA_016932855.1 Candidatus Omnitrophota bacterium | reverse complement strand
TGTATTTCATCAGCTCCCCCTTTCCAGGTGCTATTATAGGAGATTTTGTCCTAAATTGCACCTGTTAGCTTAGCGGGGAGCAGTATACCAATACTACCAAACAAATCCCAAGTCCCAAATCTCAAATTACATATTTTATTTTAGATTTGGGATTTTGATTTTATTTGGGATTTGGTAGTATTGGAGTTTGGGATTTATACTCTAGAGGGGTTTTATGGCCAGGGAATCAGAACACTCTATGTCTTTAGTCTCTTTTTTGCCTTTTGAAATAAGCTCTACGCAGAATCTCTTTTTCCTCAAGGCTTTGCGGGCGTAATGCCCGAATACGGAAAGTGCCTCGGTTATATCGGCGCCCTCCTGAGCGACTCCCACAATCCAGGAATTCTCTTTAGGTTTTATTACTATGCCTTGATAGTTTAACTTAAGCAATCCTAAAGCTTCCTTCTCGCTGCGGGATACCACAAACTTTTTCTTCTTTGAAAGCCTAAAGTGCCTTCCCAGCTTAAGCAGTTCGATATCATAAAGAGAAAAATCACCTTGGGTATCTATTAAATCTTTTAACCGGGCGGAAAAGCCGGGGTCGGTTAAAAGACATCCTCCGGAAGGTGTAAAGTAATTTTTTATCCCTAAAGATTCGGCTAAAGAAAATTGGACTTTCCTTGAGCGGCCCTGGATATCCAATAGTTTATTTCTGTCTACAAGGCCTTCTTTCTCAGGTAGAGTTTCGGCTAAAAGCTTTGCCGAAAGAGACCTTACGATTAAACCCGAAAGACCGGCTTCTTTCTCCATGAGCCTAAAAGTATCTTTTTTCTGGGACATCGGTCTCTGGCCCAGGACCTCGCCGGTTGCGATAAAACCAAAACCCTCTTTCTTCATAATCTCTTTTGCTTTTTTAAGCATAAAAATCTTGCAGTCAATGCAGGGATTAAGGTTTTTTCCATAACCGTGCTTCGGCTTTTTAATTACTTCCAGGTAATCTTGACCTAGTTCTATTTCTTTGTAGTTTGAATCTTTGGGAAAGTTTTTAAGCTTGGGGTTAAAAAAGGGGGTAATAAACCGCAAAAGCATTATATCTATGCCTTGGGGCTTTAATAAATGAAAAGCTAAAATACTGTCCAGGCCGCCGGAAAATAAAAGAATGCAACTTTTATTCACTCTATGTAAAATTGAAACGCTGCGCGAATTTGCTAGTCCCCACTAATATTCTAATTTCAGGTTAAACAAGAAAATAAAGGTAAAATAGTGGGATAAATTTCCGGTTGATTAAAAAACAACGTTATTATCCAATGCAAAATTATCAATTAGCAATTTAAAATTTCAAATGCTAACTTTGCATTGATAATTTTAAATTTTCATAATAAAATTAGCCTCTGCAGGGCTTTGTTCCTTTATTTGCTTTCTTACTTCGCCAGGAAAGCTTACCGCGTCTTTTCCTTCTGCCGCTACCCATATCCAACTCCTTTCTTACCTTTACTCATCACTCATTATACATCAGGCATTACCAGCTAAAGCAGTCCTTCCACCACGAAATCAATCTTCTCTATAGGGTTTACAACGCTGGAAGCAATATTAGCAACGTGAGCGCTTATTCTTTTATAATATCGCAACAAAAGAGTGTAGCAGACGGCTTTATCCACGGGTAGGTCCTGTTTTACCATTGAACGGATAACGCTTTCGCACTCCGAAGATATTTTTGCGTGCTTGCGCATAATAGCTGTTGCTTTCTTGTTATCGGCATCCACAAAGGCGCCCTTAATCTCAGTAAGACTTGTGCCTATTTGGTCCTCTATATCCTTAAGGCTCTTAACCAGCTTATCGTCAAAGTTAGATTTCAGAATATAGTTAAGCTCAAATATGTTTTTGCAGTAGTCTCCGATTCTTTCGGCGTCTTTAATAACGCTCATAAAAACCAGGCAGGCCGGAAAATCCTTACGGGGGTTAATCGCCAGGTGCTCGACTAACCTTCTTCGTATTTTTTGTTCTTCCTGGTTTATTTTTCTATCCCGGGAATAAATATCGGCGTGGACCGCATCGGGAGGGACCTGACGCCACCAGACTTTTGTTGACTTTTGAAAAATATCATCGGCGTTCTCAAGCATGTTTTTAAAATCACCAACGACCTTGCTTAAGAAACTTTCCCCTTTCCATAAATTCAGTATATCCTTAAACATGTACACCTCCTTCAATGACGACGCAAGTTATGGAATCCGAAGGATGACATAACTTGCATGTCGGAATTGCCCCCCCACCACTTTTATTGATTGGCCTATTTTCAAATAAAACGTTTTTTATTCTATCCTCACCTTTCTTGAATTATCAAGGTTGTTCATAAAAGTGGTGGGGGGGGGTAAAGTTCGGTCATAGGTTTAGCTCGGGCTCCATCCTCCCTAAGCCTAGTCTTCACTTAAAACACCGCTTTAAAAAAATAACAGTTAAAGGCAATAAAATAAATACCGTAAATACATATATAAAGGCGAAGTATCTTCTTTTAGCGCAAATATGGGCGAGCCGGCGCGATAAATTGATAGGGATATTTCTAATACTTTTTATAGGATAGAAAATTACAATCCCGGTAAGATTAAAACAAAAATGGGCCAAGGCTGCCGCCAGGGCCGCGGAACGGCCTTCGCCTACGATAGCAAGGCTTGCCAGAAGTGCCGTAAAGGTGGTGCCTACGTTTGCGCCCATTGTATAAGGAAAAATCCTACTAAGGCTTAAAACTCCTGCTCCGGCTAAAGGAACCATAACCGAAATAGTAAGTGAACTTGACTGGGCTAGTACAGTAATAAAAAAACCTATGCCCATGGCGAATAAATCATTACGGAATATATATCTATCTAAAAGTATCTCTGCCTTGCCAATGAACAGCTTGCGAAGAAGCCTTACTAAAAATATCAACGACGCAAATAAAAACAAACATCCGGAAATTATCATTAATAATCCTCCGGCTTTCGGAGCCAAGGATAATGTTTGAAAAAATAAATGTTCCAAAGCCTTAACTATAGGAGAAAGGACTAATTTAAGAGGGCTGGTAAACTTTATGCCGCCTATATCTTCAAAGAATCTCTCCAAGAATAAGGCAAGCCTGGTTAAATATCTAAACTTTAGCTCCAGGGGAAAAAGCATTATTACCGTCAAAATATTGAAAAAATCATGCATAGTCCCGGCGGCGAAAGCGCGCCTGAATTCCTGCCTCCAGCTTATATGACCTAAGGCTACCAAGGTATTGGTTACTGTTGTCCCGATATTCGCCCCCATTATTATGGGGATTGCATTGGGAAGGCTAAGCACCCCTCCTCCGACAAGAGCCACGACCAAAGAAGTGGTTAAAGACGAAGACTGAACCAAAGCAGTAACAAGAATCCCTATAAAAAGCCCCACGAAGGGATCGGAAGTGGTACAAATAAGCTTGCGGGCGAAATCCTCGCCTAAAAAACCTGCCCCTTTACCGATAAGCTGGATACTTAAAAGAAAGAAATAAACTAAGACAAAAATCAGAGCAATTCTGAAATATTCTCTATACTTATCCATTGTTTGTGAATGATTACAACGGTTTTAAAAAGATTACGGCTATTCCGAAAGGAGAGAAAAATAATTTAGGAAAATATTCTTAATCTCCTTAATAAGAGAATCTAATAGAAGCTATTCGATAACTGCCTCTATAAAATCGGCTTCTTGATCTCTAATCCTTAATGAATGAGGCTCGGGTATCCTGGAAGATTTAATGAATACTTCTTTTCCATCTTTATACTTTATCTTTATGGAGGTTATTCTGGCTTTATCGGAATAAGTATTAAGCCTCTTGGGATTGCGGTAAATAACTAAAGTGCTGCCTAGAAAATTAAAGCAAAAAGAATCTTTGGATAAATCATGATCTTCAAGCTTGCCGTCTACAAATAAAGAAAGGCTGCTTTTATATTTAGTAAAAAGATCTTTATGAAGGGCCGGCTTAAATTCAAGTAAAAGCTTGCTGTTCTGGGTAAAAAAAGGCTCTTTTCCCGCACAAAGCAGTATCGAAATGTTTATGGCTTCAGCAGTCGAGCCCGAAAGCCTGGCTACAAATCCCCTGCCCCAAAGCTTCTCATCGAAATAAGCTGAGCTTACTATAAATGAGGAATTTTCCAAGATGCTCCGGCCATAAGTATCGGGGTTTAAAAAACATACAAAACAATTATAAAACTCCTTATAGAATTCATCAAAAAGTCCGCACCTAAGAATCCCCAGAAGGTACTTGTATTCCATATGAAGCCAAATCGATTCATTCTCAAGCCAGCCGGGCTTAAACACCCGGCTTCTGCCGATCTCAAGGGGCTGTTTCGTTAAAGAAGCGTTTATTTTGTACATCTTTAATTTCTTATCGTAAAGAGGGCTTTTCTTTATAAGCCGGTAAAGCCTCTTTGCGTCTCTATTTGCCAGATTCTTAATTGCCCTTGTGGGCCCTTCCAGAAAAAGAGGAAGAGCCTTTTGTCTAAATTTAGCCGGATAAACAGCTCCTTTGGAATCAAGGCTGTATTCCTTAATCTCATTTATAAAATAAGTAGGCGCTATTTTCTTCTCTATTTCTCCTAGAGTGCTGTTTAATTTATCTAAAACCTTTGAAATAAATTTTCCCATTTGCTTTAAGGAAATTTTATTTTGACCTTCGGCAAATCCCCAGAACACCTCATCTCTGTATTTCTCTTTATGCAAGTTTGATTTATTCCAGAAGTAAAAACTGTCTCTAAAGTTATTACCCTTGGCCTCGTCTAAAAGCGCGTCCATGTCCTTGAAAAATGTATGTATTTCAGCGGGGAGCTGAATCTGTCTATCTGGGTATTTTTTCAATTTATCGCTTAAAAAGAGACAAAGCTTCTTAAGCTCAAAAGTCTCTGCCAGCGAAGAACCGGAAATAGCCGGAAGACCGTTTAAAGAATCGCACCAGCCGGGCTTGCCCGCTTCCATCTCTATTCCTTTTCCAAAAGGATCAAGGCTTGATACTTTATTCAAAACAATTACCAGCATCTTTACTAAAAGATTAGTATACAAAATCTTGCTGCTATCTCTTATTCTTACCCTATACTTAAATTGATCTCTTGAGTTTATGAGGTGGGCTTTATCCGGGTCAAAATGGAGAAAATTATGCTGATATATCCGGCCTTCTTTAAGATGAAGGCGCTTATTCCTTGGGTTTACTTTACAAAAATCATCATAAAAAAAGTACTTCTCTTCAAATAAAAGCTCTTTCTCTCTATCGGGGAATATAGAAAGATAATTTTCAATCAAATCTAAATTATAAGTCCAATGGTCGATCCAGAAGCCTTCCCCGAATTCAGCGTTTTCCACCTGAGCCGAGGAACAAAGCGCTCTAAATACCAATTTATCCCAAAGCTTACAGCTTACTTTCTTTTGTTTTAAAAACTTAAGTAAATCCGCCAGGAAAAACTCCCGGGAAAAATTCTTGATAATCTCCTCTATTAGCTTATCCGCTAATAAGTCTTTAAAATGGCTTTTCAATTTCTCCTTGCTTAAAAACACAAACTTCGGAGGCATTACCACCAGCGGATTATAGGAATCGGGCCGCTGAAGATTAAAGAACAAATATATATTCTCTTTTTGTACGCAAGGGCTGAAAAAGTTATCGCAGCGCCGGTTTTGGTTTACATCCCTGAAATTGCCCTCTCCGGCCGAGAGGAAGCTATCCTGAAGCTTAAATCTATTATAGTCCCTTTCTAAATCACCGTGCTTTCGGGAATAGATGTAATAGATGCGGGATGAATTCTTATCCTTGAAATCCTCGGGAAAGCCGCCCCGTAGGACATTGTCCAGATAATTCTGCTGGATATAAAGGTCGAATTTCGGACTTGAGGATTTAACTAAAGCTTTATTCTTTATTTTCTCTATTATCTTTATATTTTCCCGGAATTTCTCGCAAATCTTATCCTGGTCAAGGCCTTTTGCAAAGCCCCAAACAGACTGTTCTGTTTCGGTTGAACCGATAAAGGTAAAAAACTTAAAACTCGACTCAGGGCCCATCTTAAGCCTTGTAAAACCAAAAGCGCAGGGAGTCCTTCCCGCCAAGATTTGCTTTTTAGGATAGTTGAACTTTGAGTCGGTAAAATTATAGGGGTAAGCCAAAGAAGAATCCTCTCTAAATATACAAGAGCTGTCTACTACTGGTCTTAAAAAGGAGGCTTTATTGTTTTTATCGAAGAAGCAAGAAAAATAAAAATTTGCGCCGGTTATATAGGTTGTCTGGGCGGTATCCTGGGGGGAAACCCTTAAGCGAAAAAAGGCGATATTATTTTTAAAGAAAGAATCCATCCAGGCTTCCAGCGTCCGGGAAAGATGTTTTAAAAAGAGGTCCCGGGCTCCGTAGCAGACCAGGGAGCTTAAACCGTCCAATATATCCAAAGTCCTGGATTTAGAAAGGGTGTTTCTTATCTCGACTATCCGGACAAGAGAGGCAAACTCTTCGCAAGGCAGGGTAAAATAAGTTACTTTTGTGTCTAAGCCTGTTCTTTTATTCTCTTCCTCGATTTCAAGAAAAGAAGAGCTGATTTTCATCGTCTGCTTTATGCGAGCGTCGTCATTAAGCATAAACGGCTCATGCAGAAGCTTTCCTTCCTTTAAAAATGTACGGAATCCTTTGGTAAATACTGAAGCGTAGGTTTTATTGGCCGGTAAAAATTCCAGTATTGAATTATCCTTGCTCTTTATGCCGAAGCTTGCGACGGCCTGGGCTCTGTTTACATAAAAGCACCACAAAGGCATGCCGAACTTACCGGAAATGGCCGGAAGAAAGCTGGAGAAACTTTTAGCCTTGTTATAATCCTCTATTATAAATATACCGTTTCTATCCAGTGTATATTTTGGCATAATCATACTATTTTAAGCAAAACTTTAAAATAAGCAACTTTTTTATTATCTTTTGTCCGCTTAAATCAGGTAAGCTTTGAGGAAGGAGCATCTTCGGGATCAAGCATTCCTCCGGAGACTATGATCCGGGTTGCCTCCTCTACGGTAATATCTAAAAAAATAACCTCTTCTTCAGGAACGATTAAAGTAAATCCGGTGATAGGAGACGGGGAGGAAGGAATAAAAATATTAAGCATCTTCTTGGAAATCTTCTGGTTTATCTTCTCGGGGCTCTCATTGGTAACAAAGCCTATGCAGTAGGCGCCCCTGCGGGGGTATTCGACTAAGACTACCTTTTTAAAACTGGGCTTTTCTTGAAGAAAGAGGAAATTCACGATTCTTTTCGAAGGACGGTATATTTTACCCACCAAAGGAATCTTTAAAAGAACAGTCTCCAAGTTTTTAAAGATTCTAAATCTTAAAAAAGAAGCAAACGCCCCTACCAGAAAAATGATTACAAGAGAGAATATTATGCCCAATCCCGGCACTGTATAGCCGAAATAAAGATAGACGTAGCGATTTATATACTTACCCAAAATGCCGTCGGTAAACTGGAACAAGCCCACAATTACGTATATGGTAATTACAATAGGTATTAAAACCGCAAGGCCGGTAAGGAACCAGCGTCTAAGCATATTTATTATTCTTTTACCATCGTTTTCTGGCATCGGGTGTCGGGTGTGGGGTATCGGGAATATAAATACCATGCCCGATGCGCGATACCCGATACCCGAAAAACGATAATCCAGGATTTTTAATCATTCTACTTAGCCGGTTTTGCTAAGCTGGTTATTAAGGCAGCGAGGGCTATTTTTAAGGCATCGCCGTATATAAAAGGTAAAATCCCTATATTTACAGCCCGGGCCAAAGAAACATTCATGATTATCTTAATCCATAAGCTTCCCGATATAAGAATTACTGAATCAGCAATTAAAAAACAAGCAATGTACCAAAGCGTATTTTTTGCTAAAGGAATTATTTTTATTAAAAGAAAGCTTGCCAATAAAAACCCGATTATATAACCGCCTGTGGGGCCGGCTAAATAAAAAAGGCCCGCTCCGGACGAAAATACTCCAATGCCTGCCGCTCCTAGACCAATATAAACAAGTTGCGCCGGAAGGGCTTTTCTTCCCAAGAAGACCACGCTCAAAAATACCACCAGGGTCTGAAAAGTAATCGGTACCGGAGAATAAGGCAGATATAGCCTAATCCGGGAAGAAATACTTAAGAGAAAAACAAATAAACCTATCTTTAAAACATCCTTTAGTGACACCGGTAAACTTTCTTTTAAGGCCAATGATTTTACATGCATAACTATCCTTCCTTTCCCCAATGCTTACTCTTTAGTCTATTATATCAATGATAAGGATAAAACATGAAAAATAAAAGTGAAATTAACCCAAGGACAACCAAGCCAAGGTTTAAATCCTTAAATTTTCCTGCTATCAACTTTAATACCAAATACAGCACGAACCCGGCGGTAATTCCCACTCCTAAATTATAAGAAAAACTGGTAAAGGCAATAACTGAAAATGCCGGTATAAGTTCGGTATAATCGGAAAAATCTATCTTTAAGATCGGCTGCATCATAAGAATACCCACGATAATCAAGGCCGGCCCGTAGACATAAGGAGGCACTATAGTAAGAAGGGGTCCGAAGAATAAGGCTAAAAGAAAAAGTAAAGCCACTACTACCGAGGAAAAGCCGGTTCTTGCTCCTTCTTCAACTCCCGCAGCTGATTCTATGTAAGTTCCGGTGGTGGTGGTTCCGCAGAGAGCTCCGAAGACCGTGGCTAGAGCGTCGCAAAGCATTGGTTTTTCTATATCAGACAAATTACCTTTCTCGTCCAATAGATTCGCCCGGGCGCTTACGCCTATAAGCGTGCCTATGGTATCAACAAAATCCATAATAAAGACCGTAAGCACTATGATTAAAAAGCCTCCGTTTAAGAATAATTGAGGCTTTCGAAATATTCCCAAACACTGAAAGGCCGTGGGTCTTAAAGAAAAATCCAGGCTTATAATCGAACTGGGGAACTTTACAAAACCTAACAATAAAGCCAGAGCTGTGCCCAGAGTCAATCCCAAAAGAATCGCTCCCTTTACCTTCCTGGCCATAAGGGAGCAAATAAAAACAAAAGTAAAAAGCGCCAGAAGAACCTCTTTGTCCAGTAAATTAGCTAATTTTACCGGCGCATCGGCCATTCCCAAAGAGATTATCCCTGAAGTATTAAGGCCGATAAACATAAGAAAAAGCCCCAAGCCGCAGGCGAAACTGTACTTAAGCGTCTTAGGTATTGCTCTGGCAAACCAGCTTCTTAAACCCAATAGAGTCAAAAGAGTAAATAATACTCCGCCTAAGAAAACAGCGCCTAAGCCTACCTGCCAGGGATAACCCAAAATCTTACAGACCGTATAAGCGATAAAAGCGTTTTCTCCCATATAAGGAGCGATAGCAAAGGGTCTGTTGGCAAATACACCCATAAGAAGCGTCCCCAAAAAAGCCGAAAGAACAGTGGCTGCAAACGCGGCCTGCCTAGGAATTCCCGCTGCCTGTAGAATAGCCGGGTTGACTACGATTATGTAAGACATGGTAATAAAGGTAGTAAGCCCCCCTAAGATTTCCTGCTTTAAGCCTGTATTGTACTTACGAAATTGAAAATAATCCTCTAGAAACATATTCGTCCTGCTAATCCCCGCCAAAAACAGCGGTATTGTTATTAATAGTTATTCTTTGTTATTTGTCACAATCTATAATATTTTCATCAACAATAAACAACTATGAATAACTACGAATAACCCCTGAATAACAATGAGCTAATTTTAGCACAATTCGTAATTTATTTTAAGAAGGGGAAAAACCGCCTGTATCGCAATTTCTTCTTAAGCTCACCTACTTTATCCTGGGCTTCTTGTCTGCCCTTGTCTATGATTTCATATATTCTTGAAAAGTCCGTCCAGCCAAAATCTAAGGTATCCGGCTCAAACAAGAAATCCGCTTTGGAACAAGCAATCTCGACTAACTTTCCGTGCCTCATCTCGTCAACACTTAAAAGCATATTCATACTGCTCTTTAAGAAGCGGATCCTCCTTGTTCGCTCCAAGTTTACCGCTGTAATAAAATCTACTTTTTTTCTTACCAGGGATTCGCAAGGCAAACTCGCAAGCACTCCTCCGTCAACTAAAAACCGCTCGTTAAGTTTCAAGGGGGGGAACACGCCCGGAAGAGCGGTGGAGGCCAAGAGGGCTTCCCAAAGAAGACCTTCTTCCAAGTACACCTCTTTACCGGCTACTAAATCCGTTGCCATGCAGACAAAGGGTATTTTGCAGTCAGAAAAAGTAGAGTCACCGAATACTTCCTTAAAAAGAATCTCGAACGGCTTGTAATCCACGAGCCATTTCTTAACCAGGCGAATATTCCAGAGATAAATCTCTTTTACAAAAAGGAGTGTTTTTCTTAAACGGGGGTTTTTAAGCTCCTCGTCTTCCTGGGAGGAAGTGAATTTTTCTTCCAGTTCTTTTATAATCGGTCTGTCAATGAAAGAAAATATCTTCTCTTTTACAAACTCAACGTTTTTTTCCTGGGCGTACAAAGCGCCTACAACCGCGCCCATTGAGGTGCCGGAAATAACATCAATAGAGATCCCTTCCTGCTCCAAGACCTCCAAGACCCCTATATGAGCAAAGCCTCTTGCACCACCTCCGCCTAGGGCTAAACCAACTCTCACTTTATTTCCTGGAAATATTAAATATTAGTCTAATCTCTGGCAATGGCTACAGTAATAGCTCCGACTAGAATAAGAAATAATCCGATGCATCCTTTAATAACGCCTAGAAGCTCTGCCCACCAAGCAATTACAGCCAGTATGCCCAAGGCGATAAGAACTACTCCTAAAATAACTTTAACAGCTGTCTTTACTGCCTGGCCGCCGGACTTACTTTCTTCCTGAGAAGCCTGCTCTTGTTTTACTTCCTCTGCCATCTTGCACCTCCTTCAATAAGACCACAACTTATGTAACGAACGCAGTGAGTGAACATAAGTTGTATGGCCGCATTGAACCCCGCGCCTTTGTTTTATTCATCCTGAATGTCCCAAAGGTGCGGGGTAAATTCGGTCATAGACTTATGTTTGTTCCTTGACTCCTCCATGAGCCTAGACCTTATCTGATTATATCAAAAAATCAGAATTTTTGAACTTTATATTTTAGGTTATAAGCCTTTTGATTAGGCCGTGATTTCCAGCGCCGGTGAATCCAGCCCCAGAGCGAGGGATATTTTCTTATCCAGCTCTCTATTATCCGGGTAAACTTTATGGCATTTACAAGTATTGCTTCGTCTTTATCGGGTCTGGTATCAAGAGGAACCTCTTCTTCTATGAATACGCTATGTCTTCCTTCGTCTTTACGGACGATAAACATGGGGACAAGGCAGGCCCCGGAGCGAGAACCCAAGACTATGGGCCCTACAGGAGTAGCAGCGAGCCTGTCAAAGAATTTTACCCATACTCCTCCGGTGCCGAAATTCTGGTCCATCTGGATTACAATAATCTCGTTATTATCCAATGCCTTCAAAGACCCGAATACAGCCTCTCTTCTCGGATAAGAGAATATAGTCTTGACCCCGGCGTCGGTACGCAACTTATAAAAAAAATCCCCGGCTTTCTCGTCCCGCATAGGCCTCATCATAGTATTTACTATAAAACCTTCTTCTTTAAGCCTAAGGCACATCAAAGGGAAATCCCCGAAATGGGCTGTAACCGCTATAACTCCTCTTTTTTTCTCTAAAGCCTTTTTCAGATTGCAAAGACCCCTTATCTCAACGCATTCTCTTACGGCTTTAAGATTATTTAAGAAATAAAACATTTCCCAGCCCGCTTCGCCCATAAACCTGAAAGAATCCCTGGCGATCTCTTTAATCTGCCTTGGTGACTTTTCTTCAGAAAAAGCAATACGCAGATTATCCAGGGCTGTCTTCCTTAAGCCCCCGGCAAAAAAATAGGCCAAAGACCCGAATCCTCTTCCCATTGCCAGAATAAACCTGAAAGGAAATACCTTAACTAGAGCGGAACTTACATTCAAAAGCACCCTGCCGAACCAGCGTCTTATTACTTTCTTCTTTTCTTTATCCATAATAACCCGGGTTAAAAATATCTATTTAATACCGGTTATTCGGGCATCGGGTATCGCGTATAGGGTATCGTAATTTTTATCCCCTATACCCCACACCCTACACCCGATACCCGAAACCTGGTTCAAACCTGCCTAAAGCTTGTAGCCAATCTTGCGCAGGAAGTCTTTACGCCAGTTTATATCTTCTTGCTGCTCTTTTCCCTTAGGGGAAATACCGTCAATAACTCCTAAAACACCTCTTCCCTGCTGAGTCTGGGCTATTACTACTTCTACCGGATTGGCAGTAGCGCAAAAAATTCTACAGACTTCCGGAACCATCTTTAAAGCGTTTAAGACATTTATAGGAAAAGCTTCTCTCAGGGCGATAAAAAAAGTATGCCCCGCGCCTATACTATAAGCATTCTCTACAGCCATCTCTTTTAAAACAGAATCATTTCCTTCCGCCCTTATTAAAGCTTTTCCTGAGGATTCACAAAAGGCAAAACCAAATTTTATGCTTGTCGAAGAAGATATAAGCGCCTCATATAAGTCTTCTACGGTCTTTATAAAGTGGGACTGACCGATGATTATATTTACATCCTCGTCTTTCTTAACCTTTACTATTTTTATCTCCATATTGCCCTCCCTATCTCATTACTCATTACTCGTCACCAATCACCCATTACCCTTTAATCGCACACTACCAACTATACATACCGCCAGCCCTATATACACAAGGACATCCGGCAATATATTATAAATAGTTTTCTTATTTATGGAAAAGACTTTTTCATCTAAAACTCCTTCTATAAATACATCTTTATTGGCCCTTCTAAGAGTTTTGATAATCTCTCCTTTAGGAGAAATTACGCAGCTGATGCCGGTGTTTGCCGATCGGATAAGAAACCTTCTCTGCTCAATGGCCCTAAATACCGCTATTTGAAGATGCTGAACCGCCTCAGGATATCCTTTAAACCAGTCATCATTAGTGATATTCACTAAAATCTCCGCGCCCCGGGCGGTTAATCTAGAGGCCAGGCGCGGAAAAATATCCTCAAAACAGATCAAAGTGGCGATTTTTATATCTTTATAAGAAAACAAAGCCAGCTCTTGGCCCGGCGAAATATCCCCGAACTCGTTAAGCACGTCTATAAATCCTAAAAAGCGCCTTAAGGGAACAAATTCTCCGAAGGGCACTAAATTAACTTTCTTATACTTGCCGATAAATGAACCGTCTTTTAAAAATAAAAAGGAAGAATTGTGAAACTTCCCCCTTTCCTCTTCCACGATTCCCATGATTAAATCTCGGTCCACCTCTTTTATAAAAACTCTTAAGTCCGCGAAATCGTTGTCATTAAGGCCGTAAGGCCAGCTGGCCTCAGGAAAAATAACTAGGGAATCCCGAGGGGTATTCTCGGTAAGTCTTACCAAGGTATCCCGAATCTCCGGATAATAAGAAGCATCCCATTTCTTATACTGGCCTACGTTAGGCTGGACTATACTTATAGATAAGGCTCTATCACTTGAATATTCTGTCTTCAAGGATAAAAAACCGTAAGCAATAAAAGAAAAAAACAGGATTATAAAAACAAACAGCTGTTTAATTACCGGCCTTTTATCCGGGAGTTGAAAAAAATTAAATAAAAGCAGGTTACAATAGACGATTAAAAAAGAAATTATCCACACTCCCAGCATGTCCGCGGATTGAATAAGATAAATCCACCTATACTGGCTGTATCCGAATAAAGCCCAGCCAAACCCGCCGAATTGGGCTCTAACATACTCGAGGATTATCCAAAGGAAAGGAATAAAAATAATGTTTTTTTTGGATTCAAGAAACCGCTTCGAAGCTAAACCGGCCAAGCCCCAATAAAACGAAAGGTAAAAAATAAGAAGAAAAAGGCCCAGGGTGGTAACGAAACGAATCCAGTATATTGCTACCAAGAAATGGACAAAACCGGCCAGATAAGAATAAAGAAAGGCTCCCCGATAGGTAGTATTTTTTACGGTAAAAAATAAGGATACAAGCGAAAACCACAACAGGAGGGAAAGAAAAGGAAAGTTGAAACTTAAACCGCTTAAAATACCGCTTATTAAACTGAAAGCAATATATCTAAGCTTCATTTCTTTAAAATCTTTAATAATTATTTAAACGTCTTGCGGGTATCGCCTATCGGGTTTCGGCCCATTCGACTACGCTCAAGGG
>JAFGCB010000011.1 GCA_016932855.1 Candidatus Omnitrophota bacterium | reverse complement strand
TTCTTCTTCTTCTTCTTCTTCTTCTTCTTCTTCTTCTTCTTCTTCTTCTTCTTGCAAAGGAGTTATTTCCAGGTTCCAGCTTGCCGGCCTTTTTCCTAGCATCACTTTGCCTTCTTTAGTCGTTGTTTCCGTTCCATCCTCTTGCATAGATTCTTGTTTAATTTCGCTTATTTTTGTCTCCATAAATCTTAGGGCTTCAATTCTATTTTGGCCTGTATCTAAGGCGGCGAAGACTGTAAGCATTGAGCGCAGGACTAAAACAAGCCCCACGCATAAAATCGATACCGTTACCATTAGTTCGACGAGGGTAAAACTCTTTCTGGATCCTCGATCCGCGATACCCGATACCCGATTAGCCGTACTCAGTACTCGGTACGCGGTACGCAGTACGCGGTATAGTTTGAAATATGCTTTTGCGGTGTTTAACGGCATGTTTGTCAATTTCTGTTTTTTATGTACTAGCATCCAGGACTAAGTATTAGGGTATGCAGATGCTTATCGTGGCTTCGAGGTTTAAAAGGCTTGCTTCTTCGTCTTTGGCAGTTGTCGAGAACTTGTCTACTTCTATGAGCAGACTGCTGGTTTGAATCTTATGGAAAAAATCAATAAGTCTTTGAAGTTCCAGTTCGGCCCGAAGCTCGGCTTTAAATTTCTTATACTCTTTTTCTTCTTTGGGGTTGCTGTCGGGGTTAAGGTTTATTATAGATACTCCAGAGTTATGAGCGATTCTTTCCACTTCTTTCAAGAACTGGGCGATTATTTTCTTATCCTGAGTTTCGCCGGTAAGGTATCCTTGAAATTCTTCGTATTCTTTGAGGATACTGTCCTTTCTTTTGCTTACGGCAAGATTATGCTTTAAGTTAGCTTCCTGCATTTGTGTTTCCTGGTCAAGAGAAGTTATTTTTTCTTTTAGGCCCCTGATGACCAGTCTTTCGACCAGAAAGATAAAAATAATGCCGACGGCTATGACGGCTAAGATTTTTGTTTTACCTTTCATGTGTTTGTAATATTTTCTGGCATTTTTTATAATTCTATTATGGTCAGAGAAAGCTCAAAGTCAGTCACTTCTTTGTCTTTTACTTTTTTCTTGCGCGTGTATCGCGTCTGCACTTCTTTAAAGTATTCGGTATTTTCCAGGGTGGTAACGAATTTGAAAACCTCGGATAGTTCCCGGGCTTGTCCTCTTAAGGTTACTTTTTTTTGTTCGCTTAATGAGACAAATTCAACCGCGATTTCTTCAGGCATAACTTTCTGCAGTTCGGATAAAAGGCGTAAAGGAGTCATTCTGGATTTAAGGCAGTTTTTGACAATCCTTATTTTGGTTAATTTTGCGGGAAGTTCTCCGATTTCTTTTCCGATAGCGATATTTTTCTCTTTAACCCTGTCCAGGAAGGTTTGCTGATTATAGATTCTTCCCAGGAACATACCGCAGACCAGGGTGAATAAATATATAGCCAGGCCTCCTAGGAGAGTAAGCTTTTTTGTTTTTTCTTTTAGGTTCTGGCGTATCTGTATCTCGGGCACCGTAAAGAGAATCCGCTTACTCCTTTCTTTCAGAAGAAAGGCTGTTTGGGCGCTTAAGGAGGCGTATTCGGATATTCCGGACGCGGTCGAGATTAGTTTAAGCTTACCTTCCCCGTAAGGCTGGGGGACGTCTATGGTGGGTATATCCATTTCTTTTTCAATAGTCCGGCTTAGATTTTTACAGGGCAAAACAGCTCCGGAAAGAAAAATATTGGAGAGTTTTTTATTGCTTTCTTCGTTTTGGAAGACCACCAGGGATTGCCGTATCTCTCCTATAAATCGTGTAGCCTGCGAGGGTTCCTTAAGCTTATCAGCTTCCAAGGATACGCTTCTGGTAAAGAGCAGATTGTTATTGTCGAATACTATAAAGTCGGTAAAATCATAGTTAATATCCAGCAAGAGATTAAGCTGGTCGGATTTTATCCGGGGTTTATAATTATATAGTGTCCATTCCCTCGCTCCGTAGGAACTTAAAAGTATTCTGTCGATTAGAAGACCGGTATTTTCGATAATTTTAAGCATTCGTTTGGTTACATCTTTGTGGATAATCGCTAAAATAACCTTGGAATACCCTATATCGTCAAGTCCTATTAATTGATAGCTTGAGAGAATCTCTTCTTTGCGGTAAGGAACAATCCGGACCACATTTAAATCAACCATCTTGGCGATTTCTTCGGTGTTTTGAGAAGGTAGATGGAGGTTTCGTACTGTAGCCAGATTTCTGGGAAGGCTTAGGATTGTGGATTCAGGTCTTAATTTAAGCTTTTGTATGCTATCTTTTAAAAGGTCAGTAATCTGTTCATCGGAGAGGCCGGCCACCGCTTCTGTATGGCAATAAAGATGGGGCTGCTTTATGCCCAGGATTGTCATCATCCGGTCGCCAAGTTCTATGCATAAAGGAAGTTTCATAGTTTTTTCGTTATTGGACTATTTGAGTTATTTCAAATATGGGAAGAAGTATGGATAATACAATAGCTCCCAGAATTAGCCCCAAGATTAATATAAGAATCGGCTCAAGAAGCGAGGTAATAACCGATATGTCCGCCTCTACCTGCTGGGAGTAGGAGTATAGGATTTCATCAAGCACCTCTTCGAGCCTGCCGGATTCCTCGCCCACCGTCACCATTTTGATAAAAAAATCAGGAAGGCTTGTATGGATATGCATACTTTTAGACACCGAGCTTCCCGAGGCGACATCCTGGCAGACTTTAGCTAATTGGCTCTGCATTTTTTCGTCATCTATGGTGGGGGTCACTATTTGTAGAGATTGCAGAGCCGGCACGCCGCTTCGCAGAAGCAGGTTAAATGAACGGGTAAAGTGAATCAACTCCTGGTTTTTAACCAGGCGTCTTACTATCGGAAGATTGGCTTTTATTTTTCTTAATATACGGTTCAGATAAGTGCTTCCGCCTTTGTAGTATATTAAAGAAAAGCTTACTGCAGCCGCCAGGAATATCCAAATCGAGCCCTTTTGCAGAAAGGAGCTTGATTCAAAGATTATCTTGGTTAAAAGCGGCAGTTCTGTTTCGAGCTCTGAGAAAATCCCTCTAAGCTTCGGGACTACGAAATTCATCAGTACCAGGATGCTTGCGCATCCCACCAAGGCAAGCATTGCAGGATAGGCTAAAGCCACTCCTATTTTGGTGCGCAAGGTTTGCTGGTTTTGAAGAAATTCGTTTATTTGGATTAGAGCTTTGTCCAATCTCCCGCTTGCCTCACCGGATTTTACTATATTTACATAAAGAGGCGAGAATGTTTTGGGGAATTTCTTAAGCGACTCCGAAAATACCTTTCCTTCCTTTGTTTCGTTATATATTTCCATGATGGTCTCTTTAAGCTTGTGGTTTTCTGTCTGTTCATGAAGGATTCTTAAGGATTGCAGGAGTTCTACTTTAGCCTTGATAAGAGTTGTAAGTTTCTGAGTAAAGATCAGGATATCTTTGGCGGTAATTTTCTTAGGCATCCAGGTGAGCGTGGCTTTAGGCCTTTGGGGGGAAGTTTTTTCTTCGGTCAGGCTGGAATAGGGAGTAATGTTCATGGGGAAAAGCCCCTGGTCAGTTAATTTCTTTAGAGCTTGTTCTTGGGTTTGGGCTTCTATTACGCCTTCGATAACTTCATTTAATCCTTTTTTTGCCTGATAAATAAATTTCATCTATCGTTTCCTTAATATCCAACGGAGAGTACCGAATTTCAATTAAAAAGTTAAAAAGTTTGAAGAATTAATTTTTTTAAGATAATTTTGAATTTTGAATTGCAATTTTGCATTTTAAATTTTGACTTTTAAAGTCTGGTGATTGGAATTTAGTCATCTGTGATTAGTTTATCAAGGATCAAGTATCCAGTATTACTCCACCTCTGTTACCCGCAATACTTCTTCATAAGTGGTAAGGCCCAGCTTAATCTTTTGCAAGCCTGACTCCCAAAGAGTTCTGAATCCGAATTCTTTTGCTTTCTTTTTAATCTGGGTGGCGGAAGCCCTTTTTAGTATTAATTCCTGAATATCGTCGTTAATAACAAGCATTTCATATATGGCGGTTCTTCCTTTGTAGCCTATTGAATTACACTCCTGGCATCCTTTTCCGTAGAAGAGCTTAATTCCTTCCAGGGCTTTAGGAAGGGGCTTTTTTTCTTGCAATTGCTCTTTGCACGCCGGGCAGACCATTCTTACCAGTCTTTGAGAGATAAAAGCATTTACCGATGAGGCAACCAGATACGGTTCAATGCCGATATCCAGAAGCCGGGTTGCTCCGCTTGCCGCGTCGTTGGTGTGAAGGGTTGAAAAGATAAGATGCCCGGTAAGAGCGGTGCGTATGGCCAGTTCCGCTGTTTCCAAATCTCTTATTTCACCTACCATCATTATATCGGGATCATGGCGCAGAATGCTCCTAAGAGCTGTTGCAAAGCTTAAGCCTATTTCCGGTTTTACCTGGAACTGCATGATCCCGTCAAGCTCGTATTCAACCGGGTCTTCGATAGTGATTATCTTAACCGCGTTTTTATTTAGTTTACTAAGACAGGTATATAGAGTAGTGGTTTTCCCCGAACCCGTGGGGCCGGTAAGCAGGATTATTCCGTGAGGTTTATCTATAAGCCCTTCGATTATTTTCATTTCGTCTTCGAGTAAGCCTAAATCCCGCAGGTTATAAAGAAGATGGACCGGCAGGATTCTAATAACTACGTTTTCACCGTAAGCCGTAGGTATGATGGAAATTCTTAAGTCAACTTGGCGGTCCCCTATTTTAACTATGGAGCGGCCGTCTTGCGGCAGGCGTTTTTCCACCACGTTTAGATTTGAGATTATTTTTATTCTGGCTACTATGGCTTTATGCAGGTATTTAATTTCTTCGGGCACTTTCATGTCATATAGAATGCCGTCTATTCTATGTCGTAGCCTTACCTTGTTGCGGTAGGGTTCGATATGAATATCGGTGGCCCGGACCGAAATCGCTTCAGTCAGGATTTGGTTGACCAGTTTTATTACCGAGGCAGCCTGGACCGATTTCTCCAGATCCTCTATCTCTTCGCTTGCTTGAGCCTGGGTTTCCTGGACTTTTGCTTTGTCCTGAGTAAGAATTTCCTGGACGGTTTCCGCTCCTACTCCGTAGTAGCGCTGGATTGAATCAATTATTTCTTTTTCCGTAGCCAGGACTCTTTCGACATGAAATCCCAGATGTAGCTTCAAATCCTCCATTGCCCATACAGCCAGGGGGTCAGAAACCGCGATGGTCAGGATTTTACCCCGGAGTTTAAGGGGCACGAACTTATAGTACCAGACAAATTTGGCCGGAACAGCGCTTATTACTTCGGGTTCTATGGAGACATCTTTAAGGCTGGGATAAAAGGTAAGGGCCAGCTGTTCGCTTAAAGCTTTAAGCAGTTCTTCTTCGGTAATCAAGTTAAGCCGGATAAGGGTCTTACCCAGTATTTCCCCGCTCTTTTTACTTTCTGCCAGGGCCTGGTTAAACTGCTGTTCGGTAATTAAGCCTTTCTGAACTAAAATTTCACCTAATTTGGACATAGTTTTTTATTTTAAGACGCGGAGGTGACCTGATTTATCGTGCTGATCATGTAGAATTTTTCTTCAGAGAGAGCATCCACTCTTCCCGACATAATCATTTCGCAGCCTTCGAGAGTATCTTTCAGATTTACGTAACAGCCTTTGCGGCCGGTATACATTTCAGCGCAAAAGAAAGGCTGGGTCAAAAAGTTTTGAAGCTTGCGGGCCCGGTCAAAAATAATCCTTTCTGTCCGCGACAATTCTTCCTTTCCGATAATAGCCACAATACGCTGAAGTTCGTCGTATTTCTGGAAGTGCCGAAGCACGTTATTAGCTATTTCAAAATGACGTTTGCCCACGGTATCAGGGCTTAAAAACCCCGAAGAAGAAGCTAAAGGGCTTACCGCCGGATACAGGCCGCGCTGGACATGGGCCCGGGAGAGAACCATCAGTGAATCCAGGTGGCTGAAAATGGCAACTACCGCCGGGTCAGTAAGGTCGTCAGCCGGTACATAGACCGCTTCCACGGAGGTGATACTTTTTCCTTTATGGGAGCGGATTCGTTCATGGAACTGGCTTATTTCGCTGGTAAGTGTGGGTTGGTATCCGGTTTCCGAGGGGATTCTGCCCAAAAGAGCCGAGAGTTCGCTTCCGGCTTGGGCAAAGCGGAATACATTATCTACAAAGAATAATACATCTTTACCTTTTTCCCGCAATGATTCAGCAAGGGTTACTCCTACCTGAGCCGCTTCGAAGCGGGCTCCCGGCGATTCATTCATCTGGCCGAAGACCAGCACCGAGCGTTCCAGCAAATTGGTCCGGTCAAATTCATGATAGAGCTCGTTTCCTTCCCTTGTTCGTTCACCGATTCCGGCGAATACGCATACTCCTTTTTGCTTGCGGATAACGTTGTGAATAATTTCCAGGATTAAAATGGTTTTTCCAAGAGCAGCGCCTCCTAAGATGCCTGTTTTCGAGCCCTTTATGAGAGGAAAAAGAAGGTCAAACATCTTAATCCCGGTTTCCATGATTTCAAATTTTACACCGGATTTCTCCTCGGCCGATACTTCGCGTTCTACATTGGGATTGCGGATAGGCACAGAGCTTACAGCTTCAATGGGCCCTTTGTTATCAATGGGTTTGCCTAAGACATTAAGGACCCGTCCGTAAAGGTCTTCCGCCGGAGCAACCCTTAGGATTGAACCTTTGGTGTAGGCCGGGGCATTTCGCTGCAGGCCGTAGGTAGGAGTAAGGGCTATGCAGCGGCATATACTTCCTTGCCTGTGCTCAATTATTTCCAAGACGACATCTTTGGCTTCATAGGTTTTAACCGTTATTATTTCATAGACTCCGGGGACTAAGTCCTTGATTTCAAACTGGACATCAACAACCGGCCCGTATACGGCTATTACTTTGCCTATTCTTTCTTTCTCTTGTGCGGTTTGTTGCGTATTATCGCTCATCGTCTAACAAGTCGGGAGGCCGAAATCTCTCTTATAGATTTATCGGCTATGGCGTGGACATGTTTAAAGTACTGCAGGGCAAGCTTACGATTTATATTAGTAAGCTCCTGGGAGCTTCCTTCCAGATGCATAAGCCGGGAGGCAAGCTCGGATAATTTACTTGACCAGAAGATATTATAAATCGTCCAGCGCAGCCACAGACGCACCATTCCTTCTACTACCTTATTGAATGAGGGTTCGATTAAGAGGTCATCGATTTTCTCGTAAGAGGCTGTTTTTTCTTTAAAAAGAGAAGAACAAGGAAGAAGCTGTATTCGTTCAATCTTATGGGAGGTAATGGTCAAAAAGTGAGCGTATATCACTATAACCTTATTGATCTTACCTTTAAGATATTCATTTATGATATATTCTTCCAGTCCCTCGACCTGTTTGGGTTTAATATCTTCGGTCAGGCCCGGAAAATAGACAAAAGATTCATCCATTTCTTCAAGATAAGAGGCTCCTCTTTCTCCGAGTACAACCAGGCCGTCGTTTTTTATATCTTTTCGCGAGTCCAGGGCGGCATTTACCAGAAGAGTATTCAGTTCTCCGGCAAACCCTTCGTTAGGGGTAATCACCACAACGCAGGTTCCGCCTTTTTCTTTGGAGAATAAAAGAGGATGCCGGGCTTGCTGGGAATCAATAAGTCCCAGAATACCTTCAAAATGCTCAAAGAATTCTTTAGAGGGTTTTTCTTTTGCTTGGAATTGGCGAAGCTGGATGGAGGCGGCTATCTTTAATACTTCTATAATCTCGCCCAGACTTTTATTGAATTCCAAATCCTGTTTTAATTGAGTAATGGGAATCATTTTCTTTTCTAAGGGTTACTATGCTAATGGTTACTAATAGTTACTAATGGTTAATAATGGTCACTAGTGGTCACTAAGGGTTGTTTGTCGCAATAGCAACAAATCCTAATAGTTATAAATAACTACGAATAACTACTAAATAACAATAGGTTTAGAACTTAAGTTTTTTCTTCTTTTAGTTTTTTAAAGTATTCAATGAATTCCTTATCAAGCAACCCTTTTATATCCTGAGTAAGTTCTTGGGTTTCTTCTATTTTCTGAACAAACGAAGGGTTCTTCGCGTAGAGAAATCCGAAGAATTCATTTTTAAACCGGGTAAGCTGTCCGGGGTCCAGGACTTCAAGAATTCTTTTTTGAAAAGCATAGAAGAGAACGATTTCCTCTACCAAAGATACGGGGTTGTAGTTTTCTTGCATCAGCAGTTCGTGTAAAACCTCTCCTCTTTTCATTTGCTGCATCGCTTCATCGGAGAGCCGGGTCCTTAATTTAGTCATCCTCAGCATCTCCCGGTATTGGGCGTATTCCAGGCGAAGTCCGCCGCCCAGTTCTCTTATGGCCGGGCATTGAACTTTGCTTCCTATGCGTGAGACCGACAGTCCCAAGTCAATAGCCGGCTTAAATCCTTCATGGAACAGCCCGGTATTTAAATAGACTTGGCCGTCGGTCATGGATACAAGATTGGATTGAATATAGCCGGTTATATCTCCTTGCAGGGTTTCGACTATAGGAAAGAAGGTCATTGTTCCTCCCCCGAAATCAGGATGAAGCCTTCCGGCTCGCTCTACCAGTTGCGAGTGTATATAGAAGATGTCTCCTGGATAGGCTTCTCTTCCCGGTGAGCGTTCAAGTAAAAGAGAGATTTGCCGGTAGGCCCAGGCATGTTTGGTTAAGTCGTCAAAGATGACAAACACATCCTTTCCTTTATACATGAAGTATTCGCCCAGAGTCGCCGCGGTATACACAGAAAGGTATTGTTCGGCGGTAGGGCTGGCGGCTGTGGCGCAGACCGCGAGAGTATAGCCGAGGGTTCTTTTCTCTGCCAGGGTATGCATTATTTTTTTAAAGGTGGTGTAACTGCCCCCTGTCCAGCAGTAGATGCAGATTACATTTTTCCCCTTTTGATTGATTACAGCATCGAGGGCGATGCTTGTTTTTCCGGTCTGGCGGTCGCCTACAATAAGTTCTCTTTGGCCTTTGCCGATAGGAACAGCTAAGTCCAGGATTTTTGTTCCGGTAAGAAAAGGTTCGCTAATCGGCTCTCGCTCCATGACTCCGGCTGCCTGGCGGAAGACCGGGTAGTAATCAGCTGAGGGTATATCGCCTTTTCCGTCAAGAGGTTTGCCCAGGCTGTCTACTATGCGTCCGATGAAATTATCGCCCACAGGAACGGTTAAAAGCTCGGTCTGGCTGGTCACTTTATCCTGTACGCTTATGTTTCGGTCGTCCCCTAAGACAATTATCAATACTTCCGAAGGGGTAAATCCTATGACCATACCTTTTATTCCGCCGGAAAACTCGACTAATTGCCCGTAAACACAGCTTGGAAGCCCGTCGGCTTTAACAATGCCGTGCTTTACCTCTTTTACCGAGCCTACTTCTTTAATGTCCAGGGTGGGGATTTTAATATCCATAATTTATCCGCATAAAAATACAAATTTATTATAAATCCCAAATCCAAATACTACCAATATCATTTGGGTTTTGTCGTTTGGGATTTGTCATTACCTCAAAAATCGCTTAGCGATTTTTGAGGTAGGGTATAACTTTTTTGAGTTTGTTTTTAAGGCTGCCGTCGATTATCAGGTCGCCGATTTCAAGGACCAGGCCGGTTATAAGTTCGGGGTCAGTATCCTCTTTCAGGCTTACTTTAAGGTTTGTTTTTTCAGAGATGATGTTTGCAAGCCTTTCTTTTTCTTGGTCAGTAAGAGGAAAGCTCGAGATTACTCTGACCTGGTCGGTTTTTACCGAGAATCTGCCGGATTCTAAATTGTTTATTTCCTGAATGGTTTCGTCTATTAACTGGCGTTGAAGGCCGGCTTTTCCTTCGGCGCTAAAAGCGTATTTGATCATCTCTGAGGATAAGTGCAGGGCCTTGGTTTCTATCTCGGACAAAAGATTAGCTCTTAGTTTTTCAAGCTCGTCTTTACCCTGGCTTAAGATTTTCTGAGTTTGTTGTTTCGCCTGTTCTTCGGAATTCAGGCGTAAAGTCTCTGTTTCTTTTTTGGCGGCGTCTAAGATCTGCTGGGCCGCAAGCCGTCCTTTTTCTATTTCAGCCTCTTTTTCCCGTTCAGCCTTTTCCAGTTTTTCTTTCAGCTCCGCTTCCTTTATAAGGGCTTGCTCGTGAAGTTGGCGTAATCTTTTAAGGGCGCTGTTTAGATTTTTCTGGAATAAGAGTCGTAGGACAATAATAATTCCGGCAAAAGTAAGAATCTGGATAATCAGTAATTGAATTAGCATGGTTTGATCCTCGATCCTCGATCCTCGATCCTCGATTCTGGGTTTTGGGTTCGAGATGATTTGCGATATACTTTCGAGGTATTTAATGATATGTTCATGTATATACTGACCCCCATTAACAAAGAGGGCATTTTAAGTTAGAATAGGCTCTTAAGGGAAAGGAGGCTATTCTATGAAAAAGCGTAA
>JAFGCB010000010.1 GCA_016932855.1 Candidatus Omnitrophota bacterium | reverse complement strand
TAGCGTTTAGCGTATAGTGGTTGTTATGAGGAGAATAGGTGTTTTAACTTCAGGTGGCGATAGCTCGGGAATGAACGCAGCAATCCGTTCGGTAGTCCGTACAGCGGTGGCCAGAGGCGTACGGGTATACGGTTTTCTTAGAGGTTATGAAGGAGTTATTGAAGGAAACCTTAAGGAGTTAACAAGAAGGGATGTCTCAGGGATTATTAATCTAGGAGGCACTATTATTAAGACCGCCCGCTCCAAGAGGTTTTTCAGTAAACCAGGAAGAAAGCAAGCCTACAGAACTTTAAAAGATAATAAGATAGAGGGGCTTATAGTTATCGGAGGGGACGGAAGCTTTCGGGGGGCTGATATTTTCTGTAGAGAATTTAAATTTCCTATTATAGGCGTTCCGGCTACCATAGATAATGATATAGTAGGCACTGATCTTACTTTAGGCGCAGACACAGCGGTGAATGTTGTTCTGGATGCTATTGATAAGATAAGAGATACCGCCACTTCTTTAGAAAGGATTTTCGTAGTTGAGGTTATGGGAAGAGGCTGTGGGTATATCGCCTTGGAGTCGGCTCTGGGCGGAGGCTGTGAGGAAGCCATAATTCCTGAGAGAAAGTATAATATAAATAAGATTTGTACTTCTATAGTAGAAGGTAATCTGAAAGGCAAAATTAGCTGGATTATTGTTGTAGCTGAAGGAGCAGCCAAAGCCCAGGATATCGCTGAAGAAATAAAGAAAAGAACGTCTCTTGAGACAAGGGTAACTGTCTTAGGGCATATCCAGCGGGGAGGAAGGCCTAGCTGCCGGGACCGGATATTAGCGGCTAGATTTGGTAATTACGCAACAGAACTTCTTTTAGGGAGAAAAAAAGCAAAAGCAGTGGGGATTCAGGCAGACAAGCTGGTCGCTTTAAAGTTTAAGAAAGCTACTGATAATAAAAAATGGCTAAATACTGATTCTTACTTAAGGCTTATTAAAATTTTAACTTAAAGGGAGGCGCAAGAGATGGTTTATAAGGATGCCAGAGAATTTCTAGGAGCGTTAAAAGGCGTTAGCGTAGTTGATGATAAGATAAGCATAACCGATAGGCAACTGCTTAAGAAAGACATGAATTTGCTGGTCGAACAGGTTATTATGTCTGATGATGAAAACATAAAGAATCTTTCATTTTGGCTTATATGGAATATTGCCTGCAAGGCAGGGGTGTCTGCGTCTTCAATCCAGTCTTTTTATCAAGCAAGGGGAAGAGGCGAGATAAGCGGCTTTACCGTTCCGGCCATTAATTTAAGGACCTTTACTTACCAGGCAGCTTCGGCTATCTTCAGAGTGGCAAACAAGTATAATGCCGGAGCTTTCATATTCGAAATAGCCAAATCGGAAATAGGCTATACCGGCCAGAGACCGGTTGAATACGTAAGTCTTATTCTAGCTTCGGCGGTAAAAGAAGGTTTTTCCGGTTGCGTATTTATTCAAGGCGACCATTTTCAGGTAAAGGCAGAAAATTATCTTAAAAATCCCCAAGAGGAAATCAGCAAACTTAAGGTTTTGATCGATGAAGCTATAAGGGCTGGTTTCTACAATATTGATATAGATTCTTCTACCCTTGTGGATTTAGAGAAGGAAACTCTTCTTGAGCAGCAGAGAAATAATTTTGAAGTATGCGGGTTATTTACAAAATTCATAAGAGATAAACAGCCTCAAGGCATAGAAATTTCTGTAGGGGGAGAAATCGGGGAAGTCGGGAAGAAAAATTCAACCCCCGAGGAACTTAAGGCTTTTATGCAGGGTTACTTGGATTATGTAGGAAAACTTAAAGGCATTTCAAAAATGAGCGTTCAGACAGGAACTTCTCACGGAGGGGTAATTCTGCCTGACGGAAGCCTGGCTAAGGTAAGTATAGATTTTGATACGCTAAAGAGGATTTCAGAGGTTGCCCGTAAGGAATTTGGCATGGCCGGCGCGGTCCAGCACGGAGCTTCAACCTTGCCTTCGGAGGCTTTTCATAAATTTCCCGAAGTCGAAACCGCTGAAGTCCATTTAGCCACCCAGTTTCAGAATATTGTCTATGATAATTTACCTCTTACTACAAAAGAAACCATCTATACCTGGATAAAAGAAAATTTAGCAGGTGAACGCAAGGAGACTGATACCGAAGAGCAGTTTATTTACAAGACAAGAAAGAAGGCTTTGGGCCTTTTTAAGAAGCAGCTTTTTTCTTTATCCACAGATATAAAGAATAATATCGCCTTGAAGCTTGAAGAGGAGTTTGATTTTCTTTTTAAGCAGCTAAAAGTAGAAAACACCAAAGATTTGGTGGATAAATACGTAAAACCGGTTTTGGTCGAGAAAAAACTGGATGATTTCGGGGTCTTGAAAGAGCTAGGTGAATTAGAAGGCGCCGACTAGATTAGCGTATAGGGCTTAGCGTGTAGCGTATAGTTGAAATTGAACTAACCGTTAAACGCTAAACGCTATTGGAGGAATATGAGATGAGGTCAGATAAGACAAAGAAGGGTTTAGAGCGTATGCCTAACAGGGCTTTATTATACGGAACAGGCATATCCAGTTCTCATATGAAAAGGCCGTTTATCGGTATCGCCTCTTCTTTTACCGACCTTATCCCCGGACATACTAATATGAGGGATTTGGAGCGTTATATCGAAAGAGGAGTGGAGAATGCCCAGGGAACCCCTTTTATATTCGGGGTCCCGGGGATATGCGACGGTATTGCCATGGGTCATGCGGGCATGAAGTATTCTTTGCCTTCCAGGGAATTGATAGCTGATATTATTGAAACAGAGGCTCTATCCCACGGCTTGGACGGATTAGTTTTACTCACTAATTGCGATAAGATAAATCCGGGGATGATTATGGGTGCTTTGCGGATCAATATACCTACGATTGTAGTTACAGCAGGCCCTATGCTTTCCGGCCATTACGGAAAGAGGAGGCTTTCTTTGGTAAGGGACACTTTTGAGGCTGTAGGAAGATTTAAAGCAGGTAAGATGAGCGAGGAGGAAAGAGCTGCTTTAGAAATGGAGGCTTGTCCTTCCTGCGGGTCCTGTCAGGGTATGTACACGGCAAACACAACCGCCTGTCTTATAGAGGCAATGGGGCTTTCGCTTCCTTTGTGCGCTACTACCCCGGCGGTCTTAAGCAGAAAGAAGAGGATTGCTTATGAGTCAGGCCAGAGGATAGTAGCCCTGGTTTGGCATGATATAAAACCAAAGGATTTAGTCAATAAAAATTCTTTAACCAACGCTATAAGCGTGGATATGGCTTTAGGCGGATCGACTAACACGGTACTTCATCTTATGGCTATCGCTAAGGAGGCAGGAGTAGAACTGTCTCTTAAGGATTTTGACAAGATTTCAAAGATAACCCCTCACATTTCTAATTTGAGACCGGCAGGCGATTATTTTATGGAGGATTTGGATTACGCCGGAGGCATACCGGCGGTGCTTAAAAGACTGATCTCTAATTTAAAAGATAATATAACCGTCGGGGACAAGAAGATAAAAATAATCGCTAAAGATGCCAATATTTTCGATAGCGACGTAATAAGGCCTTTAGATAAGCCTTATCACCGGCAGGGCGGTATAGCTATTTTATACGGTAATTTAGCTAAAGACGGCTGCGTAGTAAAGCAGTCTGCGGTCGATTCCGATATGATGCAGTTTGAAGGAACAGCCCGGATATTTAACTCTGAGGAAGAGGCGATGCGGGGTATATTGGCGGGTAAGATTAAAAAGAAAAATGTAGTAGTCATACGTTATGAGGGTCCTAAAGGCGGACCGGGGATGCGCGAGATGCTTTCTCCGACCTCAGCTATTGTAGGCATGGGACTTCATAAGGACGTCGCGCTTATTACTGACGGGAGGTTTTCCGGAGGGACCCGGGGCCCCTGCATCGGGCATATCTCACCCGAAGCAGGCGAAGGTGGTTTAATAGCCTATTTAAAAGACGGCGATAAAATCCTGATAGATATACCGGAAAGAAAGATAGAAGCCAGGCTTTCCAAGGAAGAGATAAAAAAGCGTTTATCTCAGATGAAAGTCTTGCCTTTAAAGGTAAACTCGGGATATTTATACCGTTATTCCCAGGCGGTCACTTCCGCTTCGACAGGAGCGGTGTTTAAGGATTAAACGGAAATTTTAAAATGTAAAATTAGCATTTTAAAGTTTAAACTTAAGCCGGAAAGTAGTTTAATTTAATTATTCATACATGATATAATTAACTGATTATGAAGGGTTCGCAGATTTTAGTCGAGAGCTTAAAGAAAGAAGGGGTTGAGATTATTTTCGGGTATCCCGGGGGCTCGGTTATTCCCATATTCGATAGGTTTTATGACGGGCCTTTTAAGTTTATTCTTGTCCGGCATGAACAGGCAGCCGCGCATGCCGCTGACGGTTTTGCCCGCTCAACGGGGAAAGTAGGCGTCTGTGTCGCTACTTCCGGACCGGGAGCGACTAACTTGACTACGGGTATTGCCACCG
Source organism: Candidatus Omnitrophota bacterium (assembly GCA_016932855.1). Taxonomy (GTDB): domain Bacteria; phylum Omnitrophota; class Gorgyraeia; order Duberdicusellales; family Duberdicusellaceae; genus JAFGCB01. Next base: position 8,083 of record JAFGCB010000010.1, on the reverse strand, counting down.
CTTATATGGATTCTGTTCCGATTGTGGCAATCACCGGTCAAGTCAAGACCTCTTTAATCGGAAACGATGCTTTTCAGGAAGCAGATGTTACCGGCGTTACCCGTTCTATCAGCAAGCATAACTATTTAGTAAAAGACGTAAAGGAGCTAGCTTATACGGTCAAGGAGGCTTTTTATGTCGCTTCTTCAGGCAGACCCGGCCCTGTAGTCATAGATCTGCCGGTAGACATCCAGCTGCATGACGCGGAATTTAGTTACCCCGATAAGATCCATATGAGAAGCTACAAGCCTACTTATTACGGGCATCCCGGTCAGATTAAGAAGGTAGCTAAAGCCATAAAAGAATCAAAAAGGCCGACAATCCTTGCCGGAGGGGGAGTTATAATCTCCGGAGCCCACCAGGAGCTTAAGGAGTTTGCCGAGAAGATAAGCGCCCCGGTTACCACTACTCTGATGGGGCTAGGAGGTTTTCCGGCTGAGCATGATCTATATTTGGGCATGCCCGGAATGCACGGGACAGTCTATGCTAACATGGCTATTACGGAATCGGACCTGCTAATTTCCGTAGGCTGCAGGTTTGATGACAGAGTAACCGGCAAGCTCGATGCCTTTGCTCCCGAGGCAAAGATAATCCATATCGACATCGACCCGACCTCCATCAGTAAGAACATAAAGGTAGATATACCTATAGTAGGAGACGCTAAAAACATATTAGGAGCGCTTAACGAGGTAATAAAGAAAGGGTCGGATTCATCTAGCTGGCTTAAGAGGATTGAAGAATATAAAAAGAAGTACCCTTTGCGTTATAAAAAGAGTGATGCGGGGAAAATTAAGCCTCAGTATGTAGTAGAAGAGTTTTACAATCAGACTAAGGGAAAGGCTATTATAGCCACTGAAGTCGGACAGAACCAGATGTGGGCTGCCCAGTTTTATAAATATAATTATCCCCGGGATTTTCTTTCAAGCGGGGGGCTGGGCACTATGGGGTATGGCTTTCCGGCCGCAATCGGAGCCCAGGTGGGAAATCCCGGTAAGATTGTGGTTGATATTGCCGGCGACGGTTCGATTCAAATGAACATTCAGGAATTGGCAACGGTTGCCACATACAATATCCCGGTTAAAGTGGCGATTCTTAATAATCATTATCTGGGCATGGTTAGACAATGGCAGGAGCTGTTTTATAATAGAAGATACTCGGCAACTCCTCTTAAGAATCCTGACTTTGTAAAGGTAGCTGAAGGTTATGGCGTAAAAGGCATAAAGGTTTTCAAAGAGACAGAAGTTGTTAATGCGATTAAGCAGGCCCTGGAACACGATGGGCCCGTGGTTATGGACTTTTTGGTTGAGGAAGAGGAAAACGTTTTTCCCATGGTACCGGCGGGAGAGGCTATCAACAGGATGATAGGCGGCATGGCCTAGGCGGCCTTCGGCCGCAGTAACCAGAGGCCAGTAACCAGAATTTATTTTTCTGGTATCTGGTTGCTGTAATCTGGTTTCTAACCGAAAGTAGTGAGGTTTAAGTGAAGCATACAATACAGGCCTTAGTTGAGAACAGGTTCGGAGTATTGGCAAGGGTAGCTTCTTTATTTTCAGCCAGAGGCTATAATATTGATTCTCTGGCGGTGGGTGAGACCCAAGACCCTGCCGTCTCCTGCATGACTTTTGTGGTAAATGCCGAGGACGAGAGAATATTAGAGCAGATAAAAAAACAATTAAGTAAGCTTATTGATGTAATTACCGTTGTTGATTTTATAAAGAAGGATTATATTGACAGGGAGCTTTTGCTTGTAAAGGTAAACCGCTCCTCAAAGTCCAAAGAGATATTTTCAAAACTTAAGAAAGAGCTCAATGTAAAAATACTGGAAGAAAAAGATTCTTACGCTGTGATAGAGTTTGCCGGAGACCACAATCAGATAAATTTTTTCCTTGACGAGTTAAAGCCCCTCGGGGTTAAAGAATTGGTAAGGACCGGGAAAGTAGCGATAACTAAGTAACTATAGATCAGAAATAAACTCAAGTCTTCAAAATTCTAAACAAAAGATAATTATCGAATATACTAATTTTGATTTTTTTTATTGTTTAATTTTATACAGTTTATAACAGGGGAGGTCAGTTATGCCGAAGATTTATTATGACGGCGACGCGGATTTGGATATTTTAAAGGATAAGACCATCGCTATTATCGGCTACGGAATTCAGGGCCGGGGTCAAGCCCTTTGTTTAAGGGATTCGGGATGCAAGGTGGTAATTTCGGAGCTTGAAGGCACGCCAAACTTCAATAAAGCCCAAGAAGACGGATTCGCCCCTCTTCCGGCGGAAGAAGCGGCAAGGCAGGCAGACGTCATACAGATACTTACTCAAGACCATGTCCAGGCGAAAGTTTATAAAGAAGCCATAAAGCCGAATTTAAAGAAAGGAAAAGCCCTCTGTTTTTCCCACGGTTTTAATATTCATTTTAAACAGATAAAACCCCCAAAAAAGGTTGACGTGTTTATGGTGGCTCCCAAAGGCCCGGGGGCATTGGTGCGTAAGATGTATGAAGAAGGAAAAGGTGTTCCTTGTCTTGTGGCGGTATTTCAGGACGCAACCGGGAATGCTTTAAAGGTAGCTCTTTCTTATGCCAAGGCTTTGGGCGCTACTAAGGCCGGAGTAATTGAAACTACCTTTAAGGAAGAGACAGAGACTGATCTTTTCGGCGAACAGACCGTTCTCTGCGGAGGAGTAACCGAGCTTATAAAGGCAGGGTTCGATACCTTGGTCGAGGCAGGATATCAGCCGGAGATCGCTTATTTTGAAGTATTGCACGAGCTTAAGCTTATTACTGATTTGATTCAGGCCGAAGGAATAGCCGGCATGCGCAGGCGGGTTTCAAATACTGCCTGTTATGGAGATTTAACCCGGGGCAAAAGAATAATAACCGGCAAGACCCGCAAGGAAATGAAGAAAATCTTAAAAGAGATACAGAAAGGAAAATTCGCCCGGGAATGGATTAAGGAAAACGAAGAAGGCCGGTTGAATTTTAACAGGCTTTTAAAAGAAGGCGACGAACACCCCATCGAGCAAGTAGGGAAGAATTTGCGCCAGATGATGCCTTGGATGAAATAAACGCGAATAAACGCTAATTTTCAAGCGAATATACGCTAATTATTCGCGTAAATTAGTATAAGATTAGCGATAATTAGCGTACAATGAGTTTAGCGAGGGATTATGGAGAAGTTAGTTATTTTTGATACGACTTTGCGCGACGGCGAGCAGGCTCCGGGAGCGTCCTTAAGCTGTGAGCAGAAGCTCGAGGTTGCTTGCCAGCTTGAAACTTTAGGGGTAGACGTAATTGAGGCTGGTTTTCCCATAGCAAGCCCCGGAGACTTTAAGGCAGTTTCTACTATCGCTAAAAAAATTAACAACTGTATGATTTGCGGCCTTGCCCGGTGCATAAGAAAAGATATCGAGAAAGCGGGGCTGTCTTTAAGAAAGGCAAAAAAGCCGCGCATACATGTATTTCTTGCCACTTCTAAAATACATCTTACTCATAAATTCAAGAAGCCTGAGTCGGAAATTCTGGATATTGCCAGACGCCACGTAAAATTAGCTAGAAATCTTTGTGATGATATAGAATTCTCTCCCGAGGATGCCTCCAGGACATCAAGAGACTTTCTTTTCAAAGTTATCGAAGAGGCGATAAACCAGGGCGCAAAGACTATAAATATCCCTGACACAGTGGGCTATTCATACCCTCAAGAGATCAACTCATTGATCTGCGATATTTTTGATAATGTCCCTAACATCAATAAGACAGTAATATCCATACATTGTCATAATGATTTGGGCATGGCTGTGGCAAACTCGCTTTCAGCTGTTTTGGCCGGAGCAAGACAGGTTCATTGTACGATAAACGGTATTGGTGAAAGGGCAGGCAATGCTTCGCTTGAAGAGATAGTAATGGGCCTTAAGACCAGAAAAGACGTGTTTGCGGATTTGTATACTTCTATCGATACAAAGGAGATTTTCCGGGCTTCTAAGCTGGTCTCGAACCTTACCGGATTTCTAGTCCCTCCAAATAAGGCTATCGTCGGAAGGAACGCCTTCAGGCATGAGGCTGGAATACATCAGGACGCTATTTTAAAGGAAAGGACGACTTATGAGATAATGGATCCAAAGGATATAGGCCTTCCGGGAACCCACCTTGTTTTAGGAAAGCATTCAGGACGGCATGCTCTTTCCAAGAGGCTTCAGGATTTGGGATTTAAACTTGATAAAAAGAATATAGACCGGATATTCGAGAAGTTCAAGGCGCTCGCGGATAAGAAAAAGGAAATTTTTGACGAAGATTTAGTGGCAATTGTCGAGGATCAGATAAAACCAAGGCGCGAGGTTGTAAGGCTTATAAATGTAAGGGTAGAAAGCGGAACGGATATAGTTCCCCATGCCCAGATAGAGCTAAGTTATAAAGGAAAAAAACATACTGCCAGATCCGAAGGCGACGGTCCGGTTGATGCTTGCTTCAAGGCGGTGGATAAGATTACCAGGCTTAAGCCCAGGCTTCTTCAGTATAAACTGGAGGCAATAACTTCGGGAAAAGACGCCCAGGGTCTTGTTAAAGTTGAGCTTGAACATGGAAAGAAAATCGTCTCCGGCCTTTCTTCAAGCACCGACATAATCGAGGCTTCTTTAAAAGCCTATTTAGATGCTTTGAATAAGCTTTTCTAATGCAGATCTACGGCCTTATCGGCTACCCCGTAAAACATTCCTTTTCTCCCTTAATGCACAATGCTGCATTTAAGGCTTGCGGAATCGAAGCGTCCTATAAGTTATTCGAAATAACCCCTGCTAAAGTCGAAAATTTTCTCCTTAAAAATATCGAAGTCAAAGATATTCAGGGAAATTCCTATTCCAGCCGTGATATAATCGGTTTTAATGTAACTATTCCTTATAAGGTAAGAGTCCGGGAAATAGTGCTGCCGCGTATTTGGCACGAAGACCTTCCGGAGCAGGACCATTATGTTTTCATTTCCGGGGCAGTAAATACGGTTAAAAGAGAAAAAGGGAAATTAGTTTGCTGTAATACCGACGCGCCGGGTTTTATAAAATCCTTAAGCCGGGATTTAGGCTTTGCTGCCAAGGATAAGAATGTTTTTATTGCCGGGTGCGGAGGAGCGGGAAGGGCTGTGGTGGCGAGCTTGACCTGGAAGGACGCCGGGGTTAAAAAAATATACATATATGAAATAAATAAAGAAGCGGTTAAGTCGGCCCGGGAATATTTCTCGCAGTTTGATTTTGTAGATAACAAGTTAGAGTTTGTGCTTTTTGAGCAGATTCCCGAAGTAATAAAGGGCTGTCAGTTATTAGTTGACGCAACCGGCTCAGGGCTAAAAGACGAGGATACTTGCGTAATAGATAAAAAGTTTTTCCACAAAGATTTATTTGTCTATGATTTAGTGTATAATAAAGAGACAAGATTAATTAAAGACGCCAGGTCCTTGGGGCTTAAGGCTCAAGGCGGATTGGGCATGCTTCTTTATCAGGGAGCTTTGGCTTTTGAATTCTGGACCCGCAAGAGCGCGCCCCTGGAAGTAATGAAAACTGCTTTAGAGCAGGCGGTTTAAATATGTTAATAGAAGCTTTTGTATTTATCTTCGGCATATGTTTCGGAAGTTTCTTGAATGTTTGTATCTACAGGTTTCCCCGCAATCTGTCTATTGTTAAGCCTTCCTCCTTCTGCCCTAAATGCAACAATCCTATACGCTGGTATGATAATATTCCCCTTTTAAGTTTTATAATTCTTAAGAGGCGCTGCCGTAATTGCAAAGAGAGCATATCTTTTCACTATTTTCTTGTAGAGCTTATTACTGGGCTTGTTTTCTTGGTTTCCTATATAAAATTAGGTTTTTCTTTTGTTTCGGCGCAGTATATAGTTCTTTTTTCTTTATGTATTCTGGTAAGCTTTATTGATATAGAATGGCGGGCTATTCCGGGGTGGATTTGCATTCTGGGAATAATTTTAGGGCTTTTAGCCGGCACTATTGAGACCTTTTTTTTGTTTAATAAAAGTTGTCTTAGCGTTACCAGCGTCACGGAGTTTCCTATTGTTAAAAGTTTTCTTGGTGTTTTTCTCTGCATTGGTTTTTCTTACTTTTTTAAGTTATTGGGAGATTTTGGGTTATGGATTTATCTTTCTTTCAGGAAAAAAGAGTCAATTGAAGGAGAGAAAGAGTCTTTAGGCCTAGGTGATGTGGATTTCTTAGGCATGGTGGGAGCGTTTTTAGGCTGGAAATTAGGGTTTTTGACTTTTTTTCTTGCACCCCTCGTTTCTTTAGTTTATTGTATTTATATAGTGGTTTTTAAAAAGTCGCATTTAATTGCATATCTACCCTTTTTATCGGTCGCGACTTTTATTGCTGTTTTCTGGGGCGATAAAATCATTAAATTAATTCTTCCCTTTTGATATGCGCTATTTTTCAATCGCGAATTTCCGCTAATCTTTATTCGCGAATATTCGCGAATTTAATTCGCGGTAATTAGCGTTAACAGTAAAGGAAAAGCGATATGTTAAGGTTTTTAACTGCCGGAGAATCGCACGGTCAGGCTCTTGTGGGAATTCTGGAAGGATTTCCCAAAGGAGTAAGAATCCAAAAGGACCTTATAGATAGGGAACTTTCCCGAAGGCAGTCGGGTTACGGCCGGGGAGCGAGGATGCATATAGAGAAGGACAAGGTCCAGGTTCTTTCGGGCCTGAGGGCCGGGATTACCCTGGGCAGCCCGATCTCTTTCTTAATCAAGAATAAAGATAAGACTATTGACGTATTCTTAAAGGATAAATTAAAGGCTTTAACTGTTCCCAGGCCAGCCCACGCTGATTTACTGGGTTTTCTTAAATACCAGGATAAAGATTTAAGAAATATTTTAGAAAGAGCTTCTGCCAGGGAGACCGCGGCTCGGGTTGCCGGAGGCAGTATCTGCAAGCAGTTTTTAGGAGAGTTTAAGATAGATATAGTAAGCCACGTTGCAGGAATCGGAGAGATTTTATTGGAAAGGCATAATCTTTCTATATCCCAGATACGCAGAAAAACTCAAGGTTCGGCTTTGGGCTGCATTGATAGATTCCCCGAGAGGCTTATGATCGGCCAGATCAAAAAGGCAAAAAGCTTGGGCGATACCCTGGGCGGAGTAATAGAAATAGTCGCGGAAAAAGTTCCTCCGGGGCTCGGAAGTGTTATGCATTGGGACAGGCGTCTGGACAGCCGTCTAGCTTCGGCCTTAATGTCTATTCCTGCAATAAAGGCGGTTGAGGTCGGTTTAGGGCTTGAATACGCCCGACGTTTGGGAAGTAAGTCACATGACGAAATTTTATATTCAAAGACAAAAGGCTTTTGTTTTAAGACTAATAATGCCGGAGGTATAATCGCAGGGATTTCGACCGGAGCACCTATTGTTTTAAGGATTGCCATGAAGCCGATTGCTACTTTAGCAAATCCCTTAGAATCCGTGGATATAAATACGAAGAAGCATAAAAAAGCTCCTTCTATCCGTTCAGATGTAACCGCGGTTACAGCCTGCGGGGTGGTAGCCGAAAGCGTGGTTTCCTTCGTGCTTACCCAGGCCTTTCTTGAAAAATTTTCTTCAGACAGTCTTTCTGAAATCAAAAGAAATTATAAAGCCTACCTAAAGAAAATCTAATATAACTTTAGCTTTTAAAAAAATAAGCTCCAGAGCTGGTTTTTTCTAAAAGATTCTAAAAACCCTTTAAAAATAAGGCAAAATTTGTTTATATATTTTCAGTATTTTTCTTTTTAAGCCTTGGAGGGCACTTGTCGCTAAAAAGGCTTGTATTTATTGATAAATTCAGTATTTGCTAACCCTATGGCTTGTATACGTTTATTTGTTGATTGATAAGGGATATTGTTGACAAGTTACTATAAAAATTGTAGGATAGTAGCAACCTTTGTTTGATTCTTGGTGCTCGATGTTCGTAAGATAACTATTGTCATACAATGCTCATATGGCCTTCGGCCGTCATACGGTAGTCAAACAATTGTATGACTATGTATGACAACAGTATGACTATTGTATGGCTTACTTGCAAATCG
>JAFGCB010000079.1 GCA_016932855.1 Candidatus Omnitrophota bacterium | reverse complement strand
GAGGTTAAAGAAGACTAATTTGGGGACTCAGCGGGTGGTGCACTTTTCGTGCTGATTTTTGGTGCACTTTTAAACGCTGATTGACAACTACCAAATAAACTTGCGAATTTACGAATCTTTACGAATATAAGAATTTTTGGTTAAGTAAATAATCACAATTACTAGATGTCATACAATTGTCATACATAGTCATACAATTGTTTGACTATTGTATGACGGCCGATGGCCTTGACTATTGTATGACTTTTTCTTTGATTCGCATATTCGTAGGGGTTAGTAATTCGTATAAGTAAGCCATGGATATTTTGGTAATAAACGAACCTTTTGTAAAAGAATTCTGCCGCACCCAGCGCTGGGCTGCCCGGACAAGAGGAAGGGTTTTAAGGGCTCCTGACTGGCTTGCTTACGCCACAGCTGTCTTAGAGAAGGAAGGCTTTAAGGTAAAGCTTTATGATTTTCCGGCCCTTGATTGGGATAAGCAGGATTTTCGTAAATTGATAAAAAAAGAGAATCCCCAAGTTGTAATACTGGATTCCACGACCCCTTCCATATATTCGGATATTGAATGCGCAAGGATTGTAAAAGAGGAATCCTGCGCCAAAGTAATAATGGTCGGGCCTCACATATCAGCTTTGCCCGAAGATACCCTGCGCTTAGCCAAGGGCGCAGTCGATGTGGCCTGCATCGGCGAGTATGATTATACGGTCTGTGATGTAGTTAAAAATTTCGAAAATTTAGATAAGGTATCCGGAATAGCTTACTACAGAGACGAAAACACTTATAAAACTTCCCCTAGGTCCTTAATTGAGAATTTAGATGAACTTCCTTTCCCGGCCTGGCGGCATTTAGATTTATTAAGCTATTTCGACGGGGGAAAACTTCATCCCTATATCGATGTTATTTCAGGAAGAGGCTGTCCTAATCGCTGCGCCTTCTGCCTCTGGCCTCAAGTAATGCACGGATTAAAATACAGGTTTAGAAGCCCTGAGAATGTAGTTGATGAGCTGGAGTACGATATTAAACTATGTCCTCAGGTCTTAAGGGGTGAATTTTTCTTTGAGGACGATACTTTTACGGTGAACAAGGAAAGAGCGATCTTAATCTGTGAAGAAATACTGAGAAGGAATTTAAAGATAATTTTTTCAGTAAACGCCCGGGCGGATAATGCTGATTTTGAGATGTTTGCAATGATGAAGAAAGCCGGCTGCCGGGAGCTTCTGGTCGGTTTTGAGTCGGGAGTCCAGAAAATCCTTGATAATGTAAATAAGAACATGACCTTAGAGCAAACAAGGCATTTTATGGAGCTGGCTAAAAAAGCCAATCTTGCGGTTCACGGCTGTTTTGTAATAGGTCTGCCCGGCGAAACAGAAAATACCGCCAGGCAGACAGTGGACTTTGCTTTGTCTTTAGGCTGTGATACTATTCAATTTTCAGGAGCAGTACCCTTTCCGGGAACTCGATTTTTTGAACTGGCAGAAAAAGAAGGCTGGCTTAAGACGAGGGATTGGTCTAAGTGGCTGGGCCAGGGCGAGCAGAAAGGGGTGGTGGATTATCCTGACATTTCAGAAGAGAAGATAAATTTCTATGTTGATAAAGCTTTAAAGAGATTTTATTTCAGGCCCCTGTATATGATGAAGTTTATGCTTGATACTCATTCTTTATCGGATCTTTATCGTAAATTGCGCGGGGCCTGGAATTTCATAAGCTATAACTTAGGTAAGCTAGGCAAATAGTCTATTTATGTATGACATACGTTGAGCGGCTGCGTAGCTTGAATCGTCGTACGTTTATCGATAGATGTTCCCAGCTAGGCAACCGATAAACGAAAACAATTTCTTTTAATATCGAAAGAGTAAGCTATTATCTCTGGATAGCAGAAATTATAAGCTAAACCAAGGCAGTTTTAATGGATTTTCCCAGGGTAGCGGTAATTATTCCTTTTAAAGGAAGCTCTCCTTATTTGCAGAGTTGTCTTGATTCGATATTAGGCCTTGATTATCCTAACTTTGAAGCTATCGCGGTAGACGATGGCTTAGGCCAGGAAGCAAAAAAGAAACTTACCGGCTATAAAGATAAAGTAAAAGTTTTAAATTCCTTTAATAAAGGCCCGTCTTTTGCCCGCAATCTTGCCGCCGGAAGCACCGATGCCGAATTTTTAGCTTTTACTGATTCAGATTGTCTGGTGGATAAGAATTGGCTTAGGGAATTGTTGCGGGGATTTGAAGAATACCCCGGAGCCGTTGCCTGCGGAGGAGTTCAGAAGCTTTCTTCCGAGGCAAGCGAGTTTGAGGAAAAAGTTTTTCGCTTTATGAAAAAGGCAGGATTTATCATTGATTATATGCGCAGAGCCAAGGACGAATATATAATTGAAGTTGATCACAACGCTTCATGTAATGTTATGTATAGAAAAGAGCCTTTTCTTAAAGAGAAGGGATTTGCAAAGGACTTCTGGCCAGGAGAAGACGTAGAATTGGATTATAGGCTGAAGAAGAATAAAATGTCCATAATTTTTAATCCCAGGGCTATAGTATATCATTATAAGCCCAAGGATTCAGCTTCCTTTGTTAAGATGATGCATAGGTACGGCAAAGCCCAGGGGGTCTTGGTAAGGCGCTACGGGCCCTTTAGAAAGGTTCAAGTCGTCGGTTTATTGGGCTTAGCCTTTTTATTTCTCGGTTCGTTTAAGGCAGTTTTTATGTTATTGTTTTTAGTCTTAGCAACCTGCGTTAGTTTGATTTATCTGCGAGATTTTTCGTTGTTTAAGCTTCTTGTTTTGACCGGTTTAGCTTGGGAGCTAGGATTTATAACCGGAATTATAAGTAATAAGACAAACTAGGCCTATCGGCTTAAGGGTATATTTATATTTTTAGGCTTAAGTTATACGGTTGCGGTTGCCTGGCTGGAAACGTAATTCGCTAAGCCTTAAACATCAAGATAAAAGACTATCTAATATATTTTCCCGGCGCAACCGTAAGACGAGCAACGATTCGAGCTACGCTACCGAATAACGCAGAGTGATATATAAGATTGTAAGCTTGGCTAGATGGTGGTGTCTATAAGTAGAGCCCAGGCATTAAGTTAAGGCAGGGCTAAAATGAAAGTATTGATAGTTAACCGTTATATGGGCATATACGGCGGCGCGGAGCAGCTGGTAAAAGAGTTGTCTTGTAACTTAAGGCAGAGAGGGGTGAAGAATATAGTAGCCACGCTTAATGTATCTGATGAAGTAAGAGAAAAAATAAAAGGGACATACGTAGTCACTCCGGATATTGACTTTTCTTACGCTTTTAGAAGCAGTTCGCTTGTTTCAAGCCTGGGGATATTTAAAGAAGCTTACTATTTAAGGCAGCTGGTTAAAAAATATTACCGCGAATTCGACCTTATAAATATTCATAACTTTCCCGCTAATTGGGTGGCTGGTAACCTTGGTAAGCCGGTGGTCTGGATGTGCAATGAAATTCCGGATTTCTACAATAATCCCAATCCCTCTGCTCTGGTAAGATTAGCAAGAGCTTTAGGCATCCAGATAGATAAATACATGGTTAATAAATCCGTAGACATTGTATGCGTGGCCGACCGATTAAACGCCGATGCGGTTTTCAACAGGTATAACAGAAAGTCTTTTATAGTTCCTTACGGGATTGATGCGCCTTTTAATTTTGAGATTCTTCAAAGCCAGAGAGAGGATTTGTATAGAAGATACGGTTTATCCGCTCAGGACTTTATTGTTTTGCAGGTAGGAGTAGTTTGCCCCACTAAAAATCAGGAAGAATCAGTTAAGGCCCTTTTAAGGCTAAAAGGCTATATGCCGGAAATTAAGCTGCTCTTGGCCGGGAATGATAAAAATCCCTATGCTGATTCCTTGAAAAAGTTTATTAAGGAGCTTGGATTGGAGGACAGGGTTATTTTTACCGGATTGGTTTCGCAAAGAGAAGTCTGGCAGTTATATTCTATTTGCAACCTCTGTGTCTTTCCTGTAAAATTACAAGGCGGCTATTTATCGGTTTTTGAGGCTCTTTGCTTCGGGGTCCCGGTAATAGCCTATCCTACCATGGGCGCGTCTACTTTAGTCCAAGACGAGAGTTTAGGAATAGTATCCAGGGATCTGGTCTCAAGCATAAAGGATATTCGTGAAAACTATTCTTCTTATAAAGAGAAATCCAGAAAAGCGGGTCTTTGGGTAAGAGAAAATCTGACTTGGCCGAAGTTTACGCAGAATATGCTGGAAATATTTAAGAAAGTATGCGGGCAGGACAAATGAAAAAGGTGCTTGTTACTGGAGGCTGCGGGTTTATAGGTTCTTGGTGCTGCGAAAGCTATATAAAAAAAGGATGGCAGGTCACCTCCTATGATAATATGACCAAGTACGAGCTTATGCGCACCGGCTACAATACGGAAAAAGCCCGCGATTTCAACTGGCAGTATTTGAAAAACTTGGGCGTAAATCTAGTCAAAGCCGATATAAGAAATAAAGGGGAACTTTTCGAGTATGCCAAGAGCAGCGATTTTATTATTCATACCGCTGCTCAGCCGGCAGTGACTATCAGTATGGAAGATTTAGAATTAGATTTTTCTACTAATGTCCAGGGGACCTTAAACGTCTTGGAAGCAGCCAGGCAATTCAATATCCCTGTGGTCAGCTGCGCTACAGTTCATGTTTACGGTAATACAATAAACCAGGAGCTTAAGGAGCAAGAGAGGCGTTTTACAAGAGAGCCTGCTGAGATAGCCGAAGATTATCCTATGGTAGGAGGGATTCTTACTCCGCTTCATGCTTCAAAATCCTCAGCCGATACCTACGTTAAAGTTTATGTCGACACTTATAAAGCAAAAGCCGCTAGTTTTCGGCTTACCGGTTTATACGGCGAGCGCCAGCTGGGCGGAGAAGACCACGGCTGGGTGGCTAATTTTTCCATAAGAGCTATTTTAGATTTGCCTATACGAATTTACGGGACAGGAAAACAGGTAAGAGATATTCTATACGCCCAGGATTTAATAGAGGCTTTTGAGGCTTTTTATAATAATCCGGTGCCGGGTATATATAATATTGGAGGAGGCAGTCTTACTTCTATTTCCCTTCTTGAGTGCATTGATCTTATCTCTGAAATATTAGGAAAAGATTTAAAGGTTGAATTTCATCCGGCCCGCTTGGGGGATTTAACGTATTTTATCTGCAATATTGATAAGGCTAAATCGTTTCTTAAATGGCAACCGAAAACAAAGCCGGAAACAGGGGTTAGGAATTTGATTAATTGGATTAAAAGAAATCTTGATTTATTCAAAAAGTGATTACAGAGATTAAATATAGATTACGGAGATTAATATTTGAAATCGCCGTAATCAATTTCAGGAAGTAGAATTTTATGAAAGCATTAATACTTGCCGGAGGAAGAGGAAAGCGCCTGGGGCGTCTTTCCGGCCACATTAATAAATGCATGCTTAAAGTGCGGGGTAAGCCTCTTATAGAGTACAGCCTGAGTTGCATATCAGAGCTTGAGCAAATAAACCAGATTATTATTGTGGTGGGCTACCGGCCGGAAGATATTATTAATAAATACGGGAACAAATACAAGGGCAAAAATATACAATACGTACTTCAACGCCGCCAAGGCGGACTTGTCCATGCCATAGAATGTGCCAAGAGCGCTTTAGAAAAAGATGATTTTATGCTTATGCTGGGAGATGAGTTTATGGTAAACCCCCATCACAGGGAATTCATGCAGGAGTTTAATAGAGGCGAGGCTTTCGCTCTTTGCGGAGTGGTTTCAGTTTTGGATAAAGAACTTATAAAAAAGACTTATTCGGTTATCGAAGCCCAGGATAAGCAAATCTTCAGGCTCATTGAAAAGCCCCGCAACCCTTTTAGCAGCATAATGGGCACGGGCAATTGTATATTTAAAAACTCTATCTTAGGCTACATACCCGAAGTTCCTATAAACCAGAAAAGAAAAGAAAAGGAGCTGCCGGATTTAATCCAGTGCGCTATCGATGACGGCAATATTGTTAAGTCTTTTCTTATCTGCAGGGAATATATCAATGTTAATTCTCAAGAGGAGCTCGATAAAACCATAAGTTATTTCGCGCATTTGTAAAATATGGATCTGAGGCGTCTTAAATTCATAGGTATGACTTATTCCCGGCTTAGGAATATTTTCTACCTTGCAAGGAAGGGGAGATTTAAAAACGCCTATTCCTATTTATGGAGCTCGGTATTAACCAGAGATTCGGGCGTTGCCTTGTTAGATCCGCTCTGGAGATTATTTCCCTTGTTTACGCCTTACCCCGAGGCAATAGAGATAGAACCGACGACCAGATGCCATCTTAAATGTCTTATCTGCGAGCATACCTATTGGAGCGAGCCTTCCCGGGATCTAAGCTTTAGTGATTTTAAGCGGATAGTAAATCAGTTTCCCCATCTTAAATGGATAGGTTTGACCGGAATCGGCTCTTCTTTCTTGAACCCCGATTACCTTAAAATGCTTGAATATGTTAAGAAGAAAGGTGTTTACGTAGAATTTTTCGATACTTTTGATTTAGTTACAGAAGATATATCCCGTAAGCTTGTAGATTTAGCCGTAGATAAAATTTGGCTTTCCTGTGAAGCAGCCACCCAAGAAACTTATGAGAAAATAAGAGTTGGAGGCAATTTTGGCAGGATGTTGAAAAATGTACGTACATTCTTAAGGCTTAAGAAGGAAAAAAAAGCCTTATTGCCGGAATTGTGGTTTCATTATATTATTAACAAGCATAATTTGGAAGAGATGGCTGATTATGTGGATTTTGTCGCGGAGCTTATGAAAGATATACCCCAGTCGGCTGTCCTTATCTTTTATACGGGCCTTATGGAGTTTAAAGAGGTTTTGGATTTAAAGGTGGCTAAAGTTCCGGATAAGATAAGGGAAGAGGTATATAGAAGAGCTTACAAAAAACGAATTTATATAAATTGGAATGAGAATATAGACAGAAATCAACCTCCCTCTAAATGCACTAAATGGACCGAGCCGTTTATCTTATCCAGCGGTCATATTCAGCCCTGCTGTGTGATTAATGAAGCCAACGAAAGGGAATTTCAAAAAGAAAACGCATTTATGAATCTTTTAGATGATGAATTCAGTCATTTCTGGCATTCTGAAAGATTTAAAAAGTTTGTATTAACCCTTCATGAAGACAGATTTCCTAAAGTATGCAAGAATTGCAAGGTTTATAGGGTAAACAGATAAAAACTTAAGCTGAATATAGGCGGTTTGTGTTTTTCTCTGCCAAAATAATTGACTTTTCTTTATATATTTGCAATAATTACTTAAATGAAATTTGATTTTAACCTGCCCAAAATAGGCGCTAAAAGGGTTGCTATTGATTGGGGTTCGTCGGCCCTAAAAATAGTAGCCGCCTCTAAATTAAAAGAATCCTACCTTATTACTGATTTTATATACCAGAAAGTAGAAGAAGACTTGCCCAAGACAATTTTTAAGATTTGGCATGAGAAGAAACTGCCCCTTTATAATATTGTTCTTTCCTTAGACGGAGCGGCGACTCTTGTGCGGGTGGTGGATTTCCCCCGCATGGAGAAAAAGCTTATCCGGGATTCCTTAGGGTTTGAACTTTCGCGTTATATACCTTTTTCTCAGGAAGAGGTATACTTCGACTTTTCTGTCCTCGATACGGGAAGCGCTGCCGGGAACATGAAATTACTTGTTGCTTCGGCAAAGAAAGATTTTGTGGACGAGAAGATAGCCACCTTAGAGGAGGCCGGTATCGTACCCAGCAAGATAACCTTAAGCCCCATATCTCTGGCCAATGTTTTTCTGAAATTCTTTCCTCATACCGATGAACCGATAGGCATATTAGATCTAGGATTTTCCTATTCGATGATAACCATTGTCTATAAAAACAACATCTATCTTTCCCGCGAGGTTAAAAAGGGCGTAAAGGATATCCTGGCCAGGCTGTCCAACAAACTAGGCCGGGAAATAAAAGGCTTCCAGGGCATATTTGATAAGAAGAATGAGGTTGGTCCGAGCTTGCTTTCCGAGGTCTCTTCGGATCTTCTGGAAGAGATAAGGCTGTCCCTTGATTATATGGAGACCAAAGAAAATCTATCTGTAAAAAACATATATGCAACAGGAGGGTTTACTGCTTGCCAGGGTTTAAATGAGGTTTTAGTCCAGGCTTTGGGCATAGAAATTACTTCTTTTGATGTCTTGAAATCATTTTCCTACACAAGTTCTATAAAAAAAGAATTAGAAGAGATGGAAGGGAATTTCTCGGTCGCCATCAGTTCCCTCCTGTAAGACACAGATGATCACAGGCTTTTTATTTGTGTTCATCTGTAATAAATCTGTGGCTATCTGTGTACCGAGCGTAGCGAGGTAAGATGATAAGAATAAATTTGCTTCCGCCGGAATACAAAAAAAGGCTGAATATCCTGCCTTATTTGACGGAATTCTTGCCTTATGTTTTTCTTCTGGTCCTCTTGTTTCTGCTGCTTAATCTGGTTTTCGGTTTTCTAAGCACCAACAGGCTTGTCGCTCTAAAAGGCACAGAGTCTGCCTGGGATAAGAGACAGCCGGAATTTAAAGAGATAACCGCCTTAAAAGAAGAGGTGGCTAAGCTGCGCCGAGATTACGATAGCTTAAGCCAGCTGGGATATTCCAAGGCCTATTTTTCCGAAGTAATGTATTTACTGCATACAAGCCTCCCGGTTAATATATGGTTTAGGCAAATTGATTACCAGGGCGGCGTTTTGAATGTGACCGCAGGAGCCTTGGATTTTGATGCTGATGCGTCTCTGTCTTTAAGGAAGTATCTGGATACTTTAAGGAACAGCGCTATAACAAAGAGGTTTCCAAGCATAGAGATAGCGTCTCAGGAGATGAGGAGAATAAAAGATAAAAGCGTCTTATACTTTGTGTTGGAGTTGAAAGATGTGGAAAAATAAAGTTACGATAATCTTCGCGGCCTTAACTGTTTTTATATTTGTAGATTTGATTTTCTTTCTGCCGGGCCAGATCTCAAATTCCAGAAACATAGCCAAGAAATTAAAAGAGGTAAAGGAAAAGATAGAGAGCCTGGATAGAGATATCGCAAATAAAAATAATTTTTTAAATACCAAGAAATCATTTGAAGAGAAGTTACTGGATATTCAAAGTAGATTTCTTTCCAAGGATGATTCGACCCTGATAATGTCCGAGATAAATAATTTAGCTAAGAAGTCTAACCTGGAGATAACTAACTTCAGGCCCCGGCCTCTTCAGGAAATCGTCAAACACGGGCACATCACTTTTTATTATCTTCCGGTCGATTTAAAATTCGAAACAAGTTTCCATCGCCTGGGAGAATTTCTTAACAGGCTTGAAAAGCTGGATTTTTCTGTAGAGCTTACTGAATTGAAAATGAAGGGAGAATATCCTGATACAAGCATAACCATGCAGATATGTGGAGTGGTAAGAGAGTAGCATTAGTTTTGGCGTGTCTTATTTTTTGTTTTCCGGCCGTATTTGCCCAGGATGAATTTGTTTATCCTGACGACGATGACTTTGAAAGAGATCCTTTTGAGGCTTTGATAAATGCAGAGGGGATTATTAATGTACGCCTTGTCCGCAGGGCCGGGGATTTAAAGATAAACGGCATTATCTACAGTGAGAACGAAGAGCAAAGAAGGGCTATTATCAATAACACTTTAGTTAAAAAAGACGACTATATCGGAACTTACAAAGTTGAAAATATAGGCCCTGCGTCGGTTACTTTAACCATAAAGGGTAAGGAAACAATATTGAAAATGAAAGAGGAGGAGTAAGATGAAGAATAAAATAATATTGTCGGTGATCGTGCTTTTGGGTATTTCTTTTTTATGCTTTGGCCAGGAAAAAATATCTTTAAACTTTAAGGACGCTGATATAAAAGTAGTGCTTCAGACTCTTGCCGAGAAGAGCGGAGTTAATATCGTTTCTACCCCTCAGGTTGAGGGACTCATTTCGGTCCAGCTTAAAGAAGTGGATTGGAATACGGCTTTAGAGGTAATTCTTAAGACCTATAATTACGGTTATCAGTGGATAGGGGAGGATATTGTTTTAGTTTCAACCTTGGAGGATTTGACTGAACGCCGGGCCCGAGAGGAAGAAGCGGAAGTAAAAGAACCCCTTGATACAAAGGTGTTTTTTCTTTATTTTTCAAGGGCTGCTGATGTCCAGGGTCCCTTGCAGGCTTTACTTACCGAGCGGGGCAGGATTACTGTTGATACCAGGACTAACGCTTTAATCATCACTGACACCCAGTCAAAACTTAGAGATATGGAAAATACCATAAAGCAGCTGGATAAAGAAACCCATCAGATTTACATTGAGGCCAGGTTCGTTGAGGTTGATGAGGATAAATTGAGAGATATAGGGTTTGACTGGAGTACCGGAGCAAATGAAGGACCTTCGGTTTTGCCTCACAGAACTCTGGTGACAGTATATTATCCTACTGTTGATGACGACGGAAACCCGATTACCGCAAGCTATACCGATGTAGTGACCGCTGACACCGTGGATATTAAAAGTGACCATTCTAAAGGAGTAGCCGCTCAGTTTCTTCCCTCGGAAGATCAGGGCTTAGATTTATTATTCCAGAAATTAACCGGCACGCAGTTTGAAATGCTTCTGCAGGCTTTAGAGAATGACGAAGTCACCAATGTTATCTCCAACCCTAAAATTCTAACTCTTGAAAATATCGAAGCAAGGATTCTAGTCGGCGACAGGGTTCCTATACCGGTATATGCCTATTCTACCGAGACAGGCCAGCAGGTTGTCTCCGGCTACGCCACCCAGGAGGCGGGGATTCTTTTTAGAGTCACTCCTAAGGTAGTAAAGGACGATACCATAAGCCTTAGGCTCACCCCGGAAGTAAGTGAAATTACCGGCTGGACCGGCCCCAATAATGAAAGGCCTATTATATCCACCAGGGAAGCAACTACAGAAGTAGCTATAAAAGACGGCGAAACAGTTATGATAGGCGGTTTGGTTAAGGAAAAAGTCATAGACGGAGTTAGCGGAATACCTTTTTTAAAGGATATTCCCCTGGTGGGTTTATTGTTCCAGAAGAAAAGCGTGAATGTAGAAAAGATAGACTTGGTGATTTTTGTCACTGCTAAGATTGTAGTGCCCGGCCAGAGCCTTTCCGGGGAAAAGATTGCTTCCGCAGAGGATGTTTCTTTTGAGGCCGCGCCGTCAGAAGACGCCTCTTCAGAAGACGTTCCAGAGCAAGATAACGCTTCTAGAGCAAGATAACGCTTCTTAGGAGTAGCATCCAGTGAGTCCTAATGTTTTTTTTCTGATAGTAAAAAAGCCGGAATTTTTCTAATTTTTTGATAAAGTCTTAAGCCTTTCCAGAAAGTGTCAAGTAACCTATTGACTCATTAAAGAATGTTACCGAAGGGGGCCGTGGTAAGAATTCCGACGGCCAAAGTGAAGATTGAATATTGCCTGAAG
>JAFGCB010000078.1 GCA_016932855.1 Candidatus Omnitrophota bacterium | reverse complement strand
GAGGTTAAAGAAGACTAATTTGGGGACTCAGCGGGTGGTGCACTTTTCGTGCTGATTTTTGGTGCACTTTTAAACGCTGATTGACAAGTGTTGCATTAAGAAGGAAAACGCTTTCAGAAAAGCCCTTTTTATCCCTTATTTATTAAGAATATATATGTTATACTTTTTAGCTAAGTAGCCTAAACCACGGTTCTTAAGCTAAAATTTGGGATTTAACAGGATAAAGGCAGAATTACTCTGCCTTTTTTTATTGGGTAAAAGAAGTAAAAAATGCCAAAGATACATTATTTAATATCAATAATTTGCTTAATCTTGAGTATCTTTTTGTCTGGCTTTGCCTATGCCGGGCCTCCTGTTATATATGATCGGGTAATGCCGGAGTCGAATTCTGGGTGGAATCGCGTTGAGATAAATGCTGAATCAATAGAACTTGATAGAGAATTTCAGTTTGAGTCCATAGCTGTAGAATTAGAGGAGACCCTTATAGGTTTGGGGTACTCGCAGGAGGGGATACCTGAAATTGTCCGGGGATTTGAAAAGGTTTTATCTGTTATTGATTCAGAGTTAGGAATAAATAATCTTAAGACAGAGCTTAAATCAAATGACCTAGAAAGCCTTAAGACTACATACGGTAATTTAATGACAGTCTTACAGAATAATGGATATTTTGTTTCCGGATATGACCCAGAAACGCTTATTGCAAAACTTATTATTAATATTGACGGCGGCAAGGAGCTTCTAGCAGCCATAGATAATTCCAACCTGGCCGATAACCAAAAAGCGATAGTAAAGAGCTATCTTGTAGCATGTACTGCCAGAGCCCAGTTTGGTCTTGTTCTTTTAAAATTACTTGGGGTTGAAAATATAAAGCCGGCATATAAATTTAAATTGCCGGCTCATGCTTTTTTGTTTATAGAGGTTAATAAGTCAGATGTTTTATTAGTTGATTTTAGTTTGCTGGCGACGGGCAGCGCTAAGGTCGGCGAGCATTATCAAAGAAAAGGTGAATATCTGTATTTAAGTCATGAGTATGTCATTCCGGATGATGAAGTGGAGAATTTGCGAAGCCAGCTGCAAGAGGATTTTACGGTCTCTTATTTCGACAATGACTTTAGTCAATATAACTTAAGAAGGCAGAGTTTGGACAAGAAGTCTTTTCTTAATCTTTATTATTCTCCTTTACATGTACTAGATGAAGGAGGCTTTGCGGGAGCCATAAACTTCAACTTTGCTACCGTATATTATCTGGAATTAGGGCAGTTTGATGATGCCATAAAACAGTATACAAAGTCTCTTGATTCCGGACTCGGTGAAATCAGAACTTATTCTTATTTAGCTCAAGCCTGTGAATGTAAAGGCAACACATCTTTAGCTGCTAATGCATATTATAATTTAGGTGTCGTTAGTTTCAACGCCGGCCAGAGCTTGATTTCCGAAGACGCCTTTCGAAATTCCATTAGACTTGATCCCTATCAAAGCAGTACTTATTGGCAGTTAAGCAGAGTTGATTTAGAGGCAGGCCGAATAGGTTCCGCAATAAAGAATGGCTTGTCTGGGTTTATGCATACAGTCAATGATTTATTGCCATAATTGTTGTAAGGATAGGATATAAATTACATAAAGCCAAAAACAATAATGCGTATAATAAATTGATTGTTTTTCTAGTTGTAATGCAACGCTTTTGTTTGAAACAAAAATGTTGCATTACGAAAGAGAAAGCGGCTTCAAACGAGAACCTCCACCCTTAAATTTTTTATTAATATTATGTTATACTATATCTTGATGTAGTATAAACGCCACGGGAAATAAAAACAATTGGGTTATTTTTAGGCATTCTCTTGGAGTCTGTATTTGTACAGAAATATTTGTATTTTATTAATTTAGGTGTAAAATAATAAAAAAGGAGAAGAATTTATGAGCAGGTTGAAAATTATTGAGGAAATTTACTTTAAGAATTCACTTTTTTTGGCGGGAAGTCTTGTCTTAGGGTTTATTTTCGCTTTCTTTATTTGGACAAATCTTTGTTTTTCCCAAAGCGGCGTAGCTGATGATTCTTTGTATCTTATCGGCAAGGGTGACACTCTCGAGATTTCTGTCTGGGGTTACGATGAGCTTACCAGGACAATTACTGTAAGGCCTGACGGCAGGATTTCTTTTCCTTTAATTGATGAGGATATTTTGGCGGAAGGCATTACCCCCCAAAGCTTAAAGGCCAAACTGACTGAGCTTTTATCGATAGAGCTTAAAAATCCCAAGGTAAGTGTAATTATAACAAGTTTTGTCAGTAAACGGATTTGGGTTTTGGGAGAAGTATCCAGCCCCGGTGCTTACCCATTTACCGGAAAATTAAGTGTTTTGGAGGCAGTGGTTCAAGCCGGAGGGTATAAAAATTCAGCCTGTTTGGAAAGTGCGATGATTATACGTAATTTCCACACCGATAAACCGGAAGTTTTCAGGGTAGACTTATCAAAAGTTATATCCGGTGAAGACGTACAGGCTTTTGAACTACAGGCCAGCGATGTAGTGTATATGCCCCGACATTTTATTGCTAAACTTGATAGTTTCTTGAATTTCTTTCGAAGAAATGTCGGAACATATCCTATGATGTACTAGACATATAAGAAATAAGTTCCCCTTTTCCTATTAAGGAGGCAAAGAGGCCGAATGGTATGGATATATTTATTGCTGAATGCTATAGCGGTAATTTATGTCATTGATTTGTTTCTTTCCTCGGCTAAGACAGAAAAGGTTGATTTTAAAAAAACGATAAGCAAAGTAGGTGATTTTTTAAATAAAGTCCGTGAATATTTTGTCAATAAAACTAAAAAGATTCCCTTAAGTAAACTTAAGGATAAGATAAAGGATTCCATTCCTTCCAGTAAATCCTTACCAGGTGAGGTAAAACCAAAAAAAGAGAAGAAGGCCGAGGGTTACAAGGAGCCGATTTCGAAAGTTGATTCTAAGACTTCAGTGGAAGAGGTTGAGCTTAGTGATTCCGAAGCGGTTCCGGATATTTCTTATGCCCCTTTACAGAAAGTTCCTTCCGAGACCAAACAAACCTATATTCATCATCTAGAGGTATCCTTGCCGGAATCCGTCCAAAAAGGCCAATATCCTTATAAGGACCAGCAAGAACGTTTTCTTTCAGAAGAGGTCAGTTTCAGAGATAGTCTTGAGATTCTGCTTAGACGTAAGTTATTTATCACTTTTTTCTTTATCGCTACTGTATTTACCGCGGTAGTAGTGACTAAATTGATGCCGTCTATATATCAGGCTTCTAGTTTGATTTTGGTTGAGGTCCCGGAGAAGGTCATTGTAAGGCCGGATTTTGAGCCAGCGATATCGAAATGGTCGCAAACAGGAGCCAGAATAATCAAAAGCCGGCCTATTTTAAACAAAGTAGCGGACCTTTTAGAGCTGGAGAAAAAGGACCTTAATTTAATGTTACATCGCAAGGTTATAGAATTCCTTGACCAGAACTTACCTAAATTAAGCGATAAAGAACCTACGCCCGGCGAAAAGAGACATTTTGCTATTACTTATTTGGAGAAGAACGTTGAAGTAGAGGCTGATTCCAGCACTAATCTTATTCAGGTTACTGCTGAAGCAAAGGAGCCAATGCTTGCGGCTGATATAGCGAATACTTTGACCAGGCTTTATATAGAGAAAGAACTAGAGCTTCAAAAGGCACCCCATGAAGAAAAAGATTTATTTATCAATCAGCAAATAGAAATAGCGAAGAAAGAACTTCAAGGGGCCGAAGACGCTGTTCGTGAGTTTCTTAAGAAAGAGGATATAAGCGCTTTTGAAGAAGAGCTAAGGGAGAATACTAATAAATTAGCTTCTTTTAAAGCGGAATATATCAACACTAACTTACGTTTAAAAGAAGTAAAGGCTATGGTAAGCAACAAAGAACCCGATATCAACAGGATTACCGCTGTTCTCCCGGAAGCAAAGGGCGACGTCTATATATCCAGCCTTAAGGGAAAATTAGCAAGTTTAGAGGCAGAACAAGCCGAGCTTTTAAGTAAATATACCCCTGAGAATGATTTGATTGTAAGGTTAGAGCAGGAGATTAAAGAGGTGAAGGATAAGTTAAACAAGGAATGTTTACGAATTTTAAATACTGTCATAGAGCACCTTGAGGCCAAGGAGGCGTCTTTACTTTTAATAGTCAGTGATTATGAGGATAAGCTCCGTAATATAAAAGAACGTCAGCTTAGCTTTGAGAGGATTAGTGAGAATGTAACTCACAAAAGACAAGCATATTTTTCGCTTATGACAAAGGAAGAGGAGTTGCGCATTTCTGCGTCTATGCAAGAGAGCGAAATCCCCGGCCTTAAGAATATCAGGATAATATCCTGGGCTGAACGCCCTCATAAACCCATAAGACCCAAGACCATGCTTAATCTATTATTAGCTGTTTTGGTGGGTTCTTTAGGCGGGGTAGGCGGAGCATTGCTTATTGATGCTTGGGATACCACGGTTAAAGATTCCAGGGGTATTAAAAAGTATGTAGGCGTAGACCTAGTTGGGTCTGTGCCTATGCTTAGAAGGCGCCTATTAGGCATACGTTCGTTTCCTCCCCATCAGTCATTTAAAAATTTATGGGTTAACCTTAGCTTTTACGTTCATAAAGAGAACATACATTCAATTCTTATTGCAGGTCTTCACCGTGAAGGAAAAACAACTGTAGCTATGAATTTAGCCCTTGCTATTACTGCCGTAGGCGATAAGAAAGTCCTTTTGATCGATGCCAATCTGCGTAATCCCGCAATTCATAAACAACTTAATTTAAAACATAATTTCGGCCTTAGTGATGTTCTCCTTGGAAAAAAAGATTTGCGCTCTTGTCTGCATTCGACAAATTTAAGAAACTTTTTCGTTCTACCAAGCGGTGAAGGATCTCCAGATGATCCAATTAATCTTTTAGAGTCGCAGAGAATGGATAAACTCCTTATTGCCCTTAAGTCGCACTTTGATATTGTTATTTTTGATTCCCCCGCTTTAGGTAAATATTTAGACGGTTTAGTTTTAGGCTCAAAAGTTGACGCTACCTTGCTTCTTGTGGAGGCCTTAAAGACTAAACATCACGCCGCTAGTTATATCAGAGAAATCTTAAATAAGGCAGGAGCGAGAATTTTTGGTGTAGTTTTGAATAAACGTAGATATTTTATTCCTGCCTTTCTATATAAGACGCTATAATTTCCAATTTGTGATACTCATGATCAAGTATTTCTTTATCGCGATACTTTATAAATTCTTTTCGATATCGTCTCTGACAAAAAAGATTTACCGTTATTTAGGAAATATAATCGGTGCACGTAGACGTGCGGAGAAAGGCCTTACCCAAGCCTATCTTGAAAGGGCTTCAAGATTTCTAAATATTTGTAGAAAATACGATGTTTTTCGTCCGGGCAGCCGTGCTTTTGAGATAGGAACAGGCTGGGTGCACTGGGAGTCTATTTTTGTAAGATTATTCTATGATGTAGAAATAGCACTATTTGATGTCTGGGATGGCCGGCAATTTAAGGCCCTTAAGCGTTATTTTGGAGATCTTGCCGAGATAATTGACGAAGAAATTCATTTTATAGATTTAAAGCAGCATGTTCGGGTCCATAATCTTCTTAAATCTATTGCGTCGGTAAGCTCATTTCATGAACTTTACGATTTGTTGAGTTTTAGATATATAGTTGATTCCAGAGGATTTTTTTACAGTTTTAAGGATGTACTTTTTGATTGCATTTTTAGTGCGAATGTTCTTCAGCACGTAAAGAAAGATGTCCTACCTGAATATATCAGTGAATTTTATCATATATTGAAACCGGGAGGTTATTCAATTCATCTAATTGATATAGGGGATATGCTTTCTTACCATGTTAAGGGAGTCTCTTTTAAGAAATATTTGAGTTATTCAGACGTTATTTGGAAGCGTTGTTTTGATAACGATATTGAGCATATTAATAGAGTTCAAAGGTCGGAATATTTGGCCATTTTTCAGAAGGCAGGGTTCGAATTAGTGGAAGAGGAATTTACCGTGACTGATCTTGGTTCGCTTGTAATTGATAAGATGTATGAGAAATTAAGCAGGCAGGATTTAGAATGTAGAAATTTATGGTTGGTTCATCGAAAGCGACCCCAGTAAGCTATTATAAATAAGTTGCCATAAGCGATGAGAGTTTTAGCAGTTAGTAATATGTACCCGAGTAAAAAATCTGCCCGGGCAGTTTTTGTAAAAAATCAAATTGATGATATAGCGAACGTAGGTATTGACTTTTTGCGGGTTGTAAAGACAAAAAAAGCACGTATTTTTTATTTAACTTTTTTTCTTAAATCCATCTTTTATCTGCTGTTTTCATCATACGATGTAATTCATGCTCACTATGGTTTTCATTCGGCCTTTTTTCCGGCGTTAATAAAAAGAAGGCCGTTAGTTATTTCTTTTCATAGAGGAGATGCCCTTGACGAACCAAGGCGTAATTGGCTTTATTGTAAATCTCAGAAATTTGTTGTGCGCAGGTCAGATCATCTTATTGCGGTAAGCGACGAGATTAAGCAGGCCCTTATACACGACCTAGGTGCTACCGAGGACAGGGTTTCTATTGTTAGTTGCGGCATAAATACTTCTGTTTTTACCCCTTTAGATAAGATAGAAATACGTGAAAAATTGGGCATTTCCCAGGATTGTAAGATGGTTTTGTTTGTGGGCCAGCTTATTAGGCGTAAGGGTCTGGATATTGTATTAGAATGCGCAAGGCGAATGAGGGATGTTACGTTCTTTATAATAGGGGAGGGTAAATTCTTAAAGGAAGAAATCTTAAAGACAGAAAATTGTGTTTTTGTAGGAAAAGTTCCTAATGATGAGATTCCACAATGGATGAATGCTGCCGATGTTTTTTTTCTACCTAGTCGAAGCGAGGGAACGCCCCTTGTGTTTTCAGAAGCACTTTCTTGCGGATTACCAGCAGTGGTTTCGGATGTTGGAGGTTGTTCAGCTGTTGTGGCAGATACCGATTTGGCCAAATACGTAGTTGCACCGGATGACGTAGAGACTTTTCATGAGCGGCTATCCGAATTAATGGAAAACCCGTCGCAAAGGAAAGAAGTAGGAAAGGAAGGAAGGGATATTATTTTAAATAAGTTCGCCGGTAAAAAGATAGCCCAAGATATTAAAGATATTTATTTAAAAGTTTGCAAGAATAAAAATATTTAATTTTTATCCTTAGCTGCTTAAGGTTTTTATCCCTTTAGTTAGGAAATATATAACAAATCATGAAAAAAGTATGCATGGTTGCTTATACACATTATCTTTCCGATCCTAGAGTCCGTAGAGAAGCAGAGGCGTTAGCGGAAAGAAAAGATAAAGTTGATTGTATATGTCTTAAGCGAAAGGGGCAAAATAAGTCAGCTTTTATCGATGGAGTTAGGCTGTATAGGATATCAGTGCCTCGATATAAGGGCAGCAATATTTTCTTTTACATGCTGAGCTATATTTCTTTTTTTATTTTTTCTTCCCTTAAGCTTATCTTTCTTTTTTTAAAAGAAAGATACGATATAATCCAGGTTCATAACCTACCTGATTTTATGGTTTTTACCTCTTTTTTACCTAAGCTTTTAGGAGCAAAAGTTATACTTGATATGCATGACTTAATGCCCGAGCTATATCTATCAAAGTTTAAACTCGACTATAATCACCCTGTTATTAAGATAATTACTTGGGTGGCGAATGTATCGATGAGTTTCGCCAACCACGTTATTACTGTTTCAGAAATATGGAGAGAAAGGCTTATAAGCCGCGGTTTGCCGGCTTCGAGATGTACAGTGGTTATGAACTTACCAGATACACGAATATTTAAAGAGAGGCAGTTCAGGATCAGAAACGGAAATAATTTCAGATTGATTCATCATGGTTCTATGTCGAAACGCCAAGATTTGGATATTGTGATTAAGGCTGTGGCGAAAGTAAGGACGCATATTCCTAATATAGAATTCGAAATTATTGGTGAGGGCGAAGAACTTAGTAACATTATAGCTTTGGTTAAGAGTGAGAATTTAGAAAATTGTATTTATATAAAAGGGAATTTTGTTCCCGTCGAACAGCTTCCGCAAATAATTTGTCAGGCTGACGTTGGTATAGTTACATATAAAGTCGATAAATTTATCGACGAGGCTATTAGCACTAAATTATTTGAATATGTAATATTGGGCGTTCCTGTGATTTCAGTAAGAACTAAGAGTGCAGAGGCTTACTTTGATGATTCATCGGTCTCATTTTTTGCTTCTGCAGATTTGGAAGGTTTGGTTAATTGTATTATTGGGCTTTATCGTTACCCCCGGAAGCGGCAAGAATTAGCTATAAATGCTCAGAAAGTTTTATTGACACATAGTTGGCAGAACTATAAAAATGCGTACTATAAGTTAATAGATGATTTAGTTCTTGCTTGAACTGATTTAAGAGATGCAACCTTGATCAGGCGTCCTTAGAAAAATCTGATAAATTTATGAGGTATTTGAAATAATTAGTACGGCAGAAGAAAAAGTAATCAGGGCTAATATTGTATGAGTTTTCTCAAATTTTATCCGGCGAAAAAAAACATACCTGTACTAACATATCATTATTTTAGAGAACCAGATTTTAAATTGAATGTTTCTCTTGAGAGGTCTTATTATTATGTAAGTTGCTCGGATTTTGACGCTCAGATGAATTATCTTTATACTCGCGGCTATAAGACTGTTCCTTTAGATGCTTTCAACGATTATATAACCAAGGGTTTGGAAGTTTTTCCTAAGTCCATTTTGATAACTATAGATGACGGCTTGAGTGATAGCTTTGATTATGCCTATCCAATCCTAAAAAAATATAAATTTACAGCTGTTTTTTTTGTTGTTGTTGATAATATTGATAAGCCAGGAAGCCTTAATCTTGAGCAAATTTTAGAAATGAAAGATAACCAAATGTCGATTCAATCCCATACTTATAGTCACCTTAATTTGATTACATTAAAGCCCGATGAGGTTAGAACAGAGCTTTTTGTATCGAAACGAAAACTTGAGGAAATGATTTCAACGCCTGTGGAATTCTTAGCTGTGCCTTTCGGTAAATATAACAGCATGGTCGTGGATATCGCTAAAGAAACAGGATACCGGGGTTTATTTACGCTTGAAAGCGGTTTAAATATATCCGGAAGTAACATGTTTACTTTGAAGAGAATCCTTATCGTTAAGGATATGCCGTTGGCGGAGTTTGCCGGGATGCTTAAGCCGAGCAATATTTATCTTGATGGGTTAATTTCTGCTTTCAAGGCCAATTTTAGGAAATTTATTGGTTACCGGAATACCGCAATTTTTCGAAAGTTTTTGTTCCGGATAGGGTTAGGGTCTTTTATTTTCAATAAGAATTTAAGAAAAATTTTTTTTGTTTTTGTATCGTTG
The DNA here is from genome assembly GCA_016932855.1 of Candidatus Omnitrophota bacterium. Taxonomy (GTDB): domain Bacteria; phylum Omnitrophota; class Gorgyraeia; order Duberdicusellales; family Duberdicusellaceae; genus JAFGCB01. The sequence continues at coordinate 14,478 of JAFGCB010000078.1, read as the reverse complement.
GTTATAGTATTAATTTGGGTTTTAATAAAAATTTTTATAATCTAAGCAGTTAACAAAGAGGAGACTTATGTGGATATTCCTTTCGTCGATTTGAAAATCCAATATCAATCAAACAAACAGGAATTAGATAAGGCTATCCAGGGAGTTTTAGATGAGTCGGCTTTTATTCTGGGTAAATATGTGGAACAGTTTGAGCGCAACTTCGCTAATTATTGCGGAGTGAAACATTGTATCGGGGTAGGCTCCGGCACCGATGCTTTGCATTTGGGGTTAAGGGCCTGCGGCGTTGCTGAAGATGATGAGGTCATAGTTCCTGTAAATACATTTATTGCAACCGCAGAAGCCGTATCGCATTGCGGGGCTGTGCCTGTATTCGTGGATATAGACGAAGAAACCTTCCATGTCGATATAGATAAGATTGAAGAAAAAATTTCCTCCAAAACCAAGGTAATTATTCCCGTCCATCTCTATGGCCAGCCGGTAGATATGGATAAGATAATGAATATAGCCAAAAGATACGGGTTAAAAGTTGTTGAGGACGCATGCCAGGCGCACGGGGCTACCTACAATTTCCAAGATTCAGAATCAAGGCTCAAGGCCAAGAGGGCCGGAAGCATGGGGGATGTTGGTTGTTTCAGCTTTTATCCGGGTAAAAACCTGGGAGCTTACGGTGATGGAGGGGCAGTTGTTACTGACAACGATGAAGTAGCTGATAAAGTGAAGCTATTGAGAAATCATGGCGAGCAAAACAAATATAATCATTTAATAGTGGGTTACTGCAGTCGGCTCCACGCTTTGCAGGCGGCTATATTAAATGTGAAGCTAAAAAAACTTGATGAATGGAATGGCAAGCGCAGGAAGAATGCTTTAAGTTATAATCGGCTGTTGAAAGATTTAGATGTAATCATTCCCTACGTGAGTGATAGAGTCGAGTCTGTGTATCATTTATATGTAATAAGAGTAAGAAATAGAGATAAGCTGAGGGAGATCTTGGGTTCAAAAGGAATAGCCGCAGGAATTCATTACCCTGTGCCGCTTCATCTGCAGCCGGCCTACAAACATTTAGGATACAACAAGGGCGATTTTCCTGTAGCTGAAGCAGTAGCCGAAGAAATATTATCTTTACCGATGTATCCGGAATTGTCACGAGAGCAGATTGAGTACGTTATAGAGCAGATAAGGGCGGTTGTGTCATAGCAAGGTTGGTAAGAAATATATGCTGCAGGAGATTATTGTTTAAGATATGATTGAGTACATAAAATACTGGCTTAGAAAAAAAACTTTTTCTGATATTGGTGTTGTATTAGTAGAGAATGTTCTTTCTAAAGGTTTTCATTTTCTTCTTATAATTCTTATCTCGAGGACTTTAGGCCCTGAAAAATACGGCGTTTATTCTTTTGTGACGGTATCGGTATTATTTCTTGCTTTATTTTTTGATTTCGGAATGGAAAACGTTGCGGTGCGCTTTGTGGGTAAACATCCTGACAAACAGAAAGAGATTTTCGGTATTTATTTTTTGTTTAAAACGATAATGTTGGTTATTCTTTTTTTCTTAATTTTACTTTTCCCCAGCTTGGTTGTCGCCCTGGTCAATAAGCCGGAAATAGAGAAATATTTGTCGATAATCTTTATCGGATGTGTTGTGGAGAATTATCAGTATGTAATTGCAGCTTATTTCAGTTCGCGTGAGAAATTCTTATTTAGGGCTTTTGTTAATACAGGCGTTTACTTTCTGCGGCTTGTATCGGTTTTTATTCTTTTAAGGTTGTCGGTTTTTGATCTCAGGGTGATTTCTTTCATTTTTGTCGTAAGCGGGATTCCCTTCGTATTATTGTTTTCTAGGCATTTCTTCACCTTTTTAAGGGCGTTTTTTACTAACAAGGTTTCGCGAATTCTGTTTAGGTCTATATTGCATTACGCAAAATGGATTACTGTGGGTTCGGTGGCATGGACTATTATGACCAGGCTAGATTTTTATATAGTAACTTCTTATCTTTCATTTCGGGAGGTAGGGTTATACAACGCCGCTGTTCAGCTTCTTGTCCTCTTTGGGATTGTTCAGATTGCATGCCAGAAAGTTTTTTTACCAAAGGTAGCGAAATACAAAGATCTTTCACAAATGAAGAATTATATACGAAAGTCGGTTAAATTGCTTATGGGAATATCGATTTGTATATTTTTAGTAATGCCTTTTACCAGATTTATGATTTTATTTTCCTTCGGCAGAGAATATTTAGAGATTTCTGTTGTTTTGCGGATATTGCTTATTTCTTTTCTGTTTACCTTATGGAATATTATGCTGGGGCATGTGTTTTATTCTCTTGGTTATGCGAAGTATATGACTATAGGCGTTTATATTGAATTAGTCGTCTTTATTATCAGTGCCTTAAGTTTTATACCTCGTTTCGGCATGGAAGGGGCGGCCTTAAGCAGAATGATAGGAAAAGGATGTTATTTGTTGTTCGTTGTTTACTTCCTGCATAGGTTGGTCTATTTAAGGAAGCCCCTTAGTAATCTTGAGCAGGCCTAAATGAAGAAGAAGCTGTGTTTTTTTAACTTGGATTTGGATGTTGGCGGAGTTGAGCGGCAATTAGTCAGTATGTCAAGAAGATTGAATAGAAACAAATACGATGTTTCCTTGGTGCTGTGTGAAAATAAAGGAGAATTTCTGGAGTATGTGTTTCCACAAATAAAGACCGAAGGTTTAGGGTTTAAGTATTCGGTTAGGGCCGAACCTTTAATTGCCTTGCGATTATTCCGGTTTTTATTAAATCACAGGCCGGATATATTTATTAGTTTTCATAGCAAACTACACCATATCTCTGTTTTAGTCTGTGCATTGCTTTCTATCAGGGTTTTTTGTTGTTTTGAAGGATATGTTTATAAAGGCAAGTTAAATTTTTTAAGAGACTTATATCGTAATATATACTTTTTTTGCGTTTCTTTATGGTTATACATCAGGCCATTTCAGAAATTTAAAGGATATTTTTATAAAGGACGGTTTTCGTTTTTGAATAATCTGTATAGGGTTTATAAGAGGATGTATTCAGGTTTAAGATCGGCTGAACGGATTATTCCATGTTCAGAGGGGGTAAGAAGCAGCTTGGTTAAAGTATTTAAAACGATAGATAACCGTAAAATATGTGTTATCGAAAACGCTGTTGATATTCAGGAAATATCCAGTTTTGCAGAGGAAGAGATATCCCAGGGACAATTATTCTCGGGCGATACAGCGATTGTAATTGCAGTAGGGCGCTTAGTAGCAGTTAAGGGTTTTGATATTTTAATAAAAGCTGTACCTTTTATAAAAAATAATTGCAAGATTGTCATCGTCGGCGACGGGCCCCAGAGGAGTTATTTGGAAGGTTTAGCGCAGAGGTTAAAAGTTGGTGATCAGGTTTTGTTTCTAGGCAACAAGAAGAATCCTTTTAAATATTTAAAGAAGGCCAGGTTATTTATTTTGTCTTCTTATTCTGAGGGATTGCCTTTGGCAATTCTAGAGGCGCAGGTTTTAGGAGTGCCTTGTATTTGTACGGATTATAAAGGCGGAGTGCAAGAAGTTATTACGCATAATGTCACCGGTTATGTGGTTGAGCCGGGCAATGCTATTTCGCTTGCTAAAGCCATAGACCTTCTTTTAGAAGACACAAAACTTCTTGAGTTGTTTAAGCAGAAAGGTTTGGAGAATATTCGGCGCAATTTTTATTTAGAAAGATACCTCGAGCAGTTTGAGGAATTATTTGACAACGAAAGCACAAAATTATCTAAAAGGGGGTAGACTCATGAAGAAAGAATGCAAGGATAATTTTAGGCGAGATAATAAAGCGATAGCCTTACTTGCTGGTTGTATATTATTTTCAATTGCCGTTGTCTTAGGGTTTCTGATAGCAAGAGGAGGGGCGACATCCTTGGGTCTGGTTATCTTAATATTTCTAGCTTTAGTCTTTACCGCAATAGTATTCAGGCGGGGAATCGAGAAGACCAAGAGCTATATACTTTTGCCGATCATTATTACCATACCTTTTCCGATCTTATTAAGATTTAGGGGCAGTGATGCCATGACAGTTACCACGGTGCTTATATATTCCTTGTTTGCGGTCATGGCCTTCGATTATCTAATAAATAAGGAAAGACCTAGCCTTGAGCCTAAATTTTCCTTTATCCTCCCGGCTCTTATCGTCTTTGGCATGACCATTTCTTTTGTTTGTAACCTTAATTTTCTTGGCCAGTCACTAAGGTACTATGTCGCAAATATGAGCGGGATCCTTTTATACTTTATAGTGATTTTTAGTCTTAAGAAACGTTCCGATTTAGTCTTGGTTATAAAAATAATAGTTTTTCTTATTATGATCCAGGCGGCCATAGCCTTCTCGCAGCTTAAGTTTCCGGAAGTTTATAAGTACCTCCAGATATTCGGGACCAGAGATTATTCTCCGCAACTTGAACTTGTGGGAGGAATACGTCGGGTGAAAGGGACTGTAAGAGACTTTGAACTTTTAGCCGAGTGGTTTCTCATAGGCAGCATATTGTCTATAGGCCTGATTTATGAATTAAGAAAAAAATTCTACATCATTCCTTTATTTTGTTGTTTAGGGGGTATTGTTTTTACTAATACCAGGTCAGATTTATTTCTTTTTATCTTAGGGCTTGGGGCAGTATTTTTCTTACTTAATTTGTTTAAGAAAGATTATCGGGGTACCTTACCTAAAATAATTCTAGGTTTGATTTTGTTTGGGGCTATTTTCTCGGTATTTTTCGATCACCAGATAGCTAACTTTTTTGCGCGCTTCCAAAAATATTTCGGGAGTTCAAATCTATTAAGTTCAGAGGCTATTAACAGACAGCCTATATGGGAAATGGCCTTAAAAGTGTATTTTAAAAATCCTACTATATTCGGGGCAGGTTTATATCGGGTTAACTCGCTTTATCCCTGGGCATCTTCATTTCATTCTTTGTATTTGACCTTATTGTATAAGTTTGGAGTCTTCGGGTTTATTATCCATGTTTTGTTTTGGTGGGGAATTTTACAGCTTAGCTGGCGGTCCTTGATGGCTAAGAAAAAACCGGAAAGCTGGTATATATTATTCTTTTTATTTATTGCTTTTATTTTGTTGTTGATAGATCAGATGAAGGTTGAGTATTTGCGTCATCAGCATACTATACAATTTGCTTGGTTAATATACGCCTTATTGGTTGCACAATTTAGACAAGTGCGAGGTAGTGATGAAAATTCTGTGGTTTCCCTTACTTCAGTTTGATATCGCCAAGCTCCATATTACTACCTGGCGTGAGATGTGCAGGGAGTTGGAAGACAATTTAGGCTGTACTGTCAGGATCGCTATCGCAGGCAAGCCGATAAACAATATTTTTAATAGACCCCACATCTCTATCTTCACAATTCGCAAAAAGTTCTTAAGGATTTCTACGTTCTGGATATTTGGTTATATAAAATTTATTTATCATTATTTGCGGTTTAGGCCCGGGGTTGTAATTTTAGATATTTTTAGTTTCTGGTTTAGTATGCCTTGGTTTTTTTTCCCGGGGAGAAAGGCTTTGTTTATCGTAGATAACAGGACTCCTCATTATGCGGGCTTGGGTTTACGGGATAAAATAATGGAGTTTTATACAAAACTCTGTTTTTGGTATACGCGGTTTTTTTTAGGCGGCATGACAGTAATATCCGAATTTTATAAACAAGAGGTTTGCAAGAATTTTAAGTTTAAGCCTTCTCGAGTAGGGATTTGGAGTTCAGGAGTTGATTTAGATAAATTCGTTTGTGAAAAATACAGAGATTTAAGCAGGCCGGATTTTCTTAAAGATAAATTTGTAATAATCCAGCACGGCAAAATGTCAGAGGATAGAGGTATAATAGAGACAGTAAAAGCAATGGCTTATGTCAAGGCTCAGGATATCTGTATGGTTTTTCTTGGTGAGCCGGCTGCCGGCAGTAAACTGAAGGAGAGGCTACTTAACTTAATTGAAAGTTTAAATTTAGCTAAAAGAGTGTATATGTTGCCACCTGTTGCTCATGTTGAAATCCCCAAGTATATAAGTTTTGCTGATTGCGCCGTCATGGCTTATCCTAATATTGAATACTGGAATAATAATAACCCGATAAAGTTACTGGAATATTTGGCCATGGGCAAGTTAGTGATATGCACTGACATGTGGACCTTTAGAGATGTTATGTCTGATAAGAAGTGCGCGTATTATATAAAAGATAACAGCCCTAAATCCATTGCTGGAGCTATAGAATATTGCTACCGCAATAGAGCTTTTTTAGGGCAGTGGGGAAGAGATGGGATTGAAGTAGTTAGCAAAAGATTTACTTGGAGAAAGCAGGCAGAGAACTTGGTTAATTTTATTAAGCATTTACAAAAAGATAGAATAGGAGAAAGGTTATGAGAAAAAGAATTTTGCCATTCTTGCTTATCATTATGCCTTATCTTTTAGTTCTGTTTTTTACGCAACTGGACTGGGGTCTTTTTAGAGATGAACACCGTTATTTGGATGCGGTAAAAGTCATGCTTCAGGAAGGCCGTTTTATGATGAATGTTTGCGGGCCCGGGGTGGCTTTGTGGAGCTTTTTGTGGCATATAGCAGGATATAATCCTGCTATATGCAGGTTAACGGTTTTTGTTCTAGGCCTTTTGTCAATTTATACTGTTTTTCATCTAGGAGGTTATTTTGGGTATTTAAAACCCTGGCATTATGCGGTCTTTCTTGCCTCTATACCGCATTTTTTTATGTATTCTTTTCAGGTCAACGGTCTAGTTATTGCTATAGCTTTTAGTCTATTGACAATGGTTTGTTACTTTAATCTTGTTCAAAGACGTAATCAGCCAATATCATTTTCTTTTTGGCTTATGGTTTCGGGTATATTTATTTTCAGTTTGTTGGGTTGCGCAACAAGCCCTTTTGTTCTGGCTTATCCTGCCACTATTATTCTCTTTGAGCTAATAGATATCTTTAGAAATAAGTACAATCTTAAGGTAAATTATTTAATAATAGGAGTCTGTGCATTATCAGTTATCTTATGGGTTTTTTATGCTTTTTATCTAAGCGAGGGCTTTGGTGCCATTGAAAGACACGGCTTTAAACATTGCGATGTGAATATAAGGCTTGGTTTGATATACCCCGGGCACGTTCCTGTATTCTTCATATTTTTTGGAGGTTTCTTACCATTTTTGTTGTTAGGGCTTCCCCGAAAAGTGAGCATGAAAATATTTATACCAATTCTTGCGATTATCATTGGTATATTTGCAGCATATTCCCCATCGCAGATTAATACAACTACTCTTTATAGTTTCTACACGATTTTCTTTACCTTTATTAATTTTATCATAGTGACAGTGTTAAACTTAAGCGCGGAATGGAACAAACTTTTTATCTATATATTGCTTAGTTTAGGGGTATATAATTTTCTTAATTTAATCTATCAATGCCGAAAAGATTTTTACTATTATTTTTCGCTTATTCTTTTGTGCGTATACATGGCATTTGCATTAATACAACCTTATATAGGAAGCCGATTGTACCTGCCTGGGATGCTGGGTTTTCTTTTTGTAGCGTTGAGAGCTTATCACAAGTATCCCAGATTGCTTTATTGGCAGTTATCTTACCAGGTGTTTATGTCGGCTGTTTATGTCTATTCATTGTATATAAAATGGGGAATTTTCGCTTCCGGTATATTTAAATATTGATTGTACGCTGCGCCAGCCGTTTGTCGTACCCTTTTTTAGAAAGGAAGCGCTTTCAAGAAAGCGCTTTTTTTTTATTTTTTTACTTGACCCCCCTTACATTTCTTTCCTCGAATATGGTATATTCTTATGGTAACCACAAAAGCCACGGGTAACCAAAGAAAAATTCGGTAGAGATTAGCGGCAAATTACTTTTAGATAATTTAAGACTTTAAGCTATCTAAAAGTAGCCGCAAAGAGAATTCTGGAGGTGGAGATGAGCCACGGGAAAATTAAGAATCCATCCCGAGATTTTCAAGCTAAAGCAAAAAGAACAATCGATATTGCTGTATCTGTTATGTCCTTGGTGTTGCTTTCGCCACTGTTGTTAGTAGTAGCTATTTTAGTAAAAATAAGCTCGCCCGGTCCGGTTATTTTTAAGCAAGAAAGAATAGGCAAGGAAGGCAAGCATTTCAATTTCTATAAGTTTCGAACAATGTTTAAAGATGCTAACGATGAGCTTCATCGAGAGTATATAAAGAAATTACTTAAAGAGGATGATGTTAAGCCGGAGGAAGTAAAAGGAGAAAAACTCTATAAGGTGGTGCATGATCCTAGGGTTACTTCTATCGGATACTGGCTGCGAAAGACCAGCCTTGACGAGCTGCCTCAGTTATTCAATGTTCTAAAAGGAGATATGTCTCTAGTTGGCCCGAGACCTTCTCTTCCTTATGCGGTTCAAATGTATGAAGAGTGGCAGACAGAAAGATTCCGTGTAGATTCAGGAATCACCGGGTTATGGCAAGTAAGCGGAAGAAATAAGTTAAGTTACAAAGACGCGCTTAGGCTTGATATCCAGTATGTTAATAATTGGAATATCTGGCTTGATATTATCATATTGTTTAAAACCGTGCCTACCGTATTTTTCGGAAAAGGAGTTGCATAGTATCATAAGTGGTGATAAATTTAATTTATGACCAACATAGGAGTAGTTGGGTACGGTTATTGGGGTCCAAATGTAGTCCGCAATCTCGCCGAAAATAAGTCCTGCAAAATAACCTCTATTTGTGAGTTAAATCAAGAAAAATGGGAGAGCATAAGAAAAAGGTATCCATGGGTTAATATTACCAATGATTACCAAGACTTGATAAACAGCCCTCAAATAGAGGCCATTGTTATTACCACTCCCGTTTCCACTCATTATTCTTTAGCTAAACAAGCCCTTGAAAATAAAAAGCACATTTTTGTAGAGAAGCCTTTAACGGACTCGGTGGAGTCTGCTCAGGAATTAGTTGAATTAGCCAAGTGCAATGCTTGTATCCTTTTTGTTGATCATACCTTTGAATATAGCCCTGCGGTGATAAAAATAAAGGAAATTATTGATAGTGGTCAGATCGGTAAAATTCATTGTATCTCATCTTTTAGGATCAATTTGGGGCCTCACCGTAAGGATGTAAGCGTCATTTCGGATTTAGCTCCTCATGATTTGTCTATGTTTTTCTATTGGCTAAATGAGGAGCCGACGCAGATATCAGCCGTGGGTAAGGGTTTTTTCCATGAACAAATTTTCGACATCGCCTTTATAACTATGAAATTCCCCTGTGGTGCTATCGCAAATATTAATATTAGTTGGTTTTCGCCTATCAAATCGCGAAGGATGACTATTATAGGTAGTGAAAAGATGATTGTATATGATGATATGGCATCAATCGAGAAGGTAAAAGTTTATGACAGCGGAGTAGCTACTTTTAGAGAGCCGGAAAGCTTTGGGCAGTTTCAGCTTAGTTATAGGGCAGGTGACATATTTTCTCCTCGTTTACAAAGATACGAGCCGCTTGCGCAGGCAGTCAATCACTTCCTTGAGTGTGTTAGATTCGGAAAGAGTCCAAGGACTGACGGCGCAGATGCCTTAAGAGTTGTAAGAGCAGTAGAGCTTGCCGAAGAATCATTAAGGAGAAATTGTTCAGTCTGATATCAATTGCATAGATGACTCATGGTTAATATAGGAATAATAGGATTTAATTATTGGGGGAGAAATATTTTACGTAACCTTTTAGAGAATAGTGCTTGTCGGGTCATTGCCTGTAGCGATACTGTGATTTCAAATCTGCAGGCAGTTAGGGATAGATATCCTGAACTATATATAACCCAAGACCCTTCCGAGTTGTTGGATAATCCTAAGATTGATGCTGTGGTCCTGGCTTCGGATGTTTCGACTCATCATTCACTAGGTAAGCGTGCTATTATTCAAGGTAAGCATGTACTCTTCGATAAATTAATTGCATCAAGTTCAGAGCAGGCCGATGAGCTTGTAACTCTTGCCAGGTCAAAAAAAAATATATTGATGTTGTGTAATCCTTTAGAGTATAGTCCGGCAGGGTTAAAGATCAAGGATTTCATTAGGGGTGACCTTTTGGGTAAGATTTACTATATTATTTCATCACGAATAAACCTAGGGATGTATCGTCAAGACATAGATGTTGTTTGGGACTTAGCCTACCATGATATTTCTCTGTATATGTGGTGGCTGGACGAATCACCGATTAATGTCTGGGCTCAGGGAAAGGCCGTAATCTGCGAAGGGATATGCGATACTGCCTTTATTAATATGGAATTTAGCTCAGGCACGATGGTAAATATTGAAGTCAGCTGGCTTGCACCTACTAAATTAAGGATGACTATTTTGGCCGGGAGTAAAAAAATGTTGGTATTTGATGATACTGCTAGTGCAGAGAAGATAAAAATTCATGATAAGGGCGCAGACGTAAAGAATCCCGAAAGTTTTGGCGAGTTCCAACTTACCTACCATAGCGGAGATGTCTTATGTCCAAAAATCGATACATATGAGCCGTTGCAGAATTCAATCAGGCATTTTATCGAATGTGTTAAAACTGACAGGGAGCCGAGAAGCAATGGTTTAAGGGGCATAAAGGTTCTTAAGATTTTGGAAGCAGCAGAGAGGTCTATTGTTAATAATGGACGTAGAGAGGAGGTTGGGTGAAGTATAGTAATGTGATTATTGGAAGGGGTTCGAAATTGGAGGATCCTTGTATTATAGGAAAGCTTCCTCGTGGAAAGAATAAAAGCCAAGTTAAGACAATTATTGGTAAAAATGCCACAATAAGGCCTTTTACCACTATTTATGCCGGCAATAAGATAGGTGATAACTTTCAGACCGGACAGGGGGCGTCGATTAGGGAAAATAATGTAATCGGGAATAACGTAAGCGTGGGAACAAATTCAGTTCTGGAGTTTGACAATAAGATTGGAAATAACGTAAGAATTCATACCGGATGTTTCTTAGAGATGGTAACTATTGAAGATAATGTTTTCGTCGGACCCAATGTGGTTTTTACCGATGATCCGCATCCGCCATGTCCAAAATATAAGAAATGCTTAGGTGGCGCGGTAGTTAAAAAGTTTGCCCGAATAGGTGCAAACGCGACGATTTTACCTGGTGTTATTATCGGAGAGAATTCTCTGGTCGGTGCAGGTTCGGTTGTTACTAAAGATGTCCCTGCAAATAGTGTTGTTGTCGGTAATCCTGCCAAAAAAATAAAATCCATTAAGCAGCTTAATTGTTTTAAGGGTTTTTTCAGGAAGCCATACTTCTTGTAGTATAAAAAATGACCAGAATATAGTTTGGAACATACCTGTCTTTTTTAAAAATAGTAAATTAATCTTGCTAATAAAATAGGTGTCTTCCTTAAAAAGATGAAATCCACCCTTACGCAACAGTTTTAAGTTTCTTAAGACACCGTGTTTAAAGATGGAAAAGTGTATAGTGTCTGCAAATATATGGGGTTTAGCCAATAGGATGAAGTGCCTTGTGTCTTCAATGAGGATAGCCGAAAGGTATTCGAGAAGACTTATCTTGTATTGGCCTAAAAATGACCATCTTAATTGCGATTTTTCAGATCTTTTTGAGAATGAAATAGAGCAGATAAGCGAGCCTGAGTTTAAGGAGTTGTCTTTATCTACAGAGGTCCTTAAAGATTTTTCTAAAGTAGAAGTCGACGATAGTGATTTAAGAAGCGACATTATAATAAATACCTCCTGGCGATTTTTGCTTTTTCCGCAAGAAAAATATCCCCAGAAACTTATTTTGCCTAACAAGTTTGATGATGGCAAGGGGCTGGATTTTAAATATGATTTAGTTCCTGCCGCGACTAAAGATAATATTCTTGCCTATCTTAATAGATTTATTCCACGAAGAAGTATTCTTGATGAAGTTGGTAAATTCGCTAAAAATTTTGACGATAACACTATTTCTCTCCAGGTTAGGACTTGGCACGCGACCCGCCAAAGAGATTTTCCTAGAAATTTATTTTTTGATATTAAAGGCCTTTTTAAGGTTATGGACAATCAAAAAAAAAGTAATTTTTTTGTTGTTTGTGATTCAAGAAAGGTTATAGATAGGCTCCTGGAGAGGTACAAAGGGCGCATTCTATTTCATCCAGAAGATAATTTTGAGACTAACCACTGTTCCGCGTCAGGAATACAGCTTTCTCTGGTGATATTATTGTTGCTGTCCAAGAACAAAAAGCTTATATTAAGCAGTGTAAGTACTTATTCTGAGTTATCATGGTGGTTTGGAGGGTGTGAAGCTGAAGTTAAGATTATTCCAATCCCATTTTTGCGCTGGGTAGCTGTTGTATCGCTTGATAGATCAATAGATTATGCGAGAAATATAAAAAGATTTTTTACCAAGACTCGCCCATAAGATTTCATGTAATTACTTAATCCCAGTAGCTAAAATTCCTTTTCAACGGGTAATTTGATGCTATAATTATTTGACGTTTGTTTAGTTTTGGTAGACTTTCAAAAAGAAGGGGGAGGAATGGATAATCTTTTTTTAAGTCCTTCGGAGATATCAAAGACTTTAAGCCGGATAGGCGAGAAGAAAGCTACCGCGACGATATTTGAATTATTTGTTTTTGGAATCTTGGCCGGGATATACATATCCTTCGGGGCTCACGTGGCAATGGCCGTATTAAGCGGGCAGACCCTTGATCAGGGTTTTGCCAGATTCCTGGCCGGTAGTGTGTTTAGCGTTGGGCTTATGCTTGTGCTTATCCCCGGTTCAGAGCTTTTTACCGGCAATATCCTCATGACTATAGGCTTTATTTACCGGAAATATTCTTTTGCTAAGGTACTGCGTAATTGGCTTGTGGTTTATTTGGGTAATTTAGCTGGAGCTCTTATTATATCTTTTCTTGTGTTTAAATCCGGGCTATTTGGTGTTCAGGACAGTCTTACTTCTATGGGCGAGGTTTTAGTCAGGACTTCGGATCTTAAATTAAACCTTATTTTTTCCCAAGCCCTGTGCAGGGGTATTTTGTGTAATATGCTGGTTTGCCTGGCAGTGATTATGTCCATTGCTTCAAAAACCGTGATAGGAAAAATATTCGGGATCTATTTTCCTATTATGACCTTTGTCGCTTCGGGTTACGAACACTCTGTAGCTAATATGTTTTTTCTTCCGGCGGGGCTTATGGCCCAGGGCCGGTTTTTTTCTCATTTTTTCACTATTTTTAATAATCTGATTCCAGTAACTATCGGTAATATAATAGGCGGTCTTTTGGTTGTTTTACTTCATCCTAAAGTAGAAGAGAGAATAGCCCGTATTTTTACAGGTAAAGGAAGCCAGAGGTAGGCTAATAAGGGATTGTTGATGAAGAAAATAATTGTTTTATCGATAGGTACATTATTATTTTTATCTCCGCTTAATGCCGAAGTGATTAAGTTAAAAAGCGGAAAAGTTATAGAGGCTGATATTGTCGGGATAACCGATAAATATATAAAGGTAAATCTTAAGGGTTTACCTTTATTTTATTTTCGTAAGACCATTGAAAGCATAAACCAGCAGCCGCCCGAGGATTATTTAGCGGGTAAGGATATTATTAAAGATGAAGCCTCATCGTTAGACTTTGCAAAGGGTTTGGAAGAGGCATCTTTAGGTAATTTCAAGGAGGCTAAGCTTTATTTTGAGAAATCCCTCGATCAAAGCCTGTTTAATGATTCCGCAAAAGCTGCCCTGGCAATAATAGGCGATTTAGATAAGGGTTTTGTAAATCAGGAATGCGCCACGTATCTTTTTAGAGGCATTTCTTCCAGGATAAACGACTTTGACGATGAAGCCATTGATTTTTACAAAAAGGCTGTCAAAGCAGATCCCGGTTATCCGGAAGCATTTAAAGGCCTGGGCAATATCTATGCATCCAGAGAAGAGTTCGAGCAAGCCCTTGATTACTATCGCAAGTTTATTAAGATAAATTCTCAGGATAGCGATGTTTACTATAATCTCGGGATATGCTCTCTGGCATTAAATGCGGTTGACGAAGCGGCCGAATATTTCAAGAAAGCCATCAGCATAAACCCGGATGATATTGAGGTTTATAATAAACTGGGAGTTTTATATGCTTACTTGGGTGATTTTGAGAAAACAATTGATTACTTTCAAAAGTCTTTTGAAATTAATCCCGATGACGCTAGTGTTTGTTTTAATCTCGGCGTAGCTTATGTGGCTACAGATGAACCTGAGAAGGCCGCGGAATCTTTTGAAAGATCAGTGGCAATAAATCCGGAATACGCGGATGCTTACGCTTCTCTTGGCATGGTATATATGGGTTTAGGAGAGCATAAGAAGGCCCGGCAAAATTTTGAACGGGCAAAAGATTTGTTTTCCGCAGGCCAAGACTCAGAAAGCATTGAGGAAATCCAAGGATATATGGATAAGCTGCCTAGAATATAGTCTGTTTTTAACAAATTTTTTAAAATTTAATTATTTATTTTTTTT
>JAFGCB010000077.1 GCA_016932855.1 Candidatus Omnitrophota bacterium | reverse complement strand
TTACGCCCAGACAGTTCTATGAAAAACACATTGTCAATGAGCCTGTTCCTAACTTAAAAATCGCTTGACTAATGGGGGTCATTACAAGTAAGATAAAAGAATGCAGTAATTAGGCAGTTAAATATGTAAAAAGATATGGGTTGCGGGAAATCAATTAAAGCCTTGCATGCTTATTTGCAAGCTTGAAACGCTTTTATAAGGGCTTTTATATCTTTCTTGATATGCGAAAACTTGCCTTGTCTAATCAACTCCTGTCTAAATACGCTGCTGCCGAAAGCAACGGCAGATGCGCCGGAAGATAAAAATTGCCTTATGGTATTAGGTGTTACCCCGCCGCAGGCAAGAATTTCTACATTATTAAAAGGCCCTTTCATTTCCTTGATATAGGCCGGCCCGAACAGCTTAGCAGGAAAGAGTTTGACCATAGTCGCGCCTTTCTTCCAGGCTCGATGAATCTCATGAGGTGTTAAGGCGCCAGGAAATACAGGAACCTTCTTTTTAACACACTCTTCAACAACTTCGTCTACCAGCACAGGCGAGACAATAAAACCTGCCCCGGAATCCAAGGCTCTATACAAATCCTCAACGTTCAATACAGTGCCGGCGCCGACCATAAGATTACCTGAAGCCACTTCCAACACTCTACTGATTAACTCACAGGCTCCTTCGGTATTTAAAGCAATCTCGACAGTGGATAAACCGGATGATATTATCGTATCAACCAAAGGCTCAATTGCGTCCGGTTCTATGCCCCGCAATATACCCATTAAAGGCAGTTCTCTAAACCTCTCCAAATCCATAATTCACCAACCTTTCATAAAACTCCCGGTAATCCTCTTTTTTATCGCTTTTACGAAGCGCCATAGCAGCCTTAGGGTGTTCGTTCATCATACCGGCTATGGCGTAAGGAATAATATACCCCCATTCGATTTTATCTCTTAAGGGAATGAACTCTTGAGATATCAAATCAAGTATAGGCCTTATATCAAACTTGGGGTTTTTTAAAAAACCTACCAGAAGTTCCAAAGGACAATTACCCGCAGCCCGTCCTATCCCGTATACAGTGCCGTCAAGATAATTGGCCCCATGGATGATTGCCTCAATAGTGTTACCGAAAGCAAGCTGCTGATGATTGTGTCCATGGAAACCTACTTCTCTTGTCTTCATAACTTCCTTGAATTTCTTAACTAAATGCTCGACCGGTTCCTGATAAAGCGCTCCGAAGCTATCCACTATGTATACTACATCAACCTTGCTTTCTTCTTCAATCTGATGTATGGCCTCATCAAGCTCGGAGCCCTGATCCCGGGAAATCGCCATTATATTAATTGTCGTTTCGTATCCTTTATCGGAAAACTCGTTGACCATGTAAATAGCCTTATCAATATCCTTAACATATGAAGCTACTCTTATCATATCCACGGGGCTTTCTTTCTTAGGCCTAACATCTTCCATATCAACCCGGCCTATATCAACCATGATAGAAATTTTTGTTTCCGATTCTATTCCCTCAATTATCTTTTCTATCTCCTCATCATCGCAGAATTTCCACAAGCCATACTCTTTGGGAGAAAACAGCTTTTTGGAATTACGGTATCCTATCTCCATGTAATCGACTTTAGCCTCGGAAACAGCCCTATAGACTTGCCTTACGAACCGGCTGTCAAAATCATGGTTATTAATGAGGCCGCCGTCCCGGATAGTGCAATCCAATACTTTAATCTTTTCTCTATACATATTGCTTATCAGTATTAATTCGCATGAAAATATTAGAATTATTATAGCAAAATATTTGTAAAATAAAAGCCTTTAGTTATAAGGCTAAAAAAAAAGGCCTGAATTTCAATTAGTAATCGCTCCATAAATGCCTGTCGACATACTGGGCAAGTATCTCCTGCATCTTAGTAGGAGTCGATAAAGGGAAATACTGGTCTATAATAGCGTGGGCTAGTTCATGAGCCACTACCCCGTCGCTTGCGTAATCGACACAAATATGCAAAGAGTTTGATTTGCTGTCATGAAAAGCAACTCTATTGGGCTGCAAAACTCCTCTGTGCAGATATATATTAACCTTAAAGTCTTTCGGCCACATGTCTAGAATCATCTGGGTTCTTTTTATGAGTCTATCAATGCGGCTTGAAGCCAGATTGCGGTCAGTCGCAAATTCTAATTTCTGGCCGCCCAGCCTCCATATAAAATCATCTATATCTTTATCCTGAGTATAGTATATGGTAGAGTATTTTGTCAAAAAGCTCTTATCAAATTCAGCCCAAGCCGGCTGGCAGCAATAAAGCAAAATAATAGCGAAGAGTATAGGATAGAAAAAGAGGCGCTTCATTACCTGCTCTTTAAATCTGATGTAACCTTGAAATGATTGATTTCTTTCTTGATAAGGCTTAAGCTCTTATTAAGCTCAGAAATAACTTGCGGGTCGTCGCCCTTGGAAAGAAGGCTTTCTACGTCTTTTAAGCCGTCTTTTATGCTGCCCATGCGTTTGTCCAAAGAATTCATAAAATTATTTAGCGCCTCCCTAAATTCCACAAGCTGATCTGTTTTTCTCAAATTTATGCTCCCGGTAAAGTCGCCTTCCTCCATTTGTTTTAAGACTTTTTCAAAACGGTACAAAGGACCTGCTATGCGATGAGAAAGCAAAGTAAACACAACCAAAGCCACTATAGCAACGCCCACAACTACAATAAGGGTTATAAAAATAAAAGGAACAAAAAAGAAATTCTGGGTTCTCTCAATCTTAAGTATGGAACCGGCGTATCCGGTTGTAAGGGTGTTCTTGGAGACATACATAAATAATCCCAGGATAAGGGCTGATTCCAGCACGATAAGTACTATAAATTTAAAAATAAAATTTATCTGAAACCTTTTATTTATAAGATAATTCTTCCTTTTACCCATAAACTACCTCATTTCTTTAAGATATTTATTTGAGCTTTTTGCCTCTGCTTAACCAGCCAGTCTTCAAACATGCTTCTCTGTTTCATCATCAATACTCTTTTTTCCACCTCCGGTACCAATGCCTCATCTAAAGGCTCAATCTCTACTTCTTCTTTATCTACTACCATCACCAGGTAATAATAAGGATCTTGCTCTACTTTCTTTGCTTCCGCCTCCTTAAGTTCAAACGCCTCTAAAAGAACTTTGGAAGTTATATCTTCATAGCCCACAGGCCCTACGGTCTCCCAGGCAACCTGCCCGAAATCCTGATTATTTGTAATTGTTTTGTAGATATTATCGATCTGGCGCCTGTCTTTACTCTTAAAAACTTTAAAAGTTACGCGCTTGCTTAAATTTTTGTAATATTCTTCTATTTCCTCATTAGTGACAAAAAGATAATCCTTAAATTCTTCCTTTTTAAAATCAATAAAATCCCTTATCAAGGTCTGCTCCCAGAAAGCTTTAATGGTATCTACAAATTTATCCTCCTCGGCTAAACCCTGGTTTATGGCCTCCTGGATTACCAGCCTCTTATCTATCGCTATATCCAGCTCTTCCTCTCGGGTCTGCGCCGTAACTTTAAGCGCGGGGTCCTGCCGGGCCTTAAAGGCTATACCTTTTTTCAATTCCGAAGCGAATATCGGCTCTTTATTTACGTAAGCAACGACTTCCTCGCCGCCGCTATGCTCTGTCCTAGCACAGCCGGATAAAAAAACACTTATAAAAATTACAAGCAGTAACAAAAACTTAGAAAATTTGCAATAACAATACATCTGTCCTCTCTTTTTTTGAAAAACTTATTCTTTTTATTCTCCCTGCTCCCAAGTCCCGGTAGCGCTGCCGGAAAAACTTCCCTGGCCTTCCGCAGCCGGAGTATAGACCCCGCCCGCGATACCGCTAAGCTCTATGCCCGTAGTCGTACTTCCGCTTACATCAGCCTGCCAATTTCCGCCTGACCACTGAATCCCGGTAAGAGTAGCAGTTAAAGCACCTCCGTCGTCAAAGGCGCCGCTTACATCCAGAGTCCAGGCATCACTTATAGGCGTGGAATAAGTCCCGTTTATAATGGCTGCCCATATGCCGTCAGCAGATGCCCCCATGGCATAGAAATCCATATTCATATTAGCTGATATTGCTCCGGCGCCGGGCCCGTTAAAAGAACCTGCGCCGACAAGAAGAGACGAGTATACCTCGGTTATAGGCAAACCGGCATCACCCATTGCAACAACATCATCAACCGGGCCTGTTAAATCAAGTAAACTATCCACCTCAACCCACTCTCCGCAACCGGCAGCCTGCCAAGTAGAGCCTTCCTTGACATCTACGTAATTACCTAAAACCTCACCGGAAATACTCTTGCCGCAAAGACTGCCGTCTTTACCCAGTTCAATCCACACGGCATTTAAATCCGCGTTAAGCTTATTGCCGGACCATTGAGTCCCGGTCAATCCTCCGAGAAAAACACCGCCTAGGTAGAGCTGATCTACTGTATCAGTCATTCCGGTCAAATCAAATACCTGCCAATTATTAGAAGTAGACCCGGAATAGGTTCCGGTAAAGTCCATATTCCAAATACCCCAATCTTGCTGGCTGATATTTAACATAATCCCCTGCAAAGTTTCTTGATATATGCCGCCTCCGGAATTAAAGCCTCCCCGGTCGCTTGAACCGTAGAGGTTAGCCCAAACTATACTATTGACCAAATCTTGGGGCGCTATCCCTAAGTTGCTTACCTTGGGCTGCTGCTTTAAGAAATCTCCCTCTAGCTCATACATCTGAATTCCCTGCATGCCAGCGGAATAAAATCCGTTTAGATACGCTGAAACAACCCCGGCGTTTTGCTGGGGGTCTATATAAAGTAAATAAGCGATACCTTCAAGAACATCATTGCTGCCCCTGCCGGCTGAAACTCCGGTAAAAGCGCCCAAAGCACCGCTTGCATCAGCAAAGGTGGTAAATTGAGGATTAACTTCGTCGTGAGTATAGCTAAAAAGGGCCCCTTGCCTTGAATGCCAAATAAACTTTTCTTCAGTCAGGAAAGGAAGATTACCTATAGAAATAAAATGGGCTTTTGCATCGTTCCACAAAGAATCAGTTAAGCCTATTAAGCCATTAAAACTAAAAAAACCAAGGCCTGCACCTTGAGCAACAGCATTCAAAGTTGCCTGCTCACCGGAACTACTGCCGTAATAAGCAATAGTGGCATGCAGCTGGCCGCTTGAAGCAAGTAAAGCCTCGTTGGTATACACGCCCGCGCTTAAAGCCTGCCAATCTCTTGAGTCATAAGTCCCCAAGAAATCTCCCCCAAACCTTCCGAAGGTGCTAAAACTTAAAGTTTCACCACTTGAAGTGCCTGCGAATTCGCCATTCTGCCAGGCGCTACCCTGCATAGTTCCTATCCAATAACTATTTATCTGAAAAGTATCCTCATCCACTGAAAGGCCGCCCATATAAGCCTGCCATCCATCCAAAGGAATGTTTGCGTGCCTACCGCCGGAAGCGGTTTTCCATAAACCCCACTCTTGACCGACAATATTAGCTGAATCGCCTGATATCTTACCGGAAAAAGTAGACCCGGCAACTGTTCCGAAAATATCATAATCTTCTTCAATAGCCGGACTTCCTATATGGAGCTGGGAAGGAGTTACTGTTGTAGGTAAATCTAAATACGAACTTGTATTACCTACTGCCTGGAAAATCTTAAGATTGAAATCGAAAACTCCGGTTAAATCCGTAGATTTTATATATCCGGCGCGATATCCTCCTGCAGCCACAGGACGGATATAAAATGCATACAATATTGCCTCTAGTGAATTATTAATTCCTCCGGCTACTCCCAAGAATCTTGACCCGTCGCTGCCGGCACCGCCTATATCCCCGGCCCACAATTTGTCATAATCCTGGTAAGGAGCTTGCGGCGGTAAAAATGTCCCGGCAAGAGCAAGAGCTTGCTCCTCTGACCATAGAGGCCCCAGGATTTCAAGTAATCCGGTTATATCGCCGTATTCAAGATAAGCCTCATTACTGTAATAATCATAATATCCGAAATAGCCAAAAAGCTCGCCGATAAACGCCCATACTTCTTCTATAACCTCTGTTTGGAAAGGATTGACTTCTGTTATTACCGGGCCATTCAAAAATTCATCTCCGGCACCGCCGACGGTATCTCCTAAGCCGGTTGTATCACCGCCGCCCTCAAGGCCGGTCTCAGAATCGTAAAAATACTCGCCTGCGCTGCCTTCCGGGCTGGAATAGCCCTCAACTCCGCTTCCCGGATCCCAGCCTTCTCCGAAATGCATACGCTGCTCCTCGCTAGTAAAGAAAGCGCTCGATACCCTGCCTTCCGCGTCAGCCGAAGCGTTTTGTCCGGCATTAATATCCGTGGTATCACCGCTTAAAAGACTGGTAAGAAAACCTGTCCCGCCTTCGAAAAATGCCCGGGTAAGATTCTGAAGAACCTCCAGATACATTATAGTTCCTCTGGCGCCGCTTACAGCGGTAGGCGTCTTTATTTTAAAACTTGAGCCTTCCTTAAGGTTTTCTATACGCGCCCTTACCTTACCCATGGTAACCTCGAACGAATTTTCATATTCTTGGGTTTGCGGATCTATGACCAATTTAGTGATGATGAGTTCTGTATCTGGCTTTAAGTTTAGAGCATTAGCGTTGTCAAACTTAATCTCGACCATCCCGTCCTGGCCCGTCTTAATGGCGTAACCCTCGCCTACCATTTCACCTATCTTCGCCTGGTGCGTTTTCTTTGCAGCTTTAGGCGTAATTTCTACTTGGCCGAAAAGTCTTGTAACGCTTCCTTCGATAACAGTAACGCTTTTTCTCCGGGAAATCGAGGGAGGCGGATTAGTATCCATCTCGTGGAATCTCTTCTCTACTTCAAGATATTGCCTCGGCCCCTTAGGAAACTCGTCCTGAGGCACTAAAACGCTGTTCCCGGAAGGAACCGCCAGGATATTTTCCGGATGAGCGGCATTGGAAACTAAAAGCTTTCCCTCAGCCACAAGCATGCCGCTGTTACCGGCCTGATAAAAAGCAAATACATCCGACCCGGTAATCTTACCTTGAGCATTGGGAGTATTAATATTAAAGTCAGCGCCGCTTTTCATTTTAGCTATTATAGTGCGCAGCTTACCCCTCTTAAGGTCTATGGTGGCTGTTTCTCTGCCGTTATTTTCAGCAAGCTTATAATCCTTTATTCTAACCTTGGAATTCTGGGCCATTCTCAAAATTGATTTATCCTTAAAGGTAATTTCGGCTTTTGAGTTTGATTTAGTTCTTATAATATCACCGACCCAAATGCTTTGGCCCTCTCTTAAAGGTTCTGCCATTTGGGAATCCGGCCGCAAGACATCAACCCTTCCTGTAACACAAGTAATTTGTCCCACTTCTTCGGCGAATCCGTAAGCGCATAAAAATAAAATGAAAACAGCGCAAGTAAAAATCTTTGGTCTATTCATAATTAATACCTCCAGTTTAGACATCGGTCCTCTTTAGAATACGCTCTTATTGCTCAAAAACAGCGTAATCTAAAATTTCAACTGGACCCCTATGCTATATATATTACGGTCGTAATCGTATATGCTAATATTTGAAGAATCTCTAACGTAAGTGTATTGCACTTGTATTTCGGAATCTTCAAGGAATTTGTAAGCGATTAAAGACGAAGCGGTATAAACATTATCCCTTCTGTAAACGTTAAATATGCTATGCGAGCTTAAAAACCTCTGGAAAAAGGTGCCGCCGGAAATAGTTAAATTAAGCTTTTCAAATAAAGGAATAAGAAGCGCCGCATTAATTTTATTTCCGAAATATTCCCAGTTATTTCCTTCTGTCCATTCACGATTGAATCCATAGCGCAGATTAAAAAAGCCTTTTTTCTTGGCAAAGAAAAAATACCAGCCTAAGCCGGAGCTTGCTTCATTTGAATCTCTATCCTCGTCAGGCATACTAGGACTCCAAAGGTAATCTTTATTGCTGTATGCAAGATAGACCTGGCCCATATTGGAATCTGCAATCATAAAATTATAAATAGCGCTTGCGGAAGGATTAGAAAGATAGGAAGTATCGTTGATTATAGTATGATTGTAGCTTAGGGGAAAGGCAAGTAGGCTCTTTTCAAAATTCCAGCTTGGCTGAACTACAAGGGTATTTGAAATTGTATCGTAAAAGCCCAGGTCATTCTGCTTGGCATAGTAGAAATAATACTGTCCTTTAAGCGAAAAATCGTCCTTGAAATAATGATTGTACTCAATCTGACCGGTATAAACCTGACGGGAGTCTTCCTGGCCGGTAATATTAGCTGCCAGCGACTGGTCGCTTGGTTTTAATACCACATTATCGTCATACTGCCAGCAAGAGCCGAAAGAAAACTTCCATGGCCTTAAGGCTTTCTCTTTTTTTACTATGGCATCAATGTATTCATTGGCGTACTCAGCCATGCTGGATGAAGGGTTAAGCCCGACTACAGCCTTAAAAGCCTCCCTGGCATATCTAAAATCCCTGGCTTTTAAATGGGTGACTCCTATCTGGTAGTTGGCTGCCTGCTCCATGGAATTATCCAACTCTTTTGCTTTTTCAAAAGAAGCAATCGCGCCGCTTGCGTCTTCCAGCTTTAAAAGAACAAGCCCCTTTAAGAAAGCTGTCTGGGCCGGCCTTATTCCTTCCTTCTCAGCTTCGACTATCCATCTTTGGGCCTCTGCGTATTCTCCGACCTGATAAAGGGAATCTATCAGCTCTATAAGAGCGCCTTTTATCTTCGGTGAATAAGTGACTGCGTCTCTTAAATTGGGTATGGACAACTGGTAATCTTGCAGTTTTTTATAATTAAGGCCCAGATAATAAGCGGCGAGCGTTGAGGCGGGATCTTCTTCTCTTGCCTTTTTTAACAAACCAAGAGCCTCTTCGAAATTTTCGTGTTTATACTGACCTATGCCCTGCTCAAGAATAGGATTAAGCTTTTCATCCTGGGCTTGGCAAAAAAATATGAATAACAAACTTGATAAAAAAACTATAGTTAAGATTTTTCTATTCCGCCTAAGCCTCAAACACATTGTTTTCTGCTTTTTTCATATAGAATATAACACTATGGCGAGCAAGAAGTAATAATATATATGGATGTATAATAGTCAAATATAATACTCCTCTAATAAGATAAGTCAATCTAAAAATACAAGCCTGATAAGGTTTTCCGGATATACTTAAGGAAGGTATCTGTCCCGATGGCTCTTTTCCGTGGCTTTTACCTGTGAAATCACAGGATTAGGCTTTTTTTGGGCATAACATAGACTGCCTGCCCCTTCGCGGGACAGACCCTCCCTTGTTAAAAGTAAGCATAAACTATACCATATATTCTTAGAGTAAAATCGATTGTTTATCTTGAATATTTTAGGAATTCAGATAAAAAAAGGGCAGGATAAACAGAAAAAAGATGTAAGATTAATCGACAAATGTCAGAAAAAACAACAAATTTTAAAGGCAAAAAACTTATTTATTTCTAGAGGGAAGGGTTCTTTTGTTATATTCTCGTCTCAACATATCCAGCTTTCTGGCTCTGGGGATTAAATTTCTGACGGATTTTGTTTCTTGAACATTCCTATATATATTATCTCTGGCTATTTGCAACATCTGCCGTCTCTTCAAAGGAAGCCTCTTCGGCCTTGAAGGTCTCTTGCGCAATCTTACCCGGGTTGAAAATCCAGCTTGAATTTTCGTCTCTTCTATCAACAATATCCCCACTTCATCAAAGCCCTTAACGTAAGAAGTGCCTTCAAATACTTCTACATCAGTACTGTCTTCCTCAACAATAGTCAACCACTCCGTACCCCTTGCCCCGGCCACGGCGGTAGGAGTCCGCACCTCAAATACAGCGCCTTTTGCTAATTCATTAATAATCGCGAAAACCCTGCCTTCATCTATTGAAATCTTCTGCTCCTCTTCTAAAAGCAACACAGCGTTGCTACTGGTATCAATTCTCAAAATATTATTTTCGCTCTTATTAAACCCCAGCTCAATATAAGAATTCGCATCAGTCCTTATCTTATCTCCTTTCCCCAACAACATACCTAATTCAGCCTTAATATATTCGTCCTCTCCGGCCGGGGCTACTTGGGGTGAACCTGAAATATAAAGAACTTCAGCATACTGCTTCTCATTCTGCTGGCTTTGGCCAAACATATTAATAGCGGCAAAAGAAATAAAAATAAAGGCCAAAATCGTATATTTAAAATATCTCATCTTAACTCTGCTCATTGCCTTACATCCCTAGACTCATCAATATTATCTCCGAACGATAAAGCTAAATAGCCGCAATTTAAGCTGGACAGAAAATATAAAGAAAAATTTCTGAAGAAAACCGCGAAAGGAAGCCCGATACTCATAACGATAAGAATGACAACAACAAAGAAAGGAACCCCCAGCAATATTGCATATCCTAAAAATAAAGCCTTAAGCTTCATAACCAAAACCAACAGCACAAAAGGAATGCCAAAGACTAAACCGCCTACAATCACTGCTGCCAGCAAACACATAAACAAGATAATAACAGCCAAAATTCCTGACACAATACCCAAAGCCATCATAATTAGTAAATAAAGCAAGAAATCCTTAAGGTTCTCTTTAAAAATAACCATGAACTCTTTCCAGGCCTGGCCAAAAAAATAATTTCGCATGGCCATGATAGTCACCACAAAATGATCGATGTATACAGTAAGTACGACAAGAACTATAATGCCGCCGAAGAAAATAAGAGCGGGCAAGGCAAAAACTTTTAAGGCTTTAATAAACGACCAGGCAGCTCCCTTAACAAGCAACCCTTCGACGGATAAAGAAAAATAAATCCATGCCCCGATAAGGCTAAGAAAAACAAGAAACAAAAGCCCTAAAACCAGGTAGAATTTAAACAAAGAATCGCCCTCTTTCCTGTATTTGCTAAAGGGCTGCCTTATTGAGGCGTCATTATTTATAATTGAATTAAACCAGACAAACTTAAACCGCGCGCCAAGCCAGGCAAAAATCACAAGAATTAAAAGGAATAAAAATACGCTACCCCCGATTAATATCGGAAGCATCCATCCCGCATAAGGGCGGATATTTCCTCTTACCGGCGAAGGACCTTCGACTTGAAACTGGACATCAAATAAATCTGCTTGCTGCTTAGAAGTCTCATAAGCTTGGGTTGCGGCTTGCGCTGTACTGTTTTTCCTTGAACCGCCGCCTGAACCTCCATAGTTAAAGTTAAAATTCCCCCCGCCCATAGCGCCGGCCATGTAAGCGATAAATAAAAGAAGAAGCCACTTCTTTAAAACAAAGGGCTCAAATAAAATAAGCTTTGCCCGCTCAATACTTAAACTGACAAGTGTTTCTATCTTTACCGCCCGCATAAAAACATCTTCCTGCTTTCGGCATATATTTTATCACAAAAAAATAACCTGGTAAGAATTAATTCAAACTCTGGACTTAAAAGGAGGGCTTATCTAAATATTGGAGATTTCTTCCTGCAAGTCTTCGTAGACAGCAGATTTTAGAATACTCCATTTCTTCTTCTGTCTGCTTATAATAAATTGGTGAGAAGCTCCGGTCTCCAGAATTTGGGATATCATCAATCTATCAACCGGATAAGCACATATGGCTATTGCCCGGTAGCGGGTAATTGTCTCGTTTACCTTCGACTCGTAATAGCTTATCTTTTTCCAGTCTTCTTTCTTAAAAGCAAATATATTAGCGGCTACCCGCAGTCCGGTAAATCCTTTTTCTAAGACGAATTTTTCTTTCTCAATCCATTTCTGCAAAACCCCTTCAGCGTCAAAGCTGCCCTTAGGGGCGTACCAATCTTTAGCATCAACTATTTGCAACTGCTGTCTATTTAAATAAACATTCAAATCATGCACCTGCCTGGTTAAAACTTTTTTAGCCGAGTCCACGGTCAAAGGGTTGGAAACAGCCCAAAAACAAAACTCATTATTTCTAAGACCCAGCTTAAAATAGGGGACAAGAATATCAATCAAGTCCTGGCGGGATCTATAGAAAGCGCAAATATGCGTCCCCCAGGAAACATCTCCTACTACATCAATCCCGGTTTTAAGAAGTCTTTCATCCATTGACATATCAAGCTTAAAACCGTTTACAAGCCCTTGTTTTTATCTCAAGAAAACAGGCTGGATGCGCGGTTCTTTAAACCAGGTAAAAGTGGCTGTCGCAATTAATGCTGGAAACTTAATAAATAATCGACTTAAAAAATCAAATAAATAAGACGTTTTTGGTAGGCAGTGTATTATACGCTAAGAGGCAGGGAAAGTCAACCAAAAAAATTCAATACTATTTATATGTAGTAATTATACATATAATATAATATAAAATGCTTACTCAGGCAAAAATTAGAAGAAAAACTTAATCTTAGTCCCCAGTATATTAAGGTTAGACCACTCTCCGCTTTTTTTGCTTGCCTGCCAAAGATAGAAAATTTCAGCCTTAAGACCTTTTAACAAATTCATGGAAAACCCGGCCCATAGTCTGTTGCGGTTAACATCCTCCGCATCAAAATCAACAAGCACTTCTTCGGCAATGTAAGGCTGGATTTCAAGCCGGGTAAGTTTTAGGGGTAACTTTACTGTAAATTTATCGCTGAATCGCCAATATTCTTCGCCTAGCTCTCGATTTCTGTATTCAAACTTTGCCCGGCTGGCTAAATCTAGATCGAATGACTTCCATTTCAAAGTCGCGTTAAAGCTAGGTTGGTTCTCTTCATGCCATTCGGAGGCATTTTTCTCAAATATATGCCGGTAGCTTACGCCGATATCAAGCCAGGTAGCCAAACCTGAATAGTTAAGGCCTAAGTCCGAATGCTGATAATAAAACTCGCCTGCGTCATCGCCAAAGCGAAATTCTTCTTCTAAAATTAGCTTCCAATTATCCTTTAATTCCCAGGAAACACTCCCTGTGTTCCAATACTGAAAATCACCGCTGTCGAATCCGTAACAAGAAAACGACAGTAAAAATATTAAAAAGAAAATCTTAAAGCTCGCTATTTTTTTGAAGCCCATTCGATAATCCTTTCTCTGTACCATTGGCAATCTTCACAATATTTGAAATCTCTTTTTAACCCCCTAAGCCCGGACGGAATAAACCAGCATCTTTTTCCCATTCTCCTCTTGTAAACAGGGCAATTTCCCTGATTTAACTCTAGACACCCCCAGAATTCCCAACAGTTCTTAGGACCCTTGACTTTCATGATAAATAAACTTAAGGAAAAAATGTCTTAAAAATACTGAATGTCCCCAGAATTATCGTAAAGACGGCAATGGCTAATTTTAGTTTATCTTCGGTTATTTTCTTTACGCTTTTTGCCGAAAAAGGCACGGAAAGGACAGCTCCGACGATCACAAAAGGAGCAAGCCGCAAATCAAGGGGTTTTTTTGAAATAAGAACATACGTGGCTATGCCCACCGCGCAGGTTAAGCCTTCGGCCAGGGAAGTTATTCCTACGGCGCTTTTTCCTTCAATCCCCGAAAGAACCTGGCCGCTGGTAACTACCGGGCCGTAGCCTCCCCCGCTTATCCCTTTATTAAAAGAAGCTAAAAGCCCAAGCCCGACTATTTTTCTCCAGGAAAACTTAAATTTTTTATTGTAGCAGATAATTATGGTAATCCCCATAGCAAGAACAAGCACTCCGATATAAAGCTTTACCCAGAACTTAGGAATGTTGACAGCTAAATAGACCGCCCCAACGGTTCCCACAATACTGCAAACCGCTAAAAGTAAGGCCACTTTCAAATGGCTCGGTATACCTCGCTTAAAGCTCTCCACGTAACCCAGCTGCTTTAATCTTTCAACGATAACCGAAGGATGAATACTTTTCGGCTTAAGATTGACGTTGCCCTCCCGATGATGTAAAACTCCCGCTAATATACCGCTGATTAACTCCGATATCAAAACCACAGGAACTATCTGCAAAGGATTATAGCCGGCAATCAAAAGAAGTGGTGTAAGAGTTGTCCCGTAGCCCATGCCTAGAGTAGAATCAACATATTCACAAACAAAAGCAACAGATATAAGACCCGCGATGAAACCCAATGAAAGCTCTATCACCATAGTAACTCCTCCTTATTCCGGATAAAAAAAAAGGCTAAGAGATTTTGCACCACGCAAAACTTCTTAACCTCCGGTTTTCCGGTCAGCTTATAAATACAATCTATTTCAACGCATCCTTAGCTTGCTTATTTTATCTACCTGAACGACTTTACCGTCCTGGATATGAATCTGCACCGAGCCATAGGATATTTCCTGAATCGCTTTATGAATATCGAACATAATCTTCTCCTGGGCCCGCTGGGATTTGCCAATATCTTTTGGCGCCTCTGTTCTCATATTTTTTTAAAAAAGGTTATTTGGAATCAAATATACCCTAAAGATTTCAGTCTCTGGCGTATTTGGCTCAATTCTTTCTTGGTAAGCGTGCTATCCTCATGGATACTTCCGCTTGAGGCAATATCTCTCATTACATAGATAATGAAATCCGTAACCGAGCTAAATCCCGTGCCTTCAATCTGCTTTTTCAAAGATTCATATAAGGCCTTGGGTATTTTAATAGTTGCTTTATTCGGCATACCTACACTCCATATAGTACTACTATTTGTCCTACGATTAGTATAACTATAAAATGCTCCTTGTCAAGAAAAAATAATTTAATCTGAAATAAAGGCTGGTAAATAAAGAGGTTTTAGCTGCAGCTAAAATGAAAACTTAAGCTTTGTACCCAGGATATTAAGATCTAACCATTCTTTGCTTTTCTTGCTTGTCTGCCAGAGATAGAAAATTTCTCCTTTTAAACTCTTAAATAACTTCGCAGAAATTCCGGCGTATAGTCTGTTGCGGTTCATATCCGCGGCATCAAAATCAACGAATGCTTCGTCGGCAATATAAGGCTGAGTCTCAAATTTGGTAAGTTTTAGAGGAAACTTTACGGTAAATTTATTTCTAAAACGCCAGTAATCTTAGCCTAACTCTCTATTTCGATATTCAAACCTTGAGCGACTGCTTAAATCTAAATCCAATGACTTCCCTTTTAAAGTCGCATTAAGATGAGGCCGGTTCGCTTCATGCCATTTGGAGCTGATTTTTTTCAAATACCTGACGGTAGTTTATTCCTACATCAAGCCAAGAAGCCAGGGCCGCGAAGAAAGATTGCAAGAACCTTTCTTTGGTCTTTTCTCTATTTTCAGCTTATTTAGACTAACTACCTTTTACTTTCGTAAGCTCTCCGGGCAGTATGATAATTTCGACTCTTCTGTTCTTTTGTTTACTTTCCTTTGTATCGTTATCGGCAACCGGCTTGAACTCTCCGTAGCTTGTGGCTGAAAGCCTCTCCGGCTTAAGCCCGCACTCATCAACAAAGTAGTGTAATACTGAAAGGGCCCTGCCGCTTGCCAGCTCCCAGTTCGACTGCCAGCCCGAGTATTTTATAGGATCAGTATCAGTATGGCCTTCTATATTTACCAAACTTGAAGGAACGTCTTTATTAAGCACCTGGGCTACTTCGCCTAAAATAGGCTTTGATTCCTCTTTAATATCGTTTTTGCCTGAATCAAAAAATACCTCAGCTAAAAATGTAACCACTAGACCTTTTTCAGTCATCTCAAGCTTGGCCTTATACTGGCTTAACTGGTCCTTTAAGCGGCGTTCAAGCTCTCTTTGGGCCCGCTCAAGGTCAGAGACTTCTTCCTTTTTTTCCTTATCAAGATCAGCAAGCTGTGTCTTAAGAAGCACCACTTGCTTTTCGAGTTGATCTGCTCTGTTGGCCCTCTCTTTAAGAGCAGTACAGCAGCCTGGTAATCCCACAAGACCCATCATCAATACAACACAAAATAAATACCTCATAGCACCTCCTTTATTTGTGAACATCTTTATACGACCTCCATTGTAGAGGGCGGCTTGGTAGCTATATTATAGGTAACACTTACTACTCCCGGAACCTCTTTAACTATCCTTTTGGCCAAAGTATCCAGAACATCAAAAGATACTTTTGTAGGAGTCGCCACCCGGGCATCAACGCTGTCCCAGCAGCGCACCTCTATCTGCAGCCCGAAATCTCTCTTATTGTCACGCATGCCGGTTACTCTGTCCTCATGCAGAATCGCCATATACTGGAATGCTCCAGTTGAAGATAATTCCTCTTCAACAACCTTGTTAGCGACTCTTACTGTTTTTATTTTTTCCTTAGTTACTTCTCCTATTACCCGGGCAGCTAATGCCGGGCCGGGGAAAGGGATCCGGGTAAACATTTGACGCGGAAGGCCTAAGGCCTGGCCGACTTTTCTTACCCCGTCTTTACGCAACTGCACCAAAGGTTCAAGAATTTTGTATCCGAAGGTCTTCTCAGGATCAATTCCTAACTGCTCAAAGACATTATGCTGTCTTTTAATTCCGGCCACTGTCTCATCGATATCGGTTAGGATTGTGCCCTGAAGAAGATATTTCGCGCCGCTTTCTCTTACCAGCTTTCCGAATACATCCTTGTAAAAAGTCTGGGTAATCGCCTCTCTTTTCTCCTCAGGGTCGGTAATTCCTCTTAAGGCATTAAAAAACTTATCCTGAGCCTCAAGCACCTCTACTTTAACCCCTAAACCATCAAAAACATCAACAATCTGCTCTTGCTCGCCCTCCCGCATAAGTCCGTTATTAATAAAATAGGTCTTAAGCCTTGAACCTAAAGCTTTATGCCCAAGCATTGTTACTACCGAAGAATCCACTCCGCCGGAAAGGGCGTTAATCGCCTCGCCGCTGCCTACGGCCTGGGATATCTCTTTTACCTTCTCCTCAATAAAAGCATTAACATCCAGCTGGTCAGCTTTTACTTCTTTTACCTGAGCCATCTTAAACCTCCTTTTATATACTAATTATTGTGAAATAAATGACAATCGTGGGGTAATTCGGTATCAGTAATTATAGCACTAATTTAAAAATTGCAAAGCAAGTTTTCACCCTCTTATGCAACACTTTTGTTTGAAACAAAAGTGTTGCATAAAAAGTAAATGTTTTCACAGAAGGGCCTTTTGAGGATTGAAAAGTGTGTAATGGCGTGGTATACTCCAATTCAAAACTGGATTTACCACAAAGATACAAGGTAGATCCAGTTTGTTTTTTATAGGGAAAAGTTAAATCTAGTAGTGCAAAATTAACAATTCAAATTGATAATTTTACATTTTCAGTCTAGATAAAAACGGGCTTTACCGTAACTGCAAAGCCCAATGTTCTTTATATTTTAAGACCGGATTTACCACAGAAAAAAGGTAAATCCGGTCTTTTTATTTACAGACAAATTTAAGGAGGTTAAAATGAAAAAGGTGATTTTCCTAAGTCTCGGGTTGATTTTCTTACTACAAACCGCTGCTTTCTCGTATGGACCTTGGTCAAATACCCCTACCGACATGCAAGCTGCAAACAACAACGGTCAATTTCTTCAAGGGGCAGATTTACTCCTCCGAATGGACTATACAACTGTAATGACCTTAAAAGAGATAGCTAATCGCATAATTGAAATACCAACAAGTGATCGACCGGGCGTAGAGTTTTCTGATCTGATAGCTGACGGAACAGTAAAAATAGGTAATAAAAATAATACTTTCATTGTCACAAATATTACCGCTTTTACTGCTTCTGAAGGAGCTTTGTATGTGGCTTGTTTAGATGAAAAAAACAATTTCACGCCTATATTTGCGAAAATTACTAGCGATGAATTTACAGTAATTAGCCAAAGCCAGCTACCTTTGACTGTCCAGCATCAATTCGGGATTACCGGAGTTCAAAAAAACAAACAAAACCTTGCGCAACATACAGCAAATATGGATGCTGAAATGACTATACCCCAAGTAGCTAGAGCCAACAACGCCTTTGGTCTTAATCTCTACGCAAGACTGAAAAATGAAGATGGCAATATCTTCTATTCGCCTTACAGTATTTCAACAGCTCTGGATATGACTTTAGCCGGTGCTAACGGCAACACCCTCAATCAAATGGCAGGCGTGTTACATCTTACGGGAAATCCCCATAATGCATCATCCAAGCTAATGCAAAACCTGCAAGCCAACAAAGAATTTGAGCTTAACATCGCAAATAGCCTTTGGCCTCAAGAAGGCTACGGGTTCAACCAAGATTTTAACTCTCTTATGAGAGAACGCTATGGATCTGAATTTACTGAAGTCGATTATCGAAAAAACAGAGAACAAGCCGGAATGTTAATAAACCAATGGGTAGCAGAAAACACAAATGGAAAAATAGACGGGATAGTTAATCCTCGAATGATCGATAAAGAAACAAGGCTCATACTTGTCAATGCTATTTACTTTAATGGACCGTGGCAGATGCCTTTTGATAAGGAATCAACCCGCAACGCACCCTTTACTTTAGAAACAGGCCAAGAGGTTGAAGTGCCCATGATGAACAGAACCGCCCATTATAATTATGCTAACCTTCAAGGCCTGCAGGTATTAGAGCTTCCTTACAAAGGCGAAAAAATGTCTATGATTATATTTCTTCCGGAAGGGCAAAGTTTAAGCCAACTTGAAGCAGGTCTTACCCCCCAGAACATCGATAGATGGACGTCTCAACTCGATTCGGAATATCTAAGGGTTAATCTTCCAAGATTTAAGATTGAGTCTGAATTTTCTTTAAGCGATATGCTTACTGACATGGGAATGTCTGATGCTTTTAGTCCGAATGCTGATTTTTCAGGGATGACTGGCAAAAAAGATCTCTTTATTGGCGAAGTACTGCATAAAGCATTTGTCGATGTAAACGAAGTAGGAACTGAAGCAGCAGCTGCAACCGCTGTCTTTATGCTTCGCGGCCTGTGCCTTTCTTTCAACGCTGATCATCCCTTTTTATTTATCATAAGAGATAATGATTCAGGAAGCATCTTATTTACCGGCCGGGTTATGAATCCTCTTCAGTAGAAACAGTATGCCGTGGAATTGAAAGCCGGATAAATTCGGCTTTGACTTTCGGGCGGGTAAGATAAAAGACGCCTAAAAAATGCAGGCTTAAAACCACCAATATTATTAAAGTTGCGAAAAAAGGGTCATCGAAAAGCTTTCTGATTTCCATTGCGTATCTAGCTAAATCACATAAAACAAAACATGAAGCTACACCTAGCACTACTAAGAGCGATTTCCTTGCCCAGGACAAATAAAACAAAACTCCTATAGCCGGGATTATAATAAGAACACTTTCTGCCAGGGAAAATATTTCAAAATCCTCAAGACACCTTACTGACCACTTGCTGAATCCAAGGCCTATAAAAGCAAGGAGGAAAAGAAACAGCGAATACAATATACATAAATGGGCAAATAACCTGATGCCTTGCGTATATTTTTTATCAACCATATCTAACTTATCTCTTTCTTCATCCTCTCAACCTCTTCTATAATCTCGCCTCTGGTGACTATACCTTTTTTCTCCAAGATATTTATAACCGCTTCCTGAACAATAGTGCTTAAGACTTCTATATCCTTGGGTTGGCTTTGCCGGCATTCTCCGATAGGACTTACCTCGCCTTTTCTTTTATCAAGGCCTCTTTTCTTGGCTTCCTCTAATACAAGCTCATAAACACCTTCTTCATATTCGTCTTTGCTGAAGGCTAACATTTGAAGAATATCTTCATCGGAAGATAACTCATATTCTTTCTGCAATCGTAATTTTTCCTGCTCGTCCATCTTCTCTCCTTATTTAAATTGTTTCTTTTTAGTTATTTTATCACTGATCACACGGACCAAGAAGAAAGTTTTACTATTCTTAAATTCTTAAGAATTTAAGAATAGTTAAAACCAATGGTTAAAAAAAAGGGGGGGGTTAAAGAAAATACGGGAATTTTATCTAAAAAAATCTATGTAGAGAGCAATGGCTAAGGCCACTGCCGACAAAATGAAGATAAAGAAATAATTTATCTTTTCTTTACGGGAGGTTAAGCTACAAAGCATAGCTTCAAGCGCCCTGTAGTCTTCGTCTTTTAGCTGGGTCTTGCTGGCAACTTTATTTAAAAGATTATTTTGGACTATAAACCGGTTTCTCGACTGAAGGACATTAAACTTATAGATAAAAAATATCACAAAACCGCCTACCCCGATATACCAGGCAAGCTTGCCGTATACTGGATTAAGGTGCATTAAAACCGTTACTACCCGTACCGCAATAGTAGCTATTATCCCGATTATAAAGAATATCCAGGAAGCTGAAGAATCCCTGCAATTCTTATTCTGGCTGCAGTTTAAGCACTTTTCTTTGCTTTCGGCCATAACCATATCCTCACCTTATCATTCATAAATAGCCTTAAACGAGTATATAATACCCTGCCAACATAATAAGTCAACGCTCCATATTTTTTAAGATTATAGATGCGGGGGCAGGTTTTTTTACCTTTAAGGCGGATTATGGAACTATTCCAATATTCTTAAGAATATTGGAATAGTTAAAACTTAAAGATTGTTTACTGGATGGAAACAATCTTTACATCAAAATTAAGCGTCTTGCCAGCAAGAGGATGGTTAAAATCAACCATTACAGTATTATCCTTAACCTCTGAAATCCTTACGGGAAAAACTTGGCCTTCCGGAGTTTGTGCCTGAAGAACCATGCCTACTTTCGGCTCCTGGTCTTGAGGAAGCGCTGATTTATCTATCTCCTGAAAAGCATTAGGATTTACCGGCCCGTAAGCTTCCTCGGCAGATACTACAACTTTCTTCTCATCTCCCACTTTTAAACCTTCGAGTTGCTTAGCAAGACCGGGGATAATTTGACCCTGGCCATGAACATACTCCATAGGACCCCGGCCCTCTGAACTATCAACAACCTCTCCGTCAACAGTAAGGGTATAATCAAATGAAACTTTGCTCCCACCTTGAATACTCATATCGGCTCCTTCCATGGTTGCCGTATTTACCCCTATGAAACAAAAACTTAAAATAACTGAAGTTATAAAAATATTTTTCACCTTTACCCCCTTTAAAAATAGTCTATTTTATAAAAAAACCGCAAATTCAGCTATCTTGGAACTTGCAGTTTCAAAATATCCAAATTTCCCCTATTCTACCTTTTAAGAGAAGTTTGTCAACTAAATTAAGCCTGGATTGTCTTTTCCTACGCCTTGCGCGAAAGAAAAGCCTTACAAAAGAAAAATCAATTAGTAAACTTTGAACCTTGCTTTTTCTTGTCGAAATTTCCTATAAAGGGCTGGTATTCATCCGGGGCATAACGGACAAAATCCTCGTATGCTTTCTTGGCCTCCTCTTTATGGCCTAGCTTCTCACAAATATACCACTTAAGCAGATAGCCGTCGGGCTGTGAAGACATAAGTGTCAATCAGCGTTTAAAAGTGCACCAAAAATCAGCACGAAAAGTGCACCACCCGCTGAGTCCCCAAATTAGTCTTCTTTAACCTC
>JAFGCB010000076.1 GCA_016932855.1 Candidatus Omnitrophota bacterium | reverse complement strand
TTGGAGGATAGCTTACCACATTTACCCCTCAGGAGTGGTGCACTTTTGGCGCTGATATATGGTGTATTATTACACGCTGATTGATAATAAGTTCTATTGACTTATTGACATCATTGAGCGCCTTTTCATAATCCTCTTTTTTGTAATAAATAAAGGCCCGTAAATTAAATGCATCCGGGTACTCAGGCAACTTTTCTATTACTGCGTTGCAATCAGATATACCTTTTTCGAATTCTTTTTTAAGGCCGTAAAGAAATGCCCTCATAAGATAGGCATAGAAGAAGTCCGAATGAATTTCTACTGCCTGAGAACAATCGGAAATGCCCTGATTCAATAATAGGTTCCCCTTTTCATCCGACGCAAAATCATCCATAAAGGAAAAATCTTCACTCTGGGCTTCAGGAACGCCTTTAAGACTAAATACCAGGGCCCGCCCGACATAGGATTTTGAGTCAAAGGAATTAAGTTCTATTGCTTTTGTGTAATTTGCAATAGCTTCATCGAACTGCCTTCTTAAGAAGGCGACTCCCCCCAGAGTGCTGTAAGCTTTACTTGAATAATTGGAATTAATCTCGATTATCTTATATAAATCTAAAACAGCTTCATCTAATTTGTTTTGAGAAATATATGCAAGAGCCCGGCCAAGATATGCCCCTGCATGCCGGGGGTCTATTTCAATAGCTTTGGTATAATCAAAGAGGGCCTCTTCAAACAATCCTTTTTCATAATAAACATTAGCCCGGTTCACATAGGCAATTGGATAAACCGGCTCTATCCTCAAAGCATTAGTATAATCAGAAATTGCTTCATCCAGTTGACCGTTCATCTTATAAACAAGGCCTCGGCTGAGATAGGCCCGGAAGGAATCGGGATTTATAGTAAAAGCTTTACCGAAATCAGAAAACGCCTCTTCGACTTTGCCGCCAACAACATAGATGTTGCCTCTGGAAATATAAAGCTGTTCATAATCCGGCATAAGAGCTATGGCCTGGTTAAGTTGCTCAATTGCCTCATTGCCCCAAGTGCCCTCAGACTTAAATACCTGTACAGCTGCCTCCTCGCTTATCCTGCCTTCAATCGCATCCTCAACAATTGAAAGACATATCTCTATAGACTCATTAAAAGGATCGACTTTAAGGGCTTCTTGAAACTCCGCTTTTGCTGCTTCGAACTCTGCCTTAACTGCCTGCGCCACCCCATTTTTCCAATGATTAAAAGCAACCCATTCAAAGTATTCTTTTATCCGCGGCCTGGAACCAACCCGGGTTACATCCCCTACTACTTCAATTTGATCACTCTTGTAGGTAAAAAGCCTTCCCTTTGAATCTATCTGGGTATATCCGTAAACTTCGCCAATCACCTCTCCTTGTATAACACTTCCGTCGGGCAATCTGAATTTTTTGGCTACATCCGGTTTTTTTTCTTTTTGTGTTGTACAGGAAGAAAAGGTAAGGATTAATATAAAAATAAGAAGGTAGGTTACTCGCTTCATCAGATTTATTCTAAGCTCACTAAACGAAAAAGTAAACAATTTAAAGCCTTTTACGTAAATTACCCTCTTATATTAAGATTATCTTAGGAAATCTATATAGAGGGCAATAACCAGGCCCACTGCCGATAACGCGAAAATAAAGAAATAATTTATCTTTTCTTTCCGGGAAGTTGTGCCGCAAAGCATAGCCTCAAAAACCTTATAATTATCGTCTTTTAATTGCCTTCTGCTTGCGGCTTTATCTAAAAGATTATTATGAATTATAGACAGGCTCCTAGACTGAAGTACGTTAAATTTATAGATAAAAATATTACAAAGACGCCCACGCCTATATGCCAGGCAAGCTTACCGTATACAGGACTAAGATACATTAAAAACTGCTACCGCCCGTACCGCTTTAGATAATTCAAATTCTTTAGTTTTTATATTCATAAATCCTCTATCTAAACTGTTCTTTTATTCTGGGACGGCTAAAGAAAATTATGTTGAATGTATAGACGATGACAGAATGGTATAAAAGCATCTCTAAACTATACAGTTTATACGCCAGTTGATAACTCGAGGTGGCTCCGGGAACAAGAATCTCCTCTGCCCCCGCAGAAACAATCCCTTTTGATAAACAAAAAAATGAAATAAACGGTAAAAATATGAATATCACCGAAAGAATAACCAAAATTATCCGCCATGTATTTCTCAACTTAAGCACCCCATAAGCAGAAATACAATAAAGGATCCCCAGGGCTAAGCCAATAATCCCGAACCAGAAAAAAAGTATCTCTGACAGTGATAAAAGAATGCCTTCCTGGCCCGAAAATTCCAGATAAAAGTTACCTGAGGGCATAATCGTTGATAAATAATAAGTATACGAAACCATTGTAACTATGGTGAAAATGCCCATGAAAAACGCCAGCCCCCCTAAAATACTTACTCCTTCAGACCTTATTTTTTCCATAGCCCTCCTTTTTAGATATTTTATCACTGCTTTTAAAATTAAGAAAAGAGTTTTGAGGATCTTTGTAGTCAGCCTTTTCTCTTCCTGGATAAAAAGCCTAAACCCAAAGAAACAGCAAGGCTCGCTGTGCCTAGGATAGAACCGAAAAGAATACAAAGTAAAAGCCCCCTGCCAAAAATCTTCAAATACGATATTACCGCAAGTTGTTCCAGTCTATCTAAATTGGGAGCAATATACATCGGACCAAGAATTGCCAGCATTAGTATACTTGACCAGAATATATACAAAAGCCATCTTTTTATAGGAGTCCTTGGCTCAGCTATTTTATAAATAGATGAAAGAAGTATCATTATTGCCCCATAAATATAGCCTGAGATACCCAGCATCCACCCGACATCCAACCCTATATTTTTTTCGCGGCAATTCAAAGTAAATTGCAAAACTACATACAAAGTAACCATAGTAAGTATCGCGAGCTTACCCGCAGGAATAACTATATTACGCTTGAATATTTTTAAACAAACCCGGCCAACTAGAAAGTATATAAAATATAGCGGGTAGTATAAAATACAAATCCCTAAAACGCCTCCGAAAAAAATAGCCGGCATTCCTCCCATAAAATAACCTTCCTTTACCTAAACTGCTCCTTTTTGCACATTCTATCACTGATTCAAGGACTTAAAAAGGGAGTTTCTTATTCCAAAGTTCTTAAGAATTTAAGAATAGTTAAAGGGGCTGCTCATCATAAACGCCAGTATGGCCAATGCAGCTAGCCAGAAAGGTAAAACTTAGACAAGAAACGAAAATAAAGTAAAAATTAATCTATTTCGCATAGTTTCCGGATAAATAAATAGAAGCGTCCCCTTTTTATGCAGGTTTTTCTTCTATATACTGAAAACGGTAGGTCGTTTTTGAAAGCTTCTCAAACAAGCGCTCTTCCTGTAAGAATTTAGGTGATGTATCGATAAGCTTTGAAAGCCCTTCCCAAATACCAAACCAGCCAAGAGGCATAAAAAAAATACTGGTTATTTCTATAGTTAGCCGGCTTAAGAATTTAAAATAAGTAGCCAAAGTCAGAAAGCTTAAAGAAGCAATCCCGATGCCGACGAAAACACCGCCGCGGATACGGGTCTTTATAATTTCCTTCTTTCTCTGTAAGAATTTATGATGAAAATGTTTTTTCAATCGCTGAGTGACCATCCTCTCGGCCTTCGGGTCTTTCAAGGCAAGCGGGGCATGAATGGTTATGATAAACCCGCCTTTGCGGGTCTCTTTGTAGCGCCTTTTTAGTTCATAGATAAAATCCCCCGAGATTGTCCTCTCGTTAAAAGGCCTGGGATCAAAATCGTCAAATACATCATCCCAGCTGTCTATGACAACCCCTATCTCCTTTAAATCTTTGATTATCTGTTCTACCTTATCCATGAAGTTTTATTGTAACACGAAATCAAGGGCTTAGGTAATGTAATTCCGGTGGCGAATTGACTCACATTAAATGTTACCGAAGCGATAGTTAAATTGAATCGTTGACTCATAATTAATGTTACCCAAAAATGAGGGCA
>JAFGCB010000075.1 GCA_016932855.1 Candidatus Omnitrophota bacterium | reverse complement strand
TTGGAGGATAGCTTACCACATTTACCCCTCAGGAGTGGTGCACTTTTGGCGCTGATATATGGTGTATTATTACACGCTGATTGATAGTAGTATTTGACATTGGGATTTCTTACTCTTCCCAATTTATCTTAAACGCGTAAAGGCCCGCTTCTTCGTCGATGACAAAAGGCTCAAAATGCTTAAGTCCTTTTGCCTTCATAAAATACAGCCGGCAAAAGAGAGTATTTGCTAGTTCTTTGGCCAGGCCTAAACAGACATATTCGTTCCGGAAAGAGGGCTCTTGCTTGTCGCCGGACAAATCGGATTCCTGGATTGCTTCTTCTAAGGGGGCTTGCTTTTTAAGAAAAAGGCAGGCCCATTCAAAATCCGAGTCTTCGTATTCTTTATAAATCAAATCTTCAGCGCTAAAAAAATAAATATATTTTAACTTCTTAAATTCTCTTTCTCCGGGATGAAATATTCTTGCTGTAATCTTTTCTAAATCAAATACCGCCCCGTTAGTAAAATACACAAGGCCCTCTGCCTCTTTTCCCTTACTGATACGGTGGTCAAAAGCCCAGCGCTGGGACAAAACTTCGTTTACTTCCGAAGGGCTCTGGGAGAGAATAACCTCATTATAAATACGTTCCGCCTCTTGCGAAGAAAGCGCGAATATCCTGCTTAAGTTATTAAGAACCTCCCCCTTGGATGCATTTCGATGCTTCATTACATAGGCTTTAGGAAAACTCCAGTTCCCCAAAAAAGAAATTGCCTGCATCTTATAAATCATGCTTTCATCAAGAACTAGATAGGCGGGTCCGGGCGTTTTAAGAAATAAAACCTCTTTTATTCTTTCTTTAAGCACCTGGCTTAAGCCGTACTCATCTAAAATTGCGTCTGTATCCTTGGGCTGGGTCTTAAACAATCGATTAAGAAGAGTAACTGACTTAAAGCCGTCTCCGAGGAAATCTTCTATATCTTCAAACAGCTTTTCCGAAGAATTATTCAACATCTTTAAAATCCGGAAAGCCTCTTCTTCATCCTCAGTCAATAAAACCCTGGCCATCCAGTGGGCAAGAGGCCTGTTCTGGCTTAAGCCGTCAAAGATAACCGGCCGGCGGGATACTTCCTTAAACCAGCTTCCGTAATCCCACCAGGAATTGATTATGGAGTCCTCGGGAGTGGATTCCTTTAAGCGAATAAGAAAGTTATGCCAGTCATCATTCATAGCCGGAAAGCTCGCCTTGGCGGTGGCGAAGCCTCTATTTATAGAAGATGCCGCGAAGGCGTAAAGAATTAGACTCACGCAGGTAAAAAACACGATCTTAAGTCTTAAATCCTTGGTGTCTATAATCCTGGCAATTACTAACATTATGCCTCTGTCTAAGCCCGCTCCTAAAAAAATCCCTATGGGCACAGAAAGCAATAAGGTAAACCGTGAACCTTTAAGACTGGCAAAAGTCATAGAAAAAAGCCAGAATACTAAAAGCACCACTACGCTTAATTTCTCGGTCCTTCTGTTACGGATATAAATCCATAATGAGCTTAAGACAGCCATAATAAACACAGCCCATCCGCCGAGCATGGGAGGAATATCCAGGAAACTTCCGGGCTGAAGTTCCTGGACAGTATAATAAGTATTGGGCCAAACAGAAGAAAGAAGCGACTTTCCTAAACCCAGATTTTCCCGCAAAGAAGTGTAAGCATAGGAAAGAGGTTCAATTTTAGCGACCAGCAGACAAAAACCTACGCTAGCGGATAAAAATATTAATAAAGAAAGTACGCAAGGATAAGTCTTCTTCTTAAGGCTGGTCCAGTCCTTAAAATATAAAGATAAATTATTTAATATTACATAACCAAAAAAAGCAAGTATCATCAAATATATAAACCACCATCCCGGCCAGGTAAAAGCGTAAAGAGAAATAAAGAAGGAGGCGGTAAGGGAAAATAAAATATTTTTTAAAGGCGTCCTGCTGCCGAAGGCCCTGGCCAGAGCCCAGATGCTGAGCAAAGGAAACAAAATATTTAAAACGTCATTGTCAAACCAGCCGGCGGAGCTTCGGGCGATAAATATAGGGGCCAGGCCCACAAAAATAAGGGAAAAAATCGCGGTTACTTCGGAAAAGAAATATCGGCAGAATAAATAAAGGCTGATGAAAAAAACTAAAGAAAATAAGACCGGAAGATAAAAAAGAAACCTCTCCAGAGAAAGAGAGGGGCTGAAAAAAGAGGCACATTTATAGAGAAAAGCCGAAGAATAGTATAAAAACCGGATAGAATAGATTTCTTCCCCTCCGGGAGCCAGCATGTAAGTATCGTAAACTATACCGTCTCTTATTTCATTTCCCGGATAGCCGTTCTTAAGGACAAACCTGGTAAAACGCATCCAGGAATAGGGATCAAACTCCAGAAGATAGGTCTGGCCGGCCTTATCCTGGTATTTATCCTTCAAAGATCTGTATTCCTGAATAACCTTTTCTTTGAATCCTGCTTTATCTTTTTTACTTTCCTTAAAGAGCTCTTTTATAATCTTAGTTTTTATCAAAGGATTATAATCGGGGAATTTCTCATTCACCTCCCCTGAAATCTCATCTAAAATAGCGTGCTCTACATTTATTTTTGCTTTTTCTTTAAGTTGAGGGAAATAGACTGGAAATAATCTTAAATGAAGATTAAGGCCTGTGCAGACTAAGAATAAAACGAAAAATGCAATCTTGTTTATTCGCACTATTGCTTCTTAGTTTTTTAGCTTATTTAAAACTATCCTATCATATAATCGGGAAAATACAATATCTACCTCGTTTTACTATGTTGGATACTAGTTTTTCGGGTGTCGGGTATGGGGCGTAGTGTACCGGAAAGTTCGTACGATGCCCGAAACATAAAGGGAGGATATAAAAGGGATATCAGCAGTTGTTTTCTGTCCAGATATTTCCTGTGGTAACTGTCCAATTCTTAATGCCGGTTGCATTACAAACCTGGGGCTCAGCTGATACTGTGTATCCGTAGGGGCTTAAATTTGAGCAGTTAAAGATATATCCGTTTTTTGTCTGATTGCATATAGGGATATTAAGATAAGGAGGGGTGATATTAGTAAGATTTGTCTCGCTGGTCGGATATAGGCCTTCCTGGGCAGCGTAACTTTCAATAGCGCCTGCTAATCCGCGCAACTCCGCTCTTGCTCTTGCCTCATTAGCATTAAGACGGGCCCGTAATAAGTTAGGTATAGCTATAGCTGCTAAAAGGGCGATAATCGCTACTACGATCATGATTTCT
>JAFGCB010000074.1 GCA_016932855.1 Candidatus Omnitrophota bacterium | reverse complement strand
CTTCAGGCAATATTCAATCTTCACTTTGGCCGTCGGAATTCTTACCACGGCCCCCTTCGGTAACATTCTTTAATGAGTCAATAGGAAAGCTACCCGAATTTTAAAGAAAATCCCTAAACCACGCCCTGCTCAAGCATAGCATCGGCTACTTTTACAAACCCGGC
This sequence comes from Candidatus Omnitrophota bacterium, assembly GCA_016932855.1. Taxonomy (GTDB): domain Bacteria; phylum Omnitrophota; class Gorgyraeia; order Duberdicusellales; family Duberdicusellaceae; genus JAFGCB01. Next base: position 29,683 of record JAFGCB010000074.1, on the reverse strand, counting down.
AAGGTTGGCTCCCTTTACATAGTTAGTAAAGGTTTTGTTCTCACGGCCATACTTAAGGCAAGACTCATGAATATTAATCATTATCTGTTTAAGCTTATCATCCACTTCCTGCCTGGACCAAGAAAGCCTCTGACTATTCTGGGACATTTCCAATCCGCTTACCGCTACGCCTCCGGCATTAGCTGCTTTTCCCAAACCATAAAGAATTTTTGCCTTTAAAAACACTTTTATCGCCTCAGGTGTGCTAGGCATATTAGCACCTTCACCAACACAGAAACAGCCGTTTTTAACAAGAGCCTGAGCATCAGACTCATCTATTTCGTTCTGGGTCGCCGAAGGAAACGCTATATCACAAGCAGTGTTCCAAGGGCGTTTTCCTTCAAAATATTTGCAATTGTATTTGGCAGCATATTCTTTGATCCTTGCCCGCTTTACATTCTTAAGCTCCATGACAAACTTTAACTTTGCCTCGCATATTCCCTCAGGATCATATATATAGCCGTTAGAATCGGACAAAGTAACCGGCTTTGCCCCTAACTGAATTAATTTCTCTACCGTATACTGGGCAACATTACCTGAACCGGATACGGCGCAGACTTTACCTTCAATGCTCTCGCCTCTTGTTTTTAACATCTCCTGAACAAAATAAACACATCCATAGCCTGTTGCTTCGGGACGGATCAGGCTTCCTCCCCAATTAAGGCCTTTTCCGGTAAGAACACCGGTAAATTCATTACGCAGTCTTTTATATTGACCGAATAAAAAACCGATTTCCCGGGCGCCTACTCCTATATCCCCGGCAGGCACATCCGTATCCGGACCAATATGCCTGGATAGCTCAATCATAAAACTCTGACAAAAACTCATTACTTCGTTATCAGACTTGCCTTTAGGGTCAAAATCAGAACCTCCTTTACCACCGCCCATAGGAAGAGTAGTCAAACTATTCTTAAAAACCTGCTCAAAAGCCAAAAATTTCAAAATGCTTAAATTCACGCTGGGATGAAAACGTAACCCTCCTTTATAGGGACCTATGGCACTGTTCATTTCAATACGATACCCTCGGTTGACCTGAATTTCTCCCTTATCATCTACCCAAGGAACGCGGAAAATTATCACTCTCTCCGGCTCAACCATGCGCTCCAGTATTTTAGCCTTAAGATACTTAGGGTTCTCCCGTATAAAGGGCATTACCGTTACAGCTACCTCATGAACCGCCTGGTGAAACTCAGTCTCACCGGCATGGGTCTCAACAAGTCTTTTCATGAATTCCTGCGACATAAAAATCTCCTTTTATTGTTTTCGACAATTTCTGCCCAATTCTTGGGCAACCTGTTTTATTAAAAAAGCGTCCCCTTACTAGAAGGACGCCTTTGTCCTTTTATGAATATATAAGATTATCAAAATTAACTAAGCTGTCAAGGGGAAATTTTTCACGTAGCCAGCGGAATAGGTAAAAAAAGGTAGGTTATTTTTGGCTAAGTTCTTCGTACCGGTCGCTGTATTTCAAGAGGTCTAGCTCGCTGCTTAATAAATCGACTTTTTTAAACAATACCTTCTCATCCTCAATAAGCTTTTTAACGGCATCCGAATTATTCAGACTTGCCTGGTCTAAGCCCGACACAGCAAGCTTTAAGTCTTCAATGCTCTGGCTTACATTCTTAAGGTTATTTACCCTAAGACCTATTGTCTCAATATCACTGCCCAGTGCCTTTAAGTCGCTGGCAATAGCATCTAATCCTTTAACAAAATAATCGATTTCTTTTCTGCTTTCGGCCATTGATTTCTGAAGACTGCTTAGTCTGGCAAAAGCATTGTCTATCTTATAGGAATTAGCTTCGCTAAGAAAGAAAAGCTGAAGGTTTAAAACCACAAGGCCTGCTAAGATAACCAAGCTTATGCCTAGCGCCAGCCAAAGGTTCTTTCTAATCTTTAAGCTTTCTTTCTGCAGACCGCCGTTAGGTATGCCTGAATTTCCGGCCGAAACTTTACCGGATCCGCCATTAATCTTTTGTTCAGCGTTTCCTAAAGAATCCATTAATTCACTCATTTTTAGCGTTTAGCGGTTAGCGAATAGCGTTTAGTAAATAGTACACAAATGATTATACTACGTTTAAGAGAGGGTTTCAATGATGGCTTTGGAGGCTTTTTTAGCCATGCCCATAGCCTCAATAACAGTTCCTTCTCCGCCGACAATATCACCGCCGGCATAAACATTCTTAATCGAGGTCTGCATAGTATCAGAATCAACTTCCAGGTCGCCCCATTTATCGGTTTTAAGTCCGGGCGTAACTGAAGTTAAAACCTGGTTTGCTTTTAAACCCACGGCAACAACCGCGCTGTCACAATCAAGTTCAAAATCACTGCCCTCTATGGGGACAGGCCTGCGGCGGCCCGACGAATCAGGTTCGCCCAGACGACACTCAAGGCTGCGTATTTTTTCAACAAAGCCCCGGTCGTTTCCTATAAATCCTTTGGGCTGGACTAAAAATTTAAATTTAACTCCCTCTTCTTTAGCGTGCTCAATTTCAAGCCTGCGAGCCGGCATCTCAACCTCTGTGCGCCTATAAAGCAAGGTTACGTCCGAAGGAATATTATTTATCTTCTGAAGCCGAACAGCCACCCTTGCCGCATCCATGGCGGTATTTCCTCCGCCGATAACACAGATGTGCTTACCTATATTAATAGGGGTATGAAACCGGGGGAATTTATAGGCCGACATAAGGTTTACTCTGGTCAAAAACTCGTTAGCCGAATAGATATTGCAGAGATTTTCACCGGGAATTTTCATAAATGAAGGCACTCCCGCGCCAAGCCCCAAAAATATACAAGAAAAACCCTCGCTAAACAACTCATCCAAGGTTTTAGTCTTACCGACAACAACATTGACAATTATCTCAACACCTAACTCTTTAAGATAATTTATTTCGAAATCAAGCACGTCTTGCGGAAGCCTAAAGGGAGGTATCCCGTATCGTAAAACTCCCCCCGGTTTATGAAGACTTTCAAAAACAACTACTTTTATTCCCTTTCTGGCAAGCTCTCCGGCGCAGCAGAGGCCGGCGGGCCCGGAACCGACAACAGCTACTCTTCGGGCATCGCGTATCGGGTGCGGGGTGCCGGGAATTTGAAAAGAGTGCTTCATGCCGTAGTCGCCGATGAAACGCTCAAGAAAATGAATATTGATAGCCTGTTCCGAAGCAAAAGGAGAATCTTTTTTGGTTAAGACGCAGGCCTTACGGCACTGGTATTCAGCCGGGCAAACCCTTCCGCAAATAGAAGGAAAAATATTCTTTTCTCTTATAGTTAGATAGGCGCTCTGGTAATCTTTTTGGGTAATCTGGTAAATGAATTTTTTAATGTCGATTTCAACCGGACATCCGGAAATACAGGTAGGATTTTTACACTGGATGCAACGGCCGGCCTCCCTGATAGCCTCTTCTTCCGTGTAACCTAAGACGACTTCGGAAAACCCGGATGCTCTTTCCTTGGCTGATAGCTCCCGGGGTATTATTGGTTCTTTGCCCATATTTGAAATACTAAAAATCAAAGTTTAAAAATCCTTCGGAAATTTTGAATTTTGCCTTGCAGTTTTGACTTTTGACTTTTGACTTATAATTTATTAAGATTACAAATGTGTTTTTCTTTATCAATATAAATCCTATTTCTCTTCTCAAGCTCCTCCCAGTCAACCAGATGAGCGTCGAATTCCGGACCGTCGATGCAGCTAAACTTAACCTCTCCGCCAACCGTAGCTCTGCAACATCCGCACATACCGGTGCCGTCGACCATAAGAGCATTCAAAGATACCATTGTTTTTACGCTAAATTCTTTGGTTACTTCGGTTACCTTCTTCATCATAGGGATAGGGCCGACAGCATAAACTAGGGTATAGGGCATAGGGTGTCGGGTGTCGTTGAGTAATTGTTTGAGGAGGTCAGTGGTGAAGGCTTTGGTGCCGTAGGAGCCGTCGTCGGTACAGATATACAACTTATCAGAATTCTCTTTAAGTTCATTTTCCAGTATAAGTAAATCCTTAGTCCGGGCTCCGATAATCGAAATTACATTATTGCCGGCTTTTTTTAAAGCTTTAGCTACCGGAAAAATCTCGGCAATACCAACGCCACCCCCTACAAGGATTATATGGCCGTAATTCTTAATTTCAGTAGGGTGGCCTAAAGGCCCGGCTAAAGCATAAAGGCTATCTTTAACATTAAAGGAACCTAAAAGCTTAGTGGAAAACCCCAGCTCCTGTAAAATCAGGGTAATCTTTTCATCTTGGGATTCAACAACAGTTAGGGGTATCCGCTCTGATTCTTCTTTAGCCATGACAACAACAAATTGGCCGGGCAAGGCTTTCCTGGCAATATCAGGTGAAAGAATAACCAATTTGGTAATTTTGGTATCTTGATAATCGGCAAGAACTTTCTTCTCTATTATTTTCATCTCTTAAGCTTTAGTTTATCTTAACCTAAAAAAAGGCTCTTACTGGAAAAATTGGGATCGGAAGTAAGATTTACGCCCAGCTTTCTTAAGCCCGCTTCATCACCGGGAGTAGGAATATGAGTCATATGGACTTCACAGCCGTTAAGGTCCTTTAGGTGCTGCATGGCAATCTGTGCTGAAGGATTTGTGGCCGCGCTTATGCTCAAAGCGATCAAAGTCTCCTCCAAATCAAGGCTTACTGTCTTAGAAGTCAGGATATCCTTCTTAAGAGCGGCTATGGAGTCTATTATGTTCGGTGAAAGCAAATGGATTTTATCGGGAATATCAGCGATTCTTTTTATGGCGTTAAAAATAAGGCTCGAGGCAGCGTGCATTAAAGACGAGTTTTTGCCGGTAACTATTGAACCGTCGGTAAGCTCTATCGCCGCCCCGCAAAACACACCTTCATGGCCTTTACCTTTCTGCCTGGCTTCCTCCGAAGCCTGGCGGGCCTTCGCGACTACTCGTCTGTCATCGGCTTTTATGTCGAGTTCCTCCATAAGGATTTCCACCCGCTCTACAGTGCCCTTATCCACAAAACCCATTACATATTCGCAGTTGTACCTAAAAAACCGTCTGATTATTTCCTGTTTTGCCGCTTCTTGCACTATCTGGTCATTTACTATTCCGAAGCCGGCCCGGTTTACGCCCATATCAGTAGGAGACTTATACATCGACTCGCTTCCGGTAATCTTCTCCAGAATTCTTTTCAGCACCGGAAATATCTCGACATCACGGTTATAATTTACGGTGCTCTGGCCGTAAGCTTCCAAATGGAAAGAATCAATAAGATTAAAATCCCGAAGGTCGGCCGTGGCAGCCTCGTAAGCTACGTTTACCGGATGCTTTAAAGGTATATTCCATATAGGAAAGGTTTCAAATTTGGCGTAGCCGGCTTTTATCCCTCTTTTATACTCGTGATATAACTGGGAAAGACAGGTTGCCAGTTTTCCGCTTCCCGGGCCGGGACCGGTCACAACCACTAAAGGATTTTCAGTCTCAATATAAGTGTTGGCGCCATAACCTTGGTCGCTTACAATCAAATCAACATCAGTAGGGTATCCTTTGGTAAAACGATGGGTGTATACCCGCACGCCTCTTCTTTCCAGCTTATTTTTAAATATCCTGGCGGCCGGCTGCTCTTCAAAACGGGTGATGACTACCGCCTGCACCTTAAGGCCCCATTCCCGCAGGTCATCGATAAGCCGCAGGGCGTCGACATCATAAGTTATTCCGAAATCGGCCCTTATCTTTCTTCTTTCGATATCACCGGAATAAATACAGAGTATAATATCGGCCTTGTCTTTAAGCTGCTTAAGAAGCCTCATCTTTACGCTGGGGTCAAAACCCGGCAGGATCCTCGAGGCATGGTAATCAAAGATTATTTTTCCCCCGAATTCAAGATATAGCTTGTTGTCAAAGCGCTCGACTCGTTCCAAAATAGCCTTGGTCTGCTCTTGTAAATACTTTTCATTATCAAACCCAACCTTGTTGCCGACAACGATCTTCTGCATCTTTCTGTCCTCCATCTTAAAATCCAAAATCTATTAGGATTTGGAATTTGGGATTTGTTTGGTAGTATTGGTAGTATTTGACATTGGGATTTTATTATTTATTATTAAAGTCATATGATTATTCTACGGTTACACTTTTCGCTAGATTCCTGGGCTTATCAACATCATAGCCTTTTAAATCAGCTATGAAGTAAGCGAAAAGCTGAAGAGCGATAACCGAAAGTAAAGGATAGAATATCTCCTCTACACTCGGCACATAAATTATTTCTTTAGTGCAATCCCTTATCTTCTTATTGCCCAGCGTCGCCACCACTATAATCTTTCCCTTGCGGGCGAGGATCTCCTGAATATTGGAGACCATCTTATCAAAAACAAAAGAATCGGTAGCCACACAAACCACCGCTCTATACTCGTCAATCAGGGCGATAGGGCCGTGCTTCATCTCTCCGGCTGCGTAGCCTTCAGCGGGAATATAGGAAATCTCTTTGAGTTTCAGCGCTCCCTCCAAAGCCGTAGGGAAATTCAAATGTCTTCCTAAATAAAGAAAGGCCCCGAAATGCAAGTACTTCCTGGCAATCTTTTTTATATCCTTTGAGCTTTCGATAACCTTCTTCTGCTTAGAGGGAATCTGACATAGAGACGCTAAAACCTTATCTATCTGTTTCTTGCTACGGGTTTTCTTAATTCCGGCAAGATAGAGCCCGAAAAGATATATGACCATAAGCTGGGCGGTATAGGCTTTAGTAGAAGCGACGCTTATCTCGGGACCGGCATGTATGTATATGGTAGAATCTACCTCGCGAGTAAGGGTCGAGCCCACGACATTACAGATAGCCAGGACTTTTGTTTTCTTTTTCCTGGCTTCTCTTACGGCCGCTAAAGTATCGGCTGTTTCGCCTGACTGGCTAATAGCTACCATTAAAGTATTATCTTTTATTATCGGCTTTCGGTAGCGAAACTCGCTTGCTAAATCCACCTCAACCGGCATGCCGGTAAAATCTTCTATAAGGTATTTACCGACCAGCCCGGCATGATAAGCCGTACCGCAGGCAACAATAGTTATCTTGTTAAATTTCTCAAGGACGCTCTGGTCAATCGAGAAATCTTTGAATTTGATCTGCCCTTTCGAAGTTACATACCTGGAAATAACCTTGGAAGCTATCTGGGGCTGCTGGCAAATTTCCTTGAACATAAAATGCTTAAAGCCGCCTTTCTGGACCTGCTCTTTGGTGTGAAGGATTTTATCTTCTTTTTTAGCTATTCTTTTTGCCCCCAGCGAGGTTATTTCGATACCCGAAGGAGTTATGGTTACTAATTCTTTATCTTCCAAAAAGATAACCCTATTGGTATAAGACAGAAATGCCGCGGTATCCGAAGCTAAAAAGTTCTCGCCCTTGCCGACGCCTACGACCAGAGGCGAATCGTTTCTTATGCCGATAATCCTGTCAGGGTGATCCTTGGCCATAACAGCCAAAGCATAAGAGCCTTTAAGCATCTTTACTGCCCGGCGAAGGGCCTCTTCAATATCGCCCTGGTAGAATTTCCCGATTAAGTGGGCGATTACTTCGGTATCGGTCTGGGATTTAAAAATACAGCCTTCTTTTGTTAAAGTTTTTTTCAAAGAATCAAAATTCTCGATAATTCCATTATGAACCACTGTAATTCTGCCTGAACAATCAGTATGGGGATGAGCATTGACCTTGGAAGGCTTTCCGTGGGTAGCCCAGCGAGTATGTCCTAACCCAATACAAGCCTGAAGGTTTCTACTTTCAAGCAGTTTCTCCAAATCATTGATTCTACCTTTACACTTAACGACAGAAAGGTGTCCCCTTTCTAATACTGCCACGCCGGCTGAATCATAACCTCTGTACTCAAGGTCATGTAAGCCGCTTAAAATAATGGGCAGAGCTTTTCTTTTTCCGACATATCCTATAATTCCGCACATATTAAAACCCGACCTTAACCTAACTACTTAATATAATTTATATTCTTATATGTCCTATTTTTCAAGTATATCTTTAGAAAACTTTTTTGCCGGTTTCACCGGGTAATCACCGTCGAAACATGCGGTGCAGAAATTTCCCTTGGGTAAAACAGCCGCGTTAAGCATGCCTTCTTTACTTAAATAATATAAAGAATCCAACCCTATAAACTCTCTAATCTTTTCTACCGTATACTTGGAAGCAACCAGCTCCTTACAGGTAGGAAAGTCTATCCCGTAAAAACAAGGAAATTTAATCGGGGGACAACTGACTCTCATGTGAACTTGATCCGCTCCAGCCTCGCGCAGAGTCCGTACCCGCGCCCGGGAAGTAGTACCCCTTACTATGGAATCTTCTATGACGGCGACCTTTTTATCCTTAAGTAAAGACTTGATGGGGTTTAATTTCACTTTAACCCTAAAATCTCTTACAAATTGAGTAGGCTGAATAAAAGTCCTGCCGATATAATGATTTCTTATCATACCGAACTCAAACTGGCAGCGAGCTTCTTTGGCCACCCCTAGAGCGGCGTGATTTCCGGAATCAGGAATAGGCATAATCAAATCTACATCAAGGGGCGCTTCTTTCGCCAGGGCCCGGCCCAAATTCTCCCTTATTTTATAAACGGCGTTGCCGAATACGCTGCTGTCCGGCCTTGCAAAATAAATATACTCGAATATACAAAACGAACGCCGGGGTGAACTAAAAGCTATCTGCGAATTAAGTCCCTTCTTATTAATAAATATCACCTCACCGGGATCTACCTCGCGCAGGTACTTTGCTCCGATTAAATCTAAAGCGCAGCTCTCGGAAGAAACAACAAAGCTACCGTCAAGACTACCCAAACATAAAGGTCTAAAACCGTAAGGATCACGGGCCGCCACAATCATATCATCTATCAGCAATACCAAAGAATAAGCTCCTTCTATCTTGGACAAAGCATCAATCACCTTCTCTTTAATATCCTTCTTCTTTGATTTAACGATTAAATGAATGATTATTTCTGAATCCATGGAAGTCTGAAAAATTGCTCCTTCTTTCTCCAATTCTCTATAAAGACGGACTGTATTGGTAAAATTTCCGTTATGGGATACAGCTAAAGGGATTTTCCTGTGGTTTACCAGAAAGGGCTGGATATTCTTAGAAGAACTTAAGCCGGTTGTAGAATAGCGGTTATGACCAACGGCTAGATGTCCTTTAAGAGACGCAAGGGTCTTTTCATCATAAACTTCGGAGACAAGACCCCTGCCCTTAATCATGCAAGATTTCTTGCCGTTAAAACTTACTATTCCGGTTGCCTCTTCACCCCGGTGCTGAAGAGAATAAAGCCCTAAGTAGGTAAGTTTCGCCGCCTCCTTATGTCCGTAAATACCAAAGATTGCACACATAGATTTAGTAAGTTAGTTTTTAGTGTATTATAATCTAATAGGGATTCCTTTATCCTTTAAATATTGCTTTGTTTGCTTAATGGAGTACTCGCCGTAGTGGAAAATCGAAGCTGCAAGAACCGCATCGGCTTTGCCTAAAGTCAAACCATCGTATAAATGCTCTAACTTACCGACTCCGCCTGAAGCGATAACCGGAATATTTACTGCCTCAGAAACACTCCTGGTAAGCTCTAAATCATAGCCTTCTTTAGTCCCGTCTCTATCCATGCTGGTAAGTAATATCTCTCCGGCTCCAAGGCTTTCAACCTCTCTGGCCCATTCTACAACATCTATTCCCGTGGGCTTTCTTCCCCCATAGGTATAAACTTCCCATTCCGGATTCTGGTTGCTGGTTACTGATTTCTTTCTTTTCGCATCTATTGCTACAACAATACACTGGCTGCCGAATTCCCAGGAAGCGTCTTTAACCAGCTTAGGATTTTCTACTGCAGCAGTATTAATCGATACTTTATCAGCACCGGCATGCAGGAGCGTGCGTATATCTTCAATATTCCTGATTCCGCCTCCCACGGTAAAAGGAATAAAAACCTGTTCAGCCGTAGCCTTTACTACCTCAAGCATTGTTTTACGGTGGTCACTGCTTGCGGTAATGTCTAAAAACACCAATTCATCGGCATTCTCATTAGAGTAAACTTTGGCCTGTTCAGTAGGACTGCCGGCATCACGTAGATTTACGAAATTTATCCCTTTTACCACCCGGCCGTCTTTTACGTCAAGACAGGGAATTATTCGTTTGCTAAACATTGCAACCTCGCTTTGCTCGGTTAGATGCCAGAAACCAGATGCCAGTTACCAGAACCGGCCTCTATGTCTGGCTATCATTTATGATATCGATAAAATTCTTCAATATTTGCAAGCCTAGAGGACCGCTCTTTTCAGGGTGAAACTGCACCCCGAAAATATTTTCTTTACAGACACAAGAAGTAAACTCTCCGCCATATTCGGTTGTAGCTGCAATAAGGCTTTTGTCTTTAGGGACCACAAAATAAGAATGAACAAAATAAAAATAAGAATTATCCGGTATACCCTGAAAAAGGTCTTTAGTCTTGGGACTTGAGTCTTGGGTCTGTTTCACTTGGTTCCAGCCCATGTGAGGAACCTTTACATTACCTTCAAACCTTTTAACTCTTCCTTCTATAATATCCAGGCCTTTGGTATCTCCATGTTCCCAAGAAAAAGTAAACAAAAGCTGAAGGCCTAAACATATACCTAAAAAAGGCTTTCCTTCTTTTATGATTTTAAAAAGAGCGGAATTTAGCTTTCGCTCTCTTAAGTTTTCCATGCCCCGGTAAAAAGCACCTACCCCGGGAAAGACTACGCCACTTGCGGAAAGTAAGTCTTTAGGCTTCGATGAAACAATTACTTCGGCTCCTGTAAGCTCTAAAGCCTTGCTTACGCTGCGTAAGTTGCCTAAACCGTAATCAACTACTGCTATTAAGGGACTCTTCGAGGGACTCATACCAAACACTCTTAAGTTTATCTAACTTAAGGTTAATAAGTTCTTTATCGTTATCTAAAATTTTAAGAGAATCACCGCCTGTTTTCCCGATAACCTTGAAGGGCACTGTGTTGTTGCCGGCAATTTCTTTAATTTTAGGAACATTTTCGAAAGAGGCGCTTAGAATAACCCTTGACTGTGATTCGGCAAATAAGACAAAATCCTTACGAATATCAAAATCAAGATTATCAATAAGAGCTCCTGTAATCTTCTCGCTGTTAGATAGACAGCATTCAGCTAAGGCTGCAGCCAAGCCGCCCTCAGAACAATCATGGGCAGATTGCACAAGGCCATCTTTTATTACCTTAAGCACTGTATCATGCAAGGCTTTCTCCTGGCTTAAATCAAGATAGGGGGCTTGCCCTTTAAATTGATTATGAATTACCTCCAGGTATTCTGAACCGCCTATATCAGGCAGGTTCTTACCCAGCAAAATAATCGCTTCGTTTTCGTTTTTAAACCCCTGGGTGCATACCTTTTTAATATCTGAAACTATGCCGATCATGCCTATCATCGGCGTAGGTAGAATTGCCCCTAAGGGACTCTCATTATAGAAAGAAACATTACCGCTTACTACACTCACTCCGAAAAACTGACAGGCTTCGGTTATACCCTCCACGCAATTCTTAAAATACCAGTAGCGCTGGGGTTTTTCGGGATTGGCGAAATTTAAACAATCAGTAACCGCGGCCGGTTCGGCCCCCGAACAAACAAGATTCCTTGCGGCTTCGGCAATCGCAATCTGAGCTCCTCTTAAAGGATTAAGCTCACAATATTTAGCATTACAATCAGTAGTAGCAGCAATCGCTTTATTGGTTCCTTTAATTCTTAAAACCGCCGCGTCTGAGCCCGGAAGGACCATTGTATTAACTTGGACCATATGATCATACTGGTGATAAATCCAGTTTTTATTAGTAATATTAGGAGAGCTTAAAAGCTTAATCAAAACTTCCCCTAGGTTCCGGGGTTGAACAATTTTATCTAAATCCAAATAGTTAAGTTCATCCTGATAGTCAGGCTTTTTATGTGGCATTTCATACAACGGAGCCTCAGCCAGAAAATCCGCTTTTATTTCGGCAACAACCTCGTTCTTGGCTTTGATTCTTACAATGCCGTCTATTGTGGCTTTTCCTAAGACAGCCGCGTTTAAACCCCACTTAGAGAATATTTTCTCAATCTCTTCTTCTTTGCCCTCTTTAATGCAGACAAGCATTCTTTCCTGAGACTCACTCATCATTATTTCCCAGGGCTGCATTTCTCTCTCGCGGGTAGGAACCTTATCCAGGTCTATATCCATGCCGGTTCCTCCGGCTTGAGCCATCTCGCTTATTGAACAAGTTAAGCCTGCTGCTCCCATGTCCTTAATACCTAAGACATGCCCGGTAGAGATAGTCTCCAAAGTTGCTTCAATAAGGCATTTCTCGGTAAAAGGATCGCCGATTTGAACAGTAGGCCTCTTTTCTTCTCCTTCGGCAAATTCAGCCGAGGCAAGGACACTGCAGCCTCCGATCCCGTCCTTTCCGGTTGAGGACCCAACATACATAATTATGCCACCGGCCACTGCTTTTGCTCTGGCTAATTTATCCTTAGGAGCGACTCCGATGCACATTACATTAACAAGACAATTACCGCTATAGCGTTTATTGAAATATACCTCACCGCCAACCGTGGGGACACCGACGCAATTGCCGTAAAATTGAATACCATCAACTACGCCTTTCAAAAGATATCTACTGTAAGGTTCATCAAGGGTCCCAAAGCGTAAAGAATCAAGCGAAGCTATAGGCCTGGCACCGGCGGTAAATATATCCCTGATAATACCTCCTACTCCTGTAGCGGCCCCCTGTTTAGGCTCGACCTGAGAAGGATGGTTGTGGCTTTCAGCCTTAAATATTATAGCTATATCATCAACGATAATGCCTCCGGAATCCTCTCCTACCAGACTCTTAAACTTTCCTGTCTTCGGAAGGATTTTAAGCCAGCGCCGGGACCGACAATAGCCGCAGTGCTCAGACCACTCCACGGAAAACATGGCAAGTTCGGTAAGTGTAGGCTGTCTTCCTAGAAGCTCAAGTATTCTCTTGTATTCGGACTCTTTAAGGCCTAAGCCCTCGTACATTTCTTGAGTAATCATGTCTTAACCTTCGTCCAGTTCAGTATTGACTTAAAAATTAAAAGCCCGTCGGTTGAATTTAAAACATCTTCCGAGCAGCGCTCAGGATGAGGCATTAACCCCAAGACATTTCCTTTCGAATTAGTAATACCGGCAATAAAGTCCTTAGCTCCGTTGGGATTGTATTTATCGGCGATTTGGCCCTCTTTACTGCTGTAACGAAAGACTATCTGGTTATTACTTTTTAAATCTTTAAGGCCGACCTCATCGATGTAGTAATTTCCCTCATTATGAGCAATAGGTATTTTTAAGACTTGATTAGGTTTACAAAGATTTGTAAAAGGCGTATCAATATTTTCTACCCGGATATAGACATACTTGCAGATAAAATGCATGTTTGTATTACGCAGCATCGCGCCTTTAAGCAACCCTGACTCTAAAAGAATCTGGAAACCGTTGCATATTCCTATTACCGGCCCGCCGCTGTTGGCAAAGTCTATCAAGGAATTTACTGCCGGGCTAAACCGGGCTATTGCGCCAGTGCGTAAATAATCACCGTAGCTAAACCCTCCGGGCACGATAATACAGTCGAATTCACCGCCAAAAATATCATCATGCCAGATATACTCTACCGGCTGGCCTAAAACATTTTTAACAACGTGAAAGCAATCATGGTCGCAATTAGAGCCGGGAAAGACAATAACTCCGAATTTCATTGTATCTGAAATTTATAATCCTCAATGATAGGATTGGCTAAAAGCTTTTTGCACATCTGGTCAATTTTCTTATTTAAGGCGTCCTTATTATCATCTTTAAGCCTTAAAGTTATTAGCTTTCCCACCCGAACATCATCTACTTCCCCGTAGCCTAAGTTTTCAAGAGCATGCTTTACAACCAGGCCCTGGGGGTCAGCAACAGTGCTTTTTAAAGTAATAAAAACTTCTACTTGTGCCATTGTTACCTCCAATTAAAGATAGAACTATCGTCATACGGTAGTCATACAATGGTCATACTATAGTCATACAATCGTTTGACTATCGTATGGCGGCCGAAGGCCATATGACTATTGTATGACTTGCCTAAAATCTTATATCACATTCTATTCCCATTCAATTGTACTCGGCGGTTTTGAGGAAATATCGTAAACCACCCTATTTACGCCTTTTACTTCATTTATTATACGGTTGGAGATTCTTTCTAAAATCTGATAAGGAAGTTTTGCCCAGTTAGCGGTCATGGCATCAAGACTAGTTACTGCTCTTATGGCAACTACATTCTCATAGGTCCTCTCGTCTCCCATGACCCCTACTGTTTTTACCGGTAAAAATACACAAAACGACTGCCATAGCTTTGTATAAAGCCCGGATTTCTTCATCTCCTCGGTCAAAATCCAGTCAGCCTGCCGTAAGACATCGAGGCTGTCTTTGGTAACCGCGCCTATTACCCTTACTGCCAGGCCCGGACCGGGAAAAGGCTGTCTTAAAACAACCTCATCGGGCAAGCCTAATTTCTTGCCTAAAATCCTCACCTCATCCTTAAAGAGATACTTAAGAGGCTCTATTAACTTAAAATTCAATCTCTTAGGAAGGCCTCCTACGTTATGATGGGTCTTAATAGTCGCCGAAGGACCTCCTAAGGCGGAACGGGACTCGATAACATCGGGATAGAGCGTACCTTGAGCTAAAAATTTAATTTTTCCTAACTTTTTTGCCTCTTTTTCAAAAACCCTTATAAAGAGCCTGCCGATTATCTTTCGCTTCTTCTCGGGATCAGTGACGCCTCGAAGGGCCTTTAGAAATATTTTTTCCGAGTTTACCGCCTTTAAATTTACCCGGTAATTATTCCGGAATCTTTTTACCACGGTCCTAGGTTCATCCTTACGAACAAGGCCATTATCAATGAAAATGCAAAACAGCTTCCTTCCTACAGCCTTGTGAAGAAGCATGGCTAATACCGATGAATCAACGCCTCCGCTTAAGGCGCATAAAACTTTTTCCTTCCCGACGGTCCTGCGTATTTCTTTTATAGACTCATCAATAAAAGACTTAATACTCCAGCTCGGACGGCATCCTGCTATATCAACAATAAAATTCTTAAGCATTTTTTTTCCTTTGGGAGTGTGAACGACTTCCGGGTGAAACTGCAATCCATACAATCCCTGCTCTCTATTTTCCATGGCGGCAATGGAAGAATTCCGAGTGCTGGCCAGGTTCGAAAATCCACGGGGCAGTCTTGAAATTTTATCGCCGTGGCTCATCCAAACTATTTGCCTGCTTTTAAGCCCTTTAAAAAGACTCATATTGGATTTTACGAAAAGCTGGGTCTTTCCGTATTCACGAGCTTTCGCCTTTACCACTCTTCCCTTCATAAGCTTAGCCATAAGCTGAGCTCCGTAGCAAATTCCTAAAACCGGGATCCCTAGCTTAAAGATTCCCGCGGGGATAACCGGACTATTGCTGGAAGTAAGACTCGCCGGGCCTCCGGAAAGAATTATTGCTTTTGGGGCTCTTAACAAAAGTTCTTTGGGCTTTATCCGGTAGTCAACTATTTCGGAATAAACCCCCAGCTCCCGGACCCTGCGGGCTATAAGATGGGTATACTGGGAACCTAAATCCAGAATCGCTACCCAGTCCCTATTTTGAGTACTCTTTGCACACATACCCTTAATTTAATTTTAAATTTAAGGCTAAGCCTGGTACTGAATACTGCATAAATCCTAAAACACTCAGTACTCAGTACGCAGTACGCACGACTAAAATATGTGACTTTCTATTTGGTGATGTCTTCAGCCACGATTATGGCTTCAGCTACTTCCTTCATGCTCTTGCGCAAATCCATGCTCTTCTTCTGCAATAACCGATAGGACTCCTGTTCGCTTATGCCTAGCTGCTTCATGAGTATTCCTTTAGCCCTTTCGGTAATTTTTCTAATCTCTAAGGTTTCCTTGACGTTAAGAATCTCGGAAGTTAAATTTGTGTTTTCGATAGCCACTGCCGCCTGGTTGGCGACTGCCACAAGAGTATCAATCTCATCCTTGCTGAACTTGTGCAGAAAATCAGTATAAAGATTAATCACTCCTATGACCTTATCTTTAACCAGCATAGGAACGCTCAACATCGATACAATGCCTTCCTTTTTAGCAACCTCGGGGTACATGTACCCCTTTTCTTTTGTTACGTCCATGACCGTAAGCGGCGTTTTGGTCTTAACCACCTTTCCGCTTATGGACTGGCCTATTTTTATATTGGGTTTTTTAAGGTATGCCTCACTTAGGCTCTGGGTGGCGGCAATAAAAAGTTCATCGTACTTCTGGTCTAAAAGCATTATCGAACAAATCTTGGAATTAAGGACCTGGCTGGTAAGGCTGACTATAAGGCTTAGTATCTCCTTAAGATATTTAGTCGAAACTATGGTAGAGCTTATTTCAGAAAGAAGCCCCAGCTGTTCATCTTTCTTTTTTGAAACCTGCAAAGACTGAAGATTTTTTATTGAGGAAGAGACGAATTTCAAGATAGTAAAAAGAGTCTCTATCTGCTTTTTGTTGCAAGCTACCTCCTCTTTGTAAGCCAGCAAAGCGACCCCCACAGTCTTATTCTGGACAATCAAGGGAAAGTAAATAAGCCTTTTAAAGTTCTGTTCTTTGCTGCAAAGAGGCTTTTTCTGTAAACCCTTTAAAGCGCTTTTCGAAGTTAGAATAAAGGGGGTTTTCTTCTTAAAAATCTGAAGGAATAGTTTTTTTTCTTTAGTAAACTCGGATTCTTTGCCATCAACAAGATAAATATCGCAGAAATCCGCCTGAGCTTGCCTGGAAAGAATGCGGGTTATTTCTTTAAGGAGGCCCTCGAGGGTAAGGCTTTGACTTACCGCATCGGAGAATTTCGCAAACAAAGCAAAAGAACTAAGCCTGGTGTCTTTCTTTAGGGCTTTCATGGCTATCTATAATACCACAATTCGGCGCGACTCAAAAGCCTATAATATACGAGGTTAATTTATTTGTCAAAATAATAATAATATGATAATATACTCTATAAAAGAAAGGGGTGATTTATGACCAAGTCTAAAAAAACGCTCCAAGCAAACCTGCAGAAACTCTGGAAAGCTTCAAAAAAGGAATTTGACCATCTGACCAAAGAAACCTCCAAGCTCCTTAAAAAAGGAGAGAAACACCTTCAAGAAGTAACCCATAAAAGCCAGGAGAAAATGGAACTGATTAACGCCACCTTGCGCAGGGAAAAACTCTATTATGAGCTGGGAAAAGCCGTGGGGTCTCTGCCAAAAGTCAAATGGTCGGCGAACAAAAAAGCAAGTTCGACCGCAAACGAAATATCCAAACTTAACAAAAAAATTAAGTCTTTAAGCAATTAATTTTTTGCATAGATAATTAGACCGCGGCGTAGAGGGATTTATCCTGGAGGGTAAGAAAAGTAGCGTAGCTTATAGCTTTGAGCACTTCAATATTCTCGCCTGTCTTTTGCTTAGATACAAACTGAGATTTTTTCTTGTAGTTCTCTAAGGTAAGAATTATAAAGAAGGTTTTGTTGTCTTTAAAGGCTGCCTGATAGGAATGGTGATTCCAGTCGCTCCCCTCGAAGACAGAAACGAATTTATCGGGAAGCTCAAGGCAAAGCTTCTTGTATAGTTTGCTTTTAAACGACGGAGGGGACTGAAAATACAGCACGCAATCAATAAACTGCTGCTTAGAGCTGATTTTTGTTTTAACCTCTTCGGCTAAGGATTCCAAATCTACAATTTTAGCTGAAGGGCAGTTTTTTCCTTCCAGATTCTTTAATTCTTTTTTATATACTTCTACGTAAGGCTGGTCTACAAAATTTATCTTTTTAAAATAAGAAAGCAGGGCTACGAAAACCTCAAGATAATACATTAAAGATGCTGTATAGATAAGCATATCCTGGCTGTCTAAATCCAGCTTTATAGTATTAAAGCCGGGCATGCCTTTTCCTTCTTTTAAAACAACGCTTTTCAGGGAAAAATTCTCAGCTTTCGATCCCAGACTCTCCTGAAAAAGCTGGATAATCCAATTCGAAATACCGCCGGCAATCTGGGATCTGGCCTCTATTTGAAACTTGGCAAAAGAAAGTTCCTTATATCTCGAAGCTTCTAAAAAGGCCTTGTTGCGCAGGCTGTCGACCAAGGAAGTAAAGCTACTCCAAAAATCATTCATTTTACCCATATCTCTATCTAAAACTATGATAAGAGGGGCTAAAAAAATTAAAGTACAAGGAGAAGTAAATCTTCCTCCGATATCTTCTTTTCGGTTTACCTGTATTGGGATTTTTTTCGCATCTGCCCAGCCCAAAGAGCTAAGTTTCTCAAAAGCTCCGGGATCGGCAATCCACAAAAAGTTATCCTTAATATTGCTCTTGAAAACATCTCTTAAGCTTGTAGCGATAAGCTGAGTCTCCTTGGTCGTGCCGGACTTACTTACAGCGCAGACAAGGCACTTGGACAAATCTTTAATTTTAGAAAGAGCAGCGTCTATTGCCTGGGTATCCAGACTATCCAGAGCTTGTATACGGGGTGAGCCGGTAAGTTCGATTAAAGTCTTAACCCCGTTAACCGAACCTCCCATTCCTACAAAAATAAAATCCTCTTTGCCGCTGGCCGCCTCCAGAAATAAAGAAAGAGCGTCTTCTATATCCTTGAAATCCGGGGGCACAAACCAGCCTAAGCGGCCCTTTGCCTCATCAAAACCTATTCGCCTAAAAATATTTTCCGGGCTTAGGTCCTTTTGATCTTTTAAGGCTGCTTCTTTAAGATGGTTTAAGACTTTTTCCTTATCCATAACTTATATTACTTAAGCTTCCTTAATATATCCTCGGCTGCTTTCTTGCCGGACAATAGCATCCCTCCGAAAATAGGGCCCATCCGGGGCTCGCCAAAAACCGCATTGCAGGCCATACCGGCCACGTATAAACCCGGACAGACTTCTCTTGTGTTTTTAACGGTTGTTAACTCAGCCCTGTCCGCCCACATTGATTTTTCGCCCATAATCTTTCCGGTTGAGGTCTTAAGCCTGATCCCGGTCTTTCTTTCCACGACTTTTACGACCTCTGTGGCATGACCGCTTGAGTCAACTACGAACTTAGCCCGTATAGTAAGGGGGTCGACATGCAGATTTGCAAGCTCAACAGCGCTCCAGTTAAGAACAAGGCCGCAAACCCTGTTCTTTCGCATCATTACGTCCTCGACCGATATCAGATTAAAGATTAAAGCTCCGGCCTGGCAAGCCTTCAAACCTAAACCGCAGACAGTCTCTACGGAGGAAGCCAGATAGTAATTTTCTTTATACTTTTTCGAAACTATCCCAAACTCATCGAGGATTTTTTTAGCCTGGACCTGGACCACAATTTCATTAAACATCATCCCGCCGCCCCACATTCCTCCGCCTATAGAAAGTTTTCTTTCAAAGATAACTACTTTCTTTTTAGCCTTGGCTAAATAATAGGCGCAGACAAGGCCGGCCGGCCCGGCTCCGGCTATGGCTACATCAACATCCAAAGCTTCAAGTAATTTCTCCTGGTATGACTCTATGATCGCTCTTGAAATTTTGATCTCATCTAACATGATTGCCTCCGCTAGAAAGCAGAGATTACAAAAAATACAAACCTACTCTCTACTCTCTACTTGGTTATCTCTATTTAACGATAGATAGGCAAAAAATAGAATATCACAAAACTTAAAAAAATCAAAAGAATAGTTGAAGAAAACCCCAAAACCAGCCAACGACGTATACTTATGCCGATATTTTTTTCTTTCTCTAAAACCCCTAAGGCAACTATATTCGCGGTTGAACCTATATGGGTAAAATTTCCTCCCATGCAAGCTCCGTACAAAAGCGCCCACCAGGCAACTCTAGTAAACTGGGGATGGAAGCTAAGAATATCTTTTATTACCGGAATAAATGTAGCCACAAATACCACGTTATCCAACAGGCTTGAAACTAGTGAGGAAAACAAAAGAGTTAAAACAATGAACATGGCCCGGTTCTGGCCGACAAGATTGTGAAAGCCGGAAGCGAATATTTTAGTCACCCCGGTATATTGAAGAGTCCCGGCCTGGGCAAAAAGAAATAAAAAGAAGAGTATAGACCACCACTCGACTTCTCTTTCCACATAAAGCCTGGCTTTCTTCTTACGCCAGATAGTAAGAAAACCCGAAATCACCAAGGGCGTAATCAAAAGAACGGTATTTTCCTTAAGCCCCAAAAGATACTCCAGCCTTGTATGAAAAGCTATGGCAAGTATGGCAACGACAAAAAAAACAAGGCTTACTCTTAAATTAAATTCCGCCGGCATCCTAATCAGCTGAGAGAACATTTCACTTGGTCCGTATTCATTCATTTGCTTTTTAAGCTGCGAGATTGGTTTTCGAAATAAAACCAAACAGATAAGATAAAATATACAGAGCAATAAAAGCATGTAGGGAAAGGAATGAATCATAAAATCTTCAAAATGAAGATTAGCTTTAGTCGCGATTAGTATCCCTACCGGATTTCCCAAAACTGTGCCCATAGAACCTATGTTAGTAGCCAGGACCGAAATCATAACAAAAGGCCAAGCATCGACTTCAAAATAATCAGCTATAGTAAAAACAAAGGCAATAATAAAAATTATCGATGAGACTTCATCCATGAGACACGACCCTATGCCGGAGAGGAAAATAATCAAAAACAATAATTTATGGGCCGTAAGATTCCTTATTCGAAGAAGCTTACTTAAAAGCCAATCAAAGAATCCCATCTCTCTTAAATTAGCCAGAAGAATCATCATTCCTATAAGAAATAAGATTACCTCTAAGGAAGCAAACAAGACAAACTTTTCTAAGTCAATGACGCGGAATAAGATAAGAAGCGAAGAACCTAAAAGGGCGAAGCTTAAGCGGTAATCCCAGAAAAGAAGCGTGCCGGTTACCGAAAGCATAAATACAGATACGGCAAAGGTCTGTTTTTGGGAAAACCCCAGTAAGGTCTGGGATAAAGACCAGGCCAAAAGGACTATAACAAAAAGAAAGAGATACTTAAGGATAATGTTATTCTTGCCCATAATCAAGTTTAACCTGGTTATTCAATGATTATATCATGAAAAAATAAATACTATACCGATTTCAAGATCAAAACAAAACCAATAAAAGAAAACACAAGAGTACAAAGACTATCAGCCAGATTATCCATTGAGGCTTCTTGGCTAATGATACAGACTCACCGCAATAAAGACAGCTTATGGCATTAGACGGTATTAGTTTCCTGCAGTGCGGGCAGGGTTTTGTATTCTTAAAGTCTAGCTCCTCATCGTACTCCGGGTAGCTTTGAAAATCTAAGTTATCTTGTTCTTCCTCAAACATGTCTTTTCATCTTCAAGAAAAATTAACCTTTTATTCGCGGTACTCGGTACGCAGTACGCATATCCCTATACCCTATACCCTATACCCTATACCCTATACCTGCCTACCGACAGGCAGACAAATTAAATCCCAAATCCCAAGTAAATCCAGAATCCCAAACCCAAAACCTATTAGGATTTGGAGTTTGGGATTTATTTGGTAGTATTGGTAGTATTTGATATTGGGATTTTTAGATTGATTTGTCATACTTTATCATTTGGAATTAGTCATTTATCATTATTGCATCTCTTCGGCCAGGCCGATCATAGGAACAAAACGTACCGGGATAATATCAAGTGTCTCTATCTGCCCGTTTTTCTTCTCTATAACTTTTAGCTCCTGAAAGCCTTCGCCTAAAGGAACAACAAGCCTTCCACCTTCGGCTAACTGGTCCAAAAGAGGCTGGGGTACTGTCTTGGGCGCACAGGTTACTATAATACCGTTAAAAGGCGCGAATTCCGGCCAACCCAGAAAGCCGTCAGCGAATTTTACTTTAATGTTATCGTATCCCAAGAAAGTAAGAAGCCTGGCTGAATTCTTCGCTAACGACTCGACTATCTCTATAGTATAAACCTGCTCAACTATTTCGGCCAGGATTGCGGCCTGGTAGCCTGAGCCTGTACCTATCTCCAAAACCTTATCGCCCGGCTTTAATTTAAGAAGCTCTGTCATAAGGGCAACTATGTAGGGCTGGGAAATAGTCTGGCCCTCTCCTATAGGCAAAGGCGAATCAGTATAGGCAAAATTTTTAAGTTCTAAGGGAACGAATTCATGACGCTCTACTTTAAGCAAGGCTTCTAAGACATTTTTATCGCTTACTCCCCTTGCCTTAATCTGAGTTTCAACCATTATTCTTCTTAAACGGTCGAATTTCTCCCGACGGGCCTCCTCATACTTATCTTCGGAATAACCTTGCCCCGAAACAAAAAATAACCCAATTATTAATAAAGCTATTATTGAAGAAATTCTCAATCTTTTCCGCATGTTTTCGTAATTTGTGCAACACTTTTGTTTGAAACTAAAATGTTGCATTAAAAATCTTTTTTGTATTTTATTGTTACTTTATCATCTGTCGCCTGCTTTGTCGGTGAATCAGCGCTTTCTTGATTTAATTCTTTTTCAGCCCCGATAGAAAGCGAATCGGTGACTTTATATTCCCCGCCTATTTTATGCTTTGTAGTCACATTACCGGCAGTTGCCTGCGACTGCTCGACTGCGTAAGAAGCGCTGGCCTTATTCGACAGCTCTTTAGTAACGCCTATTTCTTTAGTTGTTGCATCGAACTTCAAGGAAACATCGCTTATACCGAATTTCTTTGCTATTTTACTTCCGCTACCTCCGAAAACAAAGTAATCCAAAAAATCCCTGGCAAGATCAGGCGTCACTTTGTTCTGCTCCATGGCTACTTGAGTACCCTTCCAGCTTTTGCCAGTTGACAACATCAACAAAAGTTTATCCTGGGGCAGTGCCGGCTCAGAGGCTAATTTGATCTCAGGGGCATCCAAAGGGCCTTTTAAGCCTATGTTGATTTTTGTATCTTCTACCTTGGATGTTCCTTTGATATCAAACGATGGTTTTCTCGGATCTCCACTAAAAAGGATTTTGCTCGGCAGAAGAGTTATTCTTGCTGTTCTCGGACCGGACAATGTCCCGCTGTTTAGGCATATTTCGCCATCCAGGGCAAGTTCATCCGTAATAGTTCTAAGACTTATTGCGAAAAAAACAGGGCAATCCTCAATTAAAAATCCTTTATGAGAAAGTTTTCTAATTTTTAACTCACCTTTAAGTTGAGGCTCCGTAAAAGAACCGGTGATATAAACATCTAACCCGTCTATTATGCCAGATATGTTTTTTAATTTTTTAGTCTCGGCGAATAAATCAAGAAAGGCTTTTACGTCTATTTGACGACAGTAAGCATTCGCATCTAAAACGTACTCTTTATAGGTCCCGGAGAAAAGAATGGCTTCCGAATTAGGAAGTCTTAATCTGGCATTAATAATCTTTATGGCCGGGCCCAGGGCGGCAAATGAAGTCAGGTCTACTTCAAGCCTTTTGACCCTCAAAACGCTCCCCGGCGGAAGCCAGGGAAGATCTTTAATTTCAATATCTTCAGAAACGAATCTTTGATTAAACGAACCTTCCATATTTTCAACCTTAACGTTCTCTGATCGGACATATCTCGAAATAATCAGCTTAGCCATGAAACCCGAACCCTTCGTGGTAAAAAACAAAAAGTACAACAAACCAAGACAGACCAAAACAAAAAAACCTATTACCAATATTAGCGAAAAAACTTTTTTATTACCCATCCGGTCTTGTTTTTAAAGGTGCTTGCGCTTTCTCATGCAACACTTTTGTTTGAAACTAAAATGTTGCGTTAGGGGTTATTTGGGCCGGCCTACCGGCATTACGCAAAAGGGACGTTGCTTATTCAAGCCCAAGATACGCTTTACTTCCCCGTCAGAAAAAGCCCCGACCATTACAGTTCCCAAGCCTAATGACTCCGCCTGAAGATGCAGATTCTGACAGGAAGTACCTATATCTAAAGGCAGATACAAACTCTCTCCTCTTACGCTGTATCTTCGGGAAACCTTGGTGGGATCGCCTACGAATATAAAACTTACCGGAGCTTGCCCCATCCAGGACTGATTGTAGCAAGCAGCAATCAAATCTTTGCGCACATCTTCTTTTCCTACCAACGTAATCAAATGATCCTTGTAATCGTATTTATATAGGCCGGGCATAAGCGTTTTAACCTCCCCCGCTGCAATATAAATATCAACCGGATAAATACCTCCAGCCGAAGGAAAGACTCTGGTAGCTCCGGTAACACCATCAACCCCGCTTCCGGCACAGGACCAAAGAAGCTGGGATAATTCCTCCAAACTTAAGGCCCTATTTTCATACTGGCGGTAAGATTTTCGCTTAAATATAACTTCCTCTAGCGATAAAGTTCCTTTATATGAAGGCCTGGGAAGCTTTACTACATTCTGGCAAAACAGCATCTGCTGAAAAATTAGGATAAAATAAATTAAAAACAACGCAGTTTTTCTCATGTTACACCTGCCTTTCTTATCCAGCATAAAGGATCGGATAAAGTATAATAACCGCTTACGGCAAAAGCTAAAGCCCGGCAACCTAAACAGCCTTCAATCTTACAATCCCGGCAATAGCCTTGCAAGCTTTCTTTTAAACGGGCTTTTTTCAAAACCGGGGAATTATTAAAGATATCGGCAAGAGAAGCCTGAAAAAGGCTTCCTATCTTAAGATTAAACCTTCTGCACGGCAAAACCCCGCCATCTGGCAAAACCGCGCAGCCGTATCGGCCAACAACGCACTCAGCCCCGAATAAATCAGCTTTTCCTTCCTCGACTTCCACTTTTAGCGCATGATATTTAACCGCCTCTTCAAAGAAATCAAGGCCGCATTGTTCAAAAATAATTTTATAGACTCCTTGAAGCTGCGAACTTGACACCAGGCCTTGCTTTATCTTTTTACTTTGACCTAAGGGTATAAACCGCTCTAGAATAAAGCCGGAAAGTCCGTTCTTTCTGCAGAAATCAAGCAATCTTTCAACCTCACCAAGATTGCTTTTTAAAAGAGTGAACATGATAAATACCGAAAAATCATTATCTTTTAAAAGTTCTAGGTTACTTAATACCTTCCGGAAAGTTCCGTTTCCTCTTATAGAATCGTTAACTAAAGGTGTTGTACCTTCCAAAGAGACGTATATATTCTTTAATTTCGGAAAACCTTTAAGTTTAGAGATATATTTATCCACTAAAATAGCATTAGTAATAATATTCAGCTCCGATACATATTCCGAGGCCGATAAATAATCGATTATCGAAAAAAGCTCATCTTTTAAAAAGGGCTCTCCCCCGGTAAGCGAAATAGTAAGTCTTTTATTAAGAGCCTGCATTGACTTAATAAGATTATCGCAGATTTCCTTTAGGTTCTCCCAGTTAAGTTCGCAACTTCCCTCAAAAGAATCCTGATAACAATGAAGACATCTTAGATTGCACCTGTCGGTTATATGCCACTGGATATGGAAATCGTTCATATTCTTCGGTCCGAAGTTAAACGACTGGCGTAAGTATTTTTAGAAATTAAAAGTATAGCCAGGCTGCTTAATTTAATGATAACCAATATCAAAAATGTATTTTTAAACCCTAAAATCGGCAGAAAGACTATGGCCCCGAGAATCCCTCCTGTAAAACCCCCTAGCAGATCAGCTGAATAAAGAAATCCGGCTGTTGCGCCTGAGCTGTCGCTTTTCGGTCCCGAATAGATCTTATTGGCTAAAGGAAATTCCCCTCCGATAAGAAAACCGGCGATAAGACAAAGGCTTAAAAAGATTAATTTAGTCAAAAGATAGGCTCCCTTCATCTCAAGAAAGGGATGCAAAATCAAAAAAACAAAAGGTAAGCACAAGGAAAATATAACTATTGCCGATTCCAAGCCAAAAAAAGTAAATAACTGATCTTTAGCCTTTTTTAATCCTAAAGTCGAAACTAATCCGCCCAATACAGACCCCAGCATAAACGCGGATACTAATATTGCTATCCAATAAAAAACATATCCGTAAATCACCTGAAAAGCAAAAATTATCGCTAAATCAAAAACCATCCCGCAAAACCCACTGGTAGCGACACTCAAGCCAACGGCAGACTTAAAGAATCCTCTTAGCCTGTAAGTTAAACTTAAAAACAAAAAAGTAAATACACATGCAAAAACTAATATTAACTTTAAACTTAAATCTTTAAGCCTCCAGAATAAATCCAAAAACCCCGGTGAGAATTTAGCGCTAAAATATAAAAGGCTATAAAAAAGACCGAGAGGCTTAAAATCCTGATTAACACCGGCCTTAAGGCCCTTAAAAGAACTTTCAAACCATTGTTGCCTGTCTAACGCAAGCCTGTATTCAAAGTATCTGGGAGTAAGCAAATGGGATTTAATTTGACGGCTTTGTAATCTCTGGTAAAGAAGCTCAGGCGTAGTCTCCAGAATATCTGAAGACTTCGAAGCTAAAAATATATTCCGACTGTCACCGGGAATAACTTTAAGGCAAGTATAGGCTTCTTTAAGAGTATTTATAATACAAAGATTAAGGCTCCTTAACTCTCTATTCAAGTAAGTAAGTGAACCCGGTAAACTTAAAACCAGTATCCCTTCCGGGTTTAATCTGGCTTTAACTTGACTGAAAAATTCCTCGGTAAAGAAACGGTTTGTCTGCAAATCCAGAGGCATATCCAAGCCTACGAATATTACATCGTATTTAAAAGGTGTATTTTTAAGAAAAAACCTTCCGTCAGAGAGACTGGTAAAAAGATTAGCGTAGCGCAACTGGCTTTCTGTAAACCGGGTAGGAAAAAGCTTTACTGCCTTAAGTAATAAAGGGTCCAACTCGGCGTAATCAATTCTTTTAATAGACGGATATTTAGCCACCTCTTCTATTAAGCCGGCTATACCGCCGCTCAAAATGAGAATATTCTCGGGATTAGGATGTGAAAGTAAGGCAAAATGAGCAAAATCTTCCACCCAAGCTATGTCCGGGTAAGGCGCGGAGAACATACTGACACCGTTAGAGAAAAAAGTAAGCTGTTCTTCTTTTTTAGTAACCGCAACATTGCCATATATAGAATTTTTGTAGTAAAGAATCTCTTGACCCGGCCACTGGTATTCTATCGAACGGGCATGAATGCTGTCGCTTAAATTCAAAAATACAAAAATAAATAAGCCTATTAATAACAATGAAATAATACCGAAAATCTTATGGACAAGAGTTTTACCCAAATAGGCTGACAATAAAAAGGCTGCAAAGAAATTTACAATACCTATGGCAAAACAGATCTTAAAAGAATCGAAATGCGGAATAAGCAAATAAGTAAGAACCACTCCGCCGAAAATCATGCCCAACATCTCTAAAACATACACCTTGCCTATAGAGGCCGCCTTCGCGTTAGATGATGAAATCTCAGAGTAAATCTTACAGCTCATGGCAAATAAACCCCCGTGCGAAAAGCTTACCCCGAGAAGAAGCAAAAAAGAAGAATAAAACATGGCATTAAGCCCCAGTGCCTCTGCGCTGGCTAAACCTAAAAGGCCTTTAAGAATCCTGGCCGAATATAGACTTACCGGAAAGGTTAAAGAAAAAACCAACAAGAATAAAACGAATATCTCTGTTTTCCGCTTAGTCCTCTCAATTAACTTCCCGCAAGAATAGCTTCCGGCCGCTTCTAAAATCAGCCAATTAGAAAGGATAATACCAATGGAAAGCTCATTGCCCAGAAAGACGATCAAAAACTCCCTAAGGAGTATAATCTGGGCCACAAGACCGCTTAAGCCGGTAACCAAAATAGTAAAAATAAGTCTCTTCTTCATCTCTGCTAGACTCAAGACCCAATTCGATACTCGATACTCGATACTCAGGCGTAGCGTATCGCCTGCCTGCCGGCAGACAAGGAATATGGGGTATCGGGAAGATAAATACGACACCCGATGCCCGATACCCGATACCCGAAAGATAAAGATCCAGGATCAATAACGCCTTGGTTATTTCCATATTGCCGGTATTCTGCATCTTAAAAAATTCCTGAAATCATTATGTATTTATAGAGACTTCCTCATAATACAAGCATGGCGTCTCCGAAAGAATAGAATCTATAATTTTTCTCTATGGCGAACTGATAGGCCTTATCCACGAGGCCCTTGCCGGCAAATGCGGATATTAAAAGAAGGTTTGTCGAGCGCGGTACATGAAAGTTTGTAATAAGCGAATCCGCCACCTTAAACTTAAATCCCGGATAAATGAATAAATCGGTCTTACGGCTTAAGGGCTTAAGCTGCCGACAGCCGGCGCTGCAAACACTGCTCTCTAAGGCTCTTACCGCGCTTGTGCCGCAGGCAAAAATTCTTTTTTTATTATCTTTAGCCGCATTTATAGCTTCGGTTCCGGCCCGGTCTATCTGATAATACTCACTATCCATTCTATGGTCTTCAATGTTTTCTGCGCTTATAGAGCGAAAAGTGCCTAAGCCTACATGAAGGGTGATATAAACTATGCTTACTCCTTTTGCCTTAAGTTTAAGAAGTAATTCTTCTGTAAAATGCAGGCCCGCGGTAGGCGCCGCAACAGAGCCTTCGACTTCGGCAAAAACAGTCTGATACTTCCGGTAATCTTTAAGAGGCTTTTTTATATAAGGAGGCGTGGGCATAACTCCCTTTTGAGCGACTAATTTTTTTATATCCCAGGGCTTAAACCTTATAAGCCAGGTTCCTTTGGGAGTCCTTTCCAATACTTCCGCCGTATATTGAGCATCGGAAAAAATAAGTACGTCTTTTATCTTAAGCCTTCGCGAGGGCCTAAGGAGAACCTCCCAAGCGCCTTCTTGATTTTCTTCCAAGAGCAAAACTTCTATTTTTGCTCCGGTAGGCTTACAAGCCCAGAGTCTGGCGGCGATAACTTTGCTTCGGTTTAAAACAAGAATGTCACCCTGCACAAAAAAATCCACAATATCCTTGAAGAAACTCTCTTGCAGAGAGCCATCCCTGCGATTAACAACTAAAAGGCGGCTTGAATCTCTGGGCTGCAGAGGTTCCTGGGCTATTAATTCCTGGGGTAATATATAGTCGAAGTCTTTGGTCTTCATATCACCGCTAATATACGCGAATCCTAAACGCTAATTAACGCTAATATAAATTAGCGAGGGTTAGCGTTAAACAGCTTATTCCCCGATTATCTTGACCAGGACCCTCTTTCGTCTTCTTCCGTCGAACTCACCGTAAAAAACCTGTTCCCAGGGTCCGAAATCAAACTTGGCCTTTGTTACGGCAATTAATACTTGCCTTCCCATAATCGTGCGCTTAAGATGAGCGTGGGCATTGTCTTCACCGGTTAAATTATGCTTATATTTTTCTATATCCTGGGGGGCAAGCTCTTCCAACCAGTTCTTAAAATCTTGTTTAAGACCCTGCTCTTCATCATTGATAAATACCGAAGAAGTAATGTGCATGGCGTTTACCAAACAAAGGCCTTCTTTGATACCGCTTTTATCAAGCAGAGCCTCAAGCTGTGAAGTAATGTTAATAAACTCAATCTTGTTTTTGGTATTAAACCACAAATGCTCGGTAAGCACCTTCATTTCTGCAACCTCCTATACTGACCCCCATTAACAAAGAGGGCATTTTAAGTTAGAATAGGCTCTTAAGGGAAAGGAGGCTATTCTATGAAAAAGCGTAAG
>JAFGCB010000073.1 GCA_016932855.1 Candidatus Omnitrophota bacterium | reverse complement strand
TCAGGCAATATTCAATCTTCACTTTGGCCGTCGGAATTCTTACCACGGCCCCCTTCGGTAACATTCTTTAATGAGTCAATAGGAGAGTAAGACCGAGGAAAAAGCTTTATTTCGCCCCAGAAAGGACGGAAACCCTGCCTAGAGGCTTTTTCAAGATATGAACTTATTCTGCGAGTCCGTGTTCGGCGCCGAATTTCATGGCTACAGGTATGGCCATAAGCATGCCCACGCCGGGTTTATTGAGATCCATGCCTTCTTGCTGTGCTATATGCACTGCTTCGCGTATGCTGTATTCGTCTTTAGCGTATCCAAATATAACGTGGCTATATGAACGATTATGCTCGAGAGCTTGCCGTAATCCGGCAAATATAGGCACTTCATACATTAACGAGCGCGCGAAACTAGTACCGTTTACCACGATTGCATCGCTTATGCCGGCTTCAGCAAACACGGAAAGAAAATCGTCCAATAAGTTTTCTTTATATACTAAGAGAATAATGAAATACATCTGCGTTCCCCTTTTTCTATTGTTGGGTTAGAGTTTTCTTGTTTTTGCCGATTTCGCCGGCCCTTGATATAGCTAGCTTAGTTGTCATCGGTCCAATAATCTCAAAAAATATAGTTGTAGCGGCGACAGTATTTATGACGATAGTGGCGACCTCTTTTCCTATCGAATTTATATCTCCGAATTCTCTGCCGACTAAAAGCGCTAAGCCGATCGCAACTCCGGCTTGAGATAATATTCCGAGTCCTAAATATTTTCTAATATTTTCATGGGCCTTAGTTATTTTGGCGCCAAGCCAGGCTCCACCCATAAGACCGGCTGTCCTGCCGGCTATATATAAAGCTCCAATAAGACCCATAGCCGGCAACAGCTGTATTTTTAAGTGGGCGCCGGCTAAAACGAAAAACAAGACATAAAGCGGTGGGGTTATTTCGTGGATTACACCATAGGTTCTTCGCGAAGTCTTTAAATAGGTATTTGCGATAATCGCGCCAAAAGCAAGGTTAGATAATATCAGTGAAAAATTTAAAATATTGGAAATGCCGACACAAATAAAAACAGATGCGATCGTAAAAACGAGAAGTTCCTGTCTCGATGTAAGTTTTTTAGCGATATTGACTGCGATGAACCCTAAGGTAAGACCTAATAAAATAGCTCCCAGTATATGGATAAGAGGGTTACCAACGGCTGATTGAAAAGAAATGTGCGTCTGGGAAATAGAAATTTTTGCTATAGCTGCGGCAAAGGCGTAAATAAGAATAGCTAATCCGTCGTCCAACCCTACGACTGTAAGCAGGGCATTTGTCAAAGGTCCCTTTGCGCGATATTCCTGTAAGACAACAACTGTACCAGCCGGAGCGCTTGCCGGCGCCATAGCTCCAAAAAGTAAAGCCAGGTATAATTTTTGGGTTACAAGATAGACCAGTCCAAAGACTATCAAAAAGGCGCCAAGACTTTCAGCAAAGATTATAGTTACTATGCCCTTTCCTAGTTTTCGTATAACGCCGAGGCGCAATTCAGTCCCGATGCTGAAAGCCACTAGACCAAGAGTAAGGTCGCTTACAAGGCCTAGCTTATCCAAAAAACCTTCTTTAAAAATATTTAGAAATGACGGCCCTAATAGCAAGCCGGCGAGTATATATCCGATAACTGCCGGGAATTTAGCCTTGTTGCTAATCTTTCCGCCGATATACCCCAGCATTATTGCAATCCCTAGAAAAATATTTATTTCCATACGTGCATTTCCTCTAATTCTGTCTGGGCGTATTTACGAAAAAGTCGGCAGACCTCTTTTTCATTATTTGTTTGTAACAGGTTTTTTCGGAGATTAGGATTTTTCATTACTTTTGCGATGTGGGCAAGAGTATTTATATAGTATGCATTATCCGCATTAGATCCAAATACTAAAAACACGTATCTAATCTCTTCTCCGTTTGGCGCATAATAACCAAGCCTTTTTTTAAATAAAATAAACTTAACATAAAAGTAGTCGAAATCTTTTAGCCGGCAATGGGGTATTGCTGTATTATTACCAATGCTAGTCGATCCTAACTGTTCCCTATCAATTATGCCGCGAAAAATATTTTCTTTTTGGGCAAGTCGAGAGTTGCGTATGACATAGAAAATAATAGCCTTAAATTCAGATTCCGGAATATCAATAAAAATATCTTTTTTTTCTAAATTGGATAAATTAAACATGGTGTTATTTCCTTTTTTTGGCGTTCCTGTCAACAGCAGGCTTAAAGACGTTGAAGCGTTCCGATTCCAGAAGAATCTTGATTATATCCTCAGCAGTTTCGGCATTCATGAAGTCTTTAAAAATATCTTTTTTTTCAAGCAGTTTCGCTATCTTGGATAAAAGTTTTAAATGTATAACGACATCTGGAGAGCAGGGCATGAAAAACAAAAATACATTTCTTCCATCAAAAGAATCAAAATTAATACCTTTTCGTGTTCTTGCGATAATAACAGCAGCTTTTGTGAATAAGCTGTCGCTTGGGTTTCGTGGATGCGGTATGGCGATGCCGTTGCCGACGCCGGTACTAAGCATTTGTTCTCGCTGTTTAAGGTGGATAAGAAGGTTTTCCTGTGATGTCGCAATCCCGGCTTTGTGCGCAGTTTCCGCGAGCTGATAAAGAACTTTATCTTTGCTATCGGAATCAATATATAAATTGACGCAATCTTTACTGACAAGCCTTGATAAAGGCAGTATGTCCTCTTTAGTCTGAAGAACCGATGTAAGGTCATACTTTGATGATCTGACTATTTTATCTTGCAGGTATTCATCGATTGTCGAGAGGTAGAAACGCCATTGATTGCCGACCTTAAAGCCTGGAAGTTCTCCAGACTGGGCCATTTTAATGACGGTTTTCTCATTTAATTTTAAGTATTTAGATAATTCCTGGGTAGTGAGAATATTGCTTTTTTCCATCTTGCCTCCAGGTTATTAAACTAACCCAAACTAACTTATTTTAACCTAGATTACCATATTATCCTTTATTTTGTCAAGGGGAGCATCACAAAAAAGCTAAAATAGGTGCGGAATGGGCACAAGAAAGATAGGGCAGGCTGTAACTCGTTAGGTGAGAGAACATTACGTTTGAAGAAAGATTTTGACTCCTTGGAGAGTCGCAGAATCAGAGCTTTCTTTTTCAGTGCAATTACGATCTAGGTTCCGCTTTTAAATCTGTATCAAATGGGGACCGAAGCTTTAATTAAGCTATGCATTTGGCTTATTTTTGTCACTTGTGCGATTTTAGTCCGCAAAGCTCTGACGTTAATAAATCCGCGAGTGTACCATATATAAAACTTTCTAAACTTTACAACCCCGGCTTTTTCTCCGTAAAACTTAACACATAAACCAAGGTGTTCTTTCATCAAGCTCTTTACCTCATTTATCCCCGGTCTCGATATGAATCTATTATTTTCTATGAGCTCATGGATTTCCTTAAATATCCAGGGATTTCCCAGGGCTCCCCGGGCAACTGCTACTGCGTCGACCCCGGTTTCATCAAACATTTTTTTAGCCAAGCGAGCAGATAGAATATCGCCGCATGCAATAACCGGGATTTTAAGCGTTTTTTTCACCTTTGCTATTGATCGATAATCAACTGCCCTGTTATATCCTTGCATTCGAGTACGTCCATGTATGTATATCGCTGATGCCCCGGCATCCTGAGCTCCTAAGGCTATTCTTACCGCATCTTTTGAGCTATCCCAACCAAGGCGCATTTTTAAAGTCACGGGCTTAGATGTATTTTTAATCATGCATCTAAGTAAAGAGTTTAACTTTTTGGGGTCTTTGAGAAGACGGGCGCCTTTACCGTTATTGGTGATCTTTTTTTGAGGGCAGGCAGCATTAAGATCTAAAGTATCAAATTTATATTCCTTTAATTTTTCTAATGCTTTCAATATATAGCGATTATCTTTTCCTAAAAGTTGTATTCCTAAGGGACGGTCATCGTCGCTGCTTTTAAGCAACTCCATAGTTCTTTTGTTTAGGTAACTTAAGGCGCGAGCACTGATCATCTCAGAATAAGCAAGCTCAAATCCCATCTTTCGATTAATTTTTCGATAAGGATAAGAGCTAATACCGGCCATTGGCGAAAGCACAACCGGTGAAGACAATGATAGGCTAGCGAGTTTAAGCATAGGTGTTATTTTATATGAATTTAGGAGGCAGTCAAGTCAGGCCCTTGGGCATAAGGCTTTGAAGAAGGAAAACGCAGGGCAGGTAGGCGGCAGGCAGGGGCGCAGTTTGAGCACACTTGCCTTTTCCTGTGGGGTGAATTTCGCAACCTATTGACTCATTAAAGAATGTTACCGAAGGGGGCCGTGGTAAGAATTCCGACGGCCAAAGTGAAGATTGAATATTGCCTGAAG
>JAFGCB010000009.1 GCA_016932855.1 Candidatus Omnitrophota bacterium | reverse complement strand
CCTCATTTTTGGGTAACATTAATTATGAGTCAACGATTCAATTTAACTATCGCTTCGGTAACATTTAATGTGAGTCAATTCGCCCGCAGTAATATTGTATTGCAAAGAGTTTTTTTATGATATAATCTTTTCCATCAAGAAAAGAAGTAAGCAAAAGACTGGAGCGCAATACACATGCTACCAACAGATTCATTTTTCTTCCAATGGTTTTTTTTGCCGCTCCTAATATTCCTTGCGCGCGTCAGCGATGTCTCGATGGATACTATGCGCATCCTGTTTATTTCGCGAGGCAAACGGCTGATTGCGCCGCTTTTAGGGTTTGTGCAGGTATTGATCTGGCTTTTAGCTATACGCCAGATTTTTCTTAATCTTTCAAACCCCGTATGTTATATAGCTTATGCAGCTGGGTTTGCTATGGGAACCTGGGTTGGCATATTGCTTGAAGAAAAGCTGGCAATAGGAATACAGGTTCTAAGGGTAATTACCCGTAAAGACGCAGCAAAGCTTATCGGGTTTCTTCAGAGCCATGGTTATGGGGTTACCAGCGTTGATGGACGGGGGATTACGGGAAAAGTAAGTATCATCTATACTATAGTCAAGCGGCAAGATATCCCCAATGTTATCAATATTATAATGGGTTTTAATCCAAAGGCTTTTTATACAATAGAGGATGTAAGGGCGATAAGCGAGGAAGTGAATTTCTCGAGGAGAAATTCACTCAAAAGAGGGCTGTTCATGCCCGCAATTAAAAGGAGAGGTCATGGGAGAACTTCGTAAAGACCCTATTCTGGGCAGATGGGTAATTATTGCGACCGAACGAAGCAGACGTCCGAGTTCCTTTAATAAAGAGGAGGTATTCGAAGACGATATACAGAACTGTCCTTTTTGTGAAGGAAGGGAGAAGATGACGCCCCCGGAAATATATAGCCTGCGTGATCCTAACACTTCTCCTAATAACCCCGGCTGGCGTATACGGGTTGTTCCTAATAAGTTTCCTGCCTGCAGTATTGATGATGATTTGAAAAAACGCGGCTTAGGAATTTATGATATGATGACTAACTTTGGCGCCCATGAGGTGATTATTGAGACTCCCCAGCATGACAAGGAGTTTAAAGATCGCACAATAGAGGATATTTCAGGGATTATAACAGTGTTGCAAAACAGAGTCGAAGACTTGCACCGTGACGAACGCCTGCGGTACGTTCTTTTGTTTAAGAACAAAGGCAAAGGAGCAGGCGCTTCTCTTATGCATCCCCATCATCAGCTTATAGCTCTTCCCATTACTCCCAAGAGGGTTAGAGAGGAGCTTAAGGGGGTAGAGAGTTATTTTAAATTAAAAGAACGCTGTATATTCTGCGATTTAATCGAACAAGAAAATTCTTCTCCCGAGAGGGTGGTCTATGAGAACGATGGATTTTTAAGTTTTTGTCCTTACGCCTCGCGTTTTCCTTTCGAGTTATGGATTATTCCCAAAGAGCACTCAATTGATTTTCATGGACAAAAGGCCAGAGAGAAAGTAGGATTTCTTGCAGAAATGTTTAAAATTATTTTAAGCAAGTATGATAAAGTCTTAAAGAATCCTTCATATAACTACATTATCCATACCGCACCCAACAGGTTCCCCCGCGGCGGATACTGGCGGACAATAGAGCAGGATTTTCACTGGCATATAGAGCTCTGGCCGAAACTGACCCAGGTAGCCGGATTTGAATGGGGCAGCGGATTTTATATAAATCCCGTTTCACCCGAGATAGCAGCCGAGTGTTTACGCGAAGAGAAGCAGTAAATTAGAGCCAACCGGCCCATTAAATATAAGTCTTTCCTTTTCCTGATAAAAAACTTGCCAACCCCCCTTTTTTCTATTAATATAAAAAAAAGATTAGAAATATGATTCTTTTTTAAATAGTGGCGCTTTTCAGCCCTATGAAATATTGTCGTTTAACGTTAGTTCTCCTGGCTACTTTTTCCCTTATTTTGTTTTATTATTATCCTGCCATTGCCCAATCATCCCCCGGTCAAGATATAGGGGCCCAGTCAGAACGTCTGCGCAAGGACTTAGAAGAGAAAGAAAAATCCCTGCAAAAGAAAGTTCAGCCCCAGACGATAGAGATTAAGAAAGAGAAAGAGGAAACTGCCCCTGCCCCGGCTGTTTATTTCGTTCTAAAAGAAATAAGGATTACCGGTGTTAGCCTTTTTAAGCCCGAGGAGCTAGAGCCTATTTATAAGCCTTATATAGGCAAAGAGGTGATTCTTGAAGACCTTGAAGAAATAACCGAGAAGATAAAAGCCAAGTATACTCAGGAGGGTTACCCGACCGCGGTAGTCTATATCCCTGAGCAAGAGATTAAAAAGGGTGTGGTTGAAATTGCAGTAGCTGAAGGTAAGATGGGAGAGTTGATTATTGAGAATAACAAGTATTTCTCCGGCAGTTTCCTGAGCCGCCAGATGCATTTAAAAAAAAATTCATGCCTGGATATCTCTCAGATGGAGAGAGACTTACTTCGCTTAAACAAAAATCCTGATATCCAAGCAAAAGCAGTTATTTCCGCAGGCAAAGAAGCGCAGGCTTCAGACGTAACCTTAAAGATAAAAGATACCTATCCCTGGCATTTAGGTTTTAGCGTAGATAATCAGGGAAGCAGGCTTACCGGAAAAATCCGCAATATTTATTCTTTGCGCAGCAGTAATTTTTTAGGAAACGGGGATTATTTTTTCCTGAACGCCGTAACTACTTCTGAATCCTGGGGCCAGATGTCTGGTTATGTCCTGCCCCTAGGTACCCAGGGCAGGAAAATCGGCCTGGATGCCACTTATTATAAGATGCGGCTGGGTAAAGAGTTTAAGGATTTTAAGATTCGAGGCCGCAGCCAGATTTATAATGTATACTTCTCGGACGAACTCTATCTTTCCCGGAACTTAGAAGCTTCCCTGGATTTAGGGATGGAGATTAAATGTATAGATAAGACGATTAACGGGGTTCAAGCCTCTGATGACCAGCTGCGCATCCCTTATTTTGGATTTAACTTAAGTAAAACCGATTCTTTTGGCTGGAGTTCTTTTTCACCGCGTTTTAATTTTAGCTGCGAAGATTTCTTAGGGGCCGCGTCCAAAGACCATCCCAGCGCAAGCAGAGCCGGTACAGGCGGTTTCTTTTTTCAATACGAACAGACATTAAACCGCTTACAGAGGATGCCTTGGGGAAGCTATTTGTCTTTGCGTTCACAGTTTCAGGTAGCGAGCAATAGCCTGCCTTCTTGCGAACAATTTCAGCTGGGAGGGTTTAATTCAGTGCGGGGCTATCCTGAGGGAGATTACTTGGCAGATATAGGCACGAGTTTAAATTGCGAATGGGTTTTTCCGACCTACCTTATTCCTGTTTCCTGGAAATTGGCAAAACAGGAATTGCCTTTGCAAAAGCAGATAGAGACAGTCTTATTTGCAGATTTTGGCTGGGGAAGATTAAAAAAAAACCTTACCGGGAGAGGAAAAAGACAAGACTCTGATTGGTCTTGGTGGAGGATTAAGAATGCGCTTTTCTAGAAATATACTCTGCCGTTTAGAGTGGGCTCAGAGCTTTGGTGACGATCCTTTTGCAGGCCAAGGACCTTCTACTTTTTATTTTACCTTTCAAATTGAAAGCTAAACTGTGAAAAGGCTTGTTTTAGCCTCTATCC
The DNA here is from genome assembly GCA_016932855.1 of Candidatus Omnitrophota bacterium. GTDB lineage: Bacteria > Omnitrophota > Gorgyraeia > Duberdicusellales > Duberdicusellaceae > JAFGCB01. The sequence goes on along the minus strand of JAFGCB010000009.1, from coordinate 172 downwards.
TTACTTTTATTTTCCTAAATCCTGCTTATCTTCTTGCCTTACCTAAGTTATCCAGCATAGAATCCGGCCAGGTAAGCCTAGATAACCCTGACTCCAGTACCCTTAACATAAAAGCTTCCGATAAATCAGTAATAAACTTCTCTTCTTTTGATATCCTTAGAGGTGAGACTGT
>JAFGCB010000072.1 GCA_016932855.1 Candidatus Omnitrophota bacterium | reverse complement strand
TTTTGAAGTATTGAAGGCTTTATTGCTTAGAGGCCTCTACCTTATTCTCCAGAAGCGCTATCTCCTGGCTTAAATTCTTTATTTGGTTAGTCAAAGTAGAAATAACAATGGAATAATGTAAATTAATAAGTATCAAAAAAACAATACCAAAGAAAAACAAGGTAGAAGTAGCAAGGCCGGCACCGATAAACCTGGTAATAGCCATTAGTAAATCGTACCAGACCGAGAGGATAAACAACCATACCCCGGTTGCAATCCATAACCAGGAATATTCTTCCCGCAGCTTTCTCCTGCGGACCAACTCGATAATAATCGCGAATATGGCAATACTTATGAAAATAGCGAATATCTTTTGTCTTATAAGCATTTTTTTCTCCTTTTTTTATAGGGCTTCTCCCTTAAAAGGCTTACAAAAATAGATAAAAACATCTTGAATATATAGTAAAGTGGTTTTATGCCGCTATGCATAGTCCTTACTTTCTTATTTAAAAACATCTTCATGGGGACTTCTCTTACTTTAAACCCGGCAAAATGAAGCATAATAATAGTGTCGGCGTCGGGATAATCATAAGGGTAGACGTCGCTGACGCAAAAACAAAGGGCCTCTCTGTTAACGGCCTGATAGCCGGAAGTGGGATCTGTTATGCGCTGACCGGTGATAAAAGAAGCTATTGAGCCGAATAAAAACATCCCTCCCCGCCGTGTGCGGGAAACCTTATAGCCACCTTCACCGAGAAAACGTGAACCGATAACCACATCCGCCTTGCCGCTCTGCACTTGCGTTAAAAGCTCGTTAATATATTTAGGATTATGCTGGCCGTCAGCGTCAAGTTGAACGACATACTGATAATTATTTTCTAAAGCGTACTTATACCCTGTCTGCAGGGCTACGCCGTATCCCATATTAAACGGAAGATTAATAACTTTTGAACCGGCTTTTTGGGCTACCCGGGCAGTCATATCTTTAGAGCCGTCGTTAATGGTTATGATATCAACTCCGGGGACGTTTTTTTGAACACTTTTTATCACTTCAGCCACAACCGTCTCTTCGTTATAGGCAGGAATAATGACAAGTACCTTTTCTTTATTATCCATTTAATACCTTTTTCGTATTTTAAGAACGCTTCTTAAACAATAATAATCTATACATATTAAAAAATACAGGGTTGTCCTGTTCAAGGTAAAAATTATTCTTCTTAAATACCCTTACAAAGTCTTCAATCCGGTAATTATATTCGTAAACATTGGTTTTAGAGCGGGATAATCCTGCCAGGTAAACCAAGGTCTTGCCCCTAAAAGAATCGTGGTTTGGCTGTATCAGAAGAACGTATTTACGGGATATCCGCATAAGGTACTTGGCGTAAGGCTCGAAATCAAGGAAATGTTCAAGCATGCCGTCGCTGGAAACCAAGTCGTACTGCTCGGTAACATCTTCCAATCTTTTCTGAACCGCCGGTAAGGCTTTTTTCTTGCAGAACGAGACAGCCTCAGGAGAAATATCAATACCCACACAGTCCAGGCCGGCATCCTTAAAAACCTTAAGGGTATAACCGAGGCCGCATCCAACCTCTATAACTTTGCCGACGTCAATCTTCTTGATGATTTTTTCTAAGGCTTTTCTTTTCGCCTTAAATGCCTGCCTGCCCAGTAAAGTCAACTGTTGTATCTTACTCGCGTCCTTCCAGCGCTCTTGCCAGGCATTACTAACCGCTATGTTATCAGTCTCTTCCATATTTCTACACCTTATTTTTTAAAGGGGCTACTTTACATTACGATTAACCAGGCCGTAGGACTCCCCTAAAGAATACCCGAAATGCTGGATGATATAAACAAGCATAACATAAAAAACCAAAAAGTGTGTTTTTTTTCTAATGGCCTGGAATAGGGAAAAACCGGCTACCGCGGGAAAGTAAAAAAGCGGCAAGCAGAATATCGGCGAAAAAGGGATAAATATTATTGAAAACATGGCCGATATGAACAGTAAAGGCAAAACGAAAGATACCCTCCACATCTTAGGATACCTCTTTAACAAGCGGGCCCTGCCTTTGCCGTAGCGAAACATATTCTTAAACCATTTTTTTGGAGTCGGCCGCATCTTATGCCAGACAAAAGACTCCGGGATAAAGAAGAGGGTATATCCGGCTGAAGCCAAACGGAAGTTAAGGTCGGCGTCCTCCGCCTCACTCTCTAAAGATTCGTCATATCCGCCGATATCAATAAGAGTCTTTCTATCATACAAGACGTTGAGCGTGGCTAAACTTACGACGTACCTGGAACGCTTAAATTGCCTGCCTTGGACACTGCCGAAACTGCCCGCAAACGAATCCAGGGCCACGCCGATTGCTTTTAGAAAAGGTCCGGCCTCTTTTAAGGGGATATTTTTTCCGCCCACCGCCGCAAGCTTGTTATCGTCTCGGCTTCTATCCTTGTATTCTTTAACTAACTTTTCAAGCCACTCCGAAGGCGCTTCGCAGTCAGCGTCGATAAAAGCCACCTGTCCATAGCCGGCGGAACGCAGGCCAGTGTTTCTTGCCGCGGCCGCGCCTTTCTTAGGTTCGACAATAAGCCTGATATTCGAATGAGCCGCCGCGTATTTGCGCACGATGCTTTGGGTATTGTCCTTCGATTCGCCGTCTACCACAATAACCTCAAAAGCATTCCTGGGATAAGTCTGATTTATTAACGACCTAAGACAAGCCTCTATATTATCGGCCTCATTATAACAAATAACCACAACCGATGCGTCCATTACTATACCCCTCTGCCAAGCTGGCCCCGGCTTAGTCTTGTCAAAAAGACTTTTGCCGACTTAAAAGAGCGGTATCCTTCGCCGGGATCCTTAAAAGCCTGGATTAATTTCATAAAAAGATACCGCGGCCGTAAGTGATACTTCTTTAAATAATAATCGCACAGAGAAACCATCTCGCCCGAGGATAACCCTTCAGTGTCTAAAACACAATTGTGTAAGCCCTCCGGGGTAAGCCAGCGGGAAAAATCTTCTGTTTTTAAATATCCTTTATCCTTAGCCCAGCGGTATGCTTCCGTGCCGGGATAAACATATAAAGGATAAAACTGCATGCTGTCACAATTAGCTTTTCTGGCGAATTCATAACTTTCTTCCAGGGTCTTCTTGGAATCGCCGGGATTACCGACCATAATACACCCGTGCACCAATACCCCGGCTCTTTTAGCCTCGCGGGCAAAACGCAGATACTGCGAAGCTTTCATCCCCTTATGCATGGCGTCTAAAACAGCCTGGGAGCCGCTTTCAAACCCCACGGTTACCAGCCGGCATCCGGCGCGCCTCATAAGCTTCAATAGTTCGTAATCAATGTCCGCCCGCACGTTACAGTACCACTTAAGCTTTATTTTCTTCTCTATTAATAGACTACAAATTTCTTTTACTCTTTTTCGGTCCGCGCTAAAACAATCGTCTTCAATGCCGACTTCCCGCACTCCCGGAAAATTATCTCTTATATACTCAAATTCTTCCACCACGCTCTCCGCGGAACGGCCGCGGTATCTTCTGCTGTGAAAAACCTGAGGGTAGACGCAGAAAAAACAATTAAAAGGACAGCCCCTGCCGGTAATAATCATAACCATGGGATAATTTGCCGCGGCAAAAAAATAATTTTTATAATTCAGATGTTTCTTGTACACTGACGAGACAAAGACAAGCTCATCAAGGTTCTCTATCTTCGCCCGGCTTTTATTCTTAATGACCGCTCCGGACTTTTTAAACATAAGCCCGTCCACGCCCCCCAAAGCCGAAGCGCCTTCCAGCGATTTTGCCAAATCTGTTATGGTGTAATCGTATTCGCCTACCGCCACGGCGTCTATGCTGTCATTAAGCAGTAAGGTATCTTCCGGAAGCGCCGAAGGGTGGGTGCCGACTAAGACGTTGAAACAAAAAGGGTATTTTTCTTTTATCTTTCTGGCTGTCTCTGCATCGCTATAAATGCTGGGGGTGCTGGTATCTATGACGGCTAAATCAGGTTCAAAACCGCTTAAACGCTCAAAAACATCCTCTAACATAAGCCCCTGTGCAGGGGCGTCGATAAGACGGATATCATGGCCTTCTCTTTCAGCTACTCCGGCCGCATAAGAAAGCCAGATCGGATAATAGAGAGTCCCGCCCTTGGTTACAGCGGGACTGCGGGAGGTCCGGGAAAAACGAGTTTGAAAAGGCGGATTAAGAAATAAAATCTTCATCTTTTCTCTCTATGTAACTGCGGTCTGTTCCTCGTACCGCGGAAGCTTCTTTTCTCTAAGCGAGGTAAAAATAAAAGTAAGCGTGACCGTAATAAAATAAAACAAGGCGCTAAAGAAAACAAAGGCAGATGAAATCTCCGGAGCAATCCCAGCGGAAACCAAAAGCGCCCCAAAGGCAAATTCTCCCGGCCCGACACCGAAAGGCAAAAAAGATAAGGCCCCAAAGACAATGGATACCGATGTGGCAAAAACAGAAAATAAATAGGACTGCCAATCAAGGAATAAAACCTCCTGGGGCAAAGCCTGGAACAACAAAAGGTTGCAGGCAAAAGCTATAAGAAACCAACCCACGAAAATACCGCAGGCGCCGATCACAAACCTGGAAGAAAACAGGCAGTCTTTAAGGTGAGACAAAAAAATCATCGCCTGCGAATAAAACCATTTGCCCCTTAACCAAAAGAAGAAAATCAAAAGGCCAAGGCCGAGCGCAAAATATAACGGCAGGATATTTGCTGAAACAGAACCTAGAATTTTCTTTAAACCCTGCTCAATAAAACGGTAATACCTAAATATGCTCGCCATAAAAAAGATTATCGCCAAGGACATATATAAAAGCCGTTCAAAAACAACAAAAGCCGCTAACCGCACAAGGGATAGACCGGTCTTTTTATGAAAAAGAAAAACATACAGAGGCTCATTAAACTTTCCGGAAACAAACAAGGTCGAGAAATTAGCCCCGGCTAAGACTTTCATCGTCTCATAAAAAGAAATTTCCACTCCCTGGCGTTTGAAGAGAAACTTCCAGAAAAAAGAACGCACTACATACAGATAGATAAAGGTTAAACCCAGGCATAAAAAGATAACCACAAAATTAATATCTTTAAGATGGGGGAAAATTTTATAAGAATCGAAAACATAACAGAACAAAACCAGGGCGCCCAGGCCCGCTAAAAAAATTAGAGGCCTGCGGTACTTCTTTAACCGCTGAAAATGACGCGATGACAAAAAAGAGCCCATAAACAGTTTTAATTAATCCCTATAACCCAAGGTGTTCTTAAAGCCGTCCATTATCATTGAAAAATTAAATGAATAGGCTAAATTGTAATTAATATAGCAAATTGCCAGGCAGGGGCAATCGCTGAACTGCCCCGGCAAGCTGCGAAAGGATTCGCCGATAGTTTCTTTTTTTATCCGCAGAGGGTGATATTGACAGGTGCGCAGAGACCCGTCTTCAAAAAAGTTACAATATAGCTTGCCGGCAAAACACTTGGGCGGCTTCAAGGTCTTATTCATAAAAGCCTTAACATAGTCAACCCAGGGCTTATTGTTAACAAAAGGATAGCCTAAAGAACGCATGTAAAGTATCCGGTCTAAGGCTTCAAAAAGAGTCTGCTTATCGGGATTATGAGGGACGATCTTGGGCTTCTCTTCCTTAAACCCCCTTCCTCCGTAGGGCCCGGCAAGTAGCAAATTCTGAAAGGAGCAGCGTATCCCCATCTCTTTAGAAAATCTCCCCATAAATTCCAAACCCTTAGCTTCAATAAAATCGCGGGTAAGCAAGACCGCCGCGATAACCGGCAGATTATTTCTTCTGGCTACCTCAATAGTATGGACAACCTTGTCAAAAACCCCCTGACCTCTGATCTTATCAGTAATTTCTTTAGGCCCCTCTAAGCTGGTAACAAGATAATCCAAAGAAGATGAAACTTCCGCTATCTGACTTTCCGTTGCCAGGGTACCGTTGGTAATAATATTGGTAAGAAATCCCAGCTGCTTGGAATGGCGTATAATCTGCGATATATCTTTACGAAGGAAAGGCTCTCCTCCGGTTATGCCCCAGGCAATGGCCCCTAAGCGGGCAAACTGATTCATGCATTCTTTTATTTCCTCGGTAGAAAGCTCCTTGCCTTTTGACTCGTGAAGCTCATGGTCGCAAAAACTGCAGCGTAAATTACACCGGCTAGTAACGCGATGAAGGACGCGCAAAGGGGTATTCTTGCCGAAGATATGTTTAAGCCGGGCCAAGCCGGCTTTAAGCACAAACCGCGTTTTCATAAAACCTTCCCTTAAAGACTAACCGCGCTTTAAATAATATTTAACGAGAAAATAATTGCGCAACTTAAGACGGATGCGTTTAAAAAAGAAAAAAACTATATCCTCCGTCAAGGGAGACAAGCGGTAAAGTTTCAGCGACAGCGGGGCGATTATTTTTTCAAGAGCATGCAGAAAATTAATAAACCGGCTGTTTATCTTGCTTATAGTAATGTCGTAAAAATGTTCCTTTATTTTACCTATTGCTTCCTGCGTCTCTTCGGAGAGGCCGAAATAGTTCACATCCCAAGCGTTATTGGTATAATTATATACCATATGATAAAAAGAAGGCTTATAAGACATTACATCTTCGTCTAAGTACCAGTCTTTGCGCGGCGTTTCTTCATAAATCTCTGTCCCCGGTACCGGGATAAGATTATTAATAGCGAAAACTTTAATATCCGCAAGAGCTTCTTCAAAAAGACGCCTCTCCTGGCGAATGGTCTGCGGCGTATCAAAGGGAAATCCCACCAAACAATTAGCCATAACATCAATGCCGTGCTTATTAAGCATCTTAATATTATACCTGATTGTCTGGTAATTTTTATTTTTTCTGATTAACCGCAATGAGTCCTCGGACAGCCTTTCTATACCTAAGCCGACTTCGCTGCATCCGGCAGCTTTAAGAGCGCTTAAAAGCTCGTCATCCAAGGGAATAACCACATTCGTCTGGCAGGAAAAAGTAAATCTCTTATAGAAAGGGCTCTTTACCAAAGAACGGCAAAAATCAATAGTAGCCTGCCTGTTTAAGGTAAAATTATTATCGTAAAACACAAAGTGAGAAGGCTTATATCTATCATAGAGATAGCCAAGGTATTCAATCTTATACTCAAGAGAGTTTTCCCGGACAGTATTTGATCTATTGCTTTCTTTACCCTGGCAAAAAGGGCACTTAAAAGGACACCCCCGCTGGGTAATAAGGACATTGGTAACAAAATGGCTGTCGCCGGAGCTTTTAAGGTAATCATTAAGGTTGAATAAATCATAATCTACGAAAGGAAGGCTGTCCAAATCATAAAGAATATCCGCCTCGCCGGTATCCTCCCATTCATCAAGGCCTCTCTTAAACAAAAGTCCCGGTATCTTGCGAAGACCGACCAGGCAAGAATCCGAAAAGCGGAAACTCTCTATCTTCTCTCCCTTAACCGCCTGAAACGCTTTTAAAAGAGGGCGAATAATCAAATCTGCTTCTCCTTTAGCAACAATATGCACGCCAAGATCAGCCACTTCTCTAGGCCGGCTCTGGGTATGTAATCCGCCTCCTAAAAGGCATATGCCGGGAAACTCCCTGGAAATAGCAGCGATAAGTTTCTTGGTCGCCAAGATATTGAATGCCTGCACGTTAAAACCGATAACATCAGGCTTAAAATCAGCGATTATTTTTAAGATGTCCTTTATCGAATAAGTAAGACGCAGGCAATTATTGTCGATAATCTTAACCGCGGCAAACTCCTTTGCCAGGGTCCCGATAAGCCCTAATCCATAGGACGTATTCGAATAGCGATAAAACGCGTTTGTTTGCCGAATAAGTAAAAGTTTCATTACTACCCTTATTTATCAAGAACCTCTCGATAGACCAAGGCCGAACAACCGCTTAAATCCTTTAAAGTAACTCTTGGCCATATCGAGGTTTCTGATGCGTTTAATTGTCCTAAGGACAGACCGGGGCTTTAAATAGTAATTCCGCATGGCTTTCTTATAAACAGCCGTTAAAAATTCTTCCGGCAGGCTGTCCTGATAGAAAAAAATAGTGTTTACCGGGCTTACGTCGGGATTATTCCAGGCTTTTTCGTTAATCCGGTAGTTTTTCTCAACATAATCTTTAAGCTGCCTGCCCATTAAAGGATTAAAAAGGTTGTAGCCTACGAAATCCAGTTGAAGTTCATCTACAAAAGCAAGCGTCTCAAGAGTGGTCTCTTTCGTATCTCCCGGGTAATTTAACATAAACGAGCCTTTCGTCTCTAAGCCGGCTTTTCTCGCCGCCGAAACTGCCCTGCGCACCTGCTCTTTAGTAAACCCTTTATTCATGGCCTTTAATATCCTGTCCGAACCCGACTCAATACCAAAATTAACGCTGCGCAAGCCCGCCCGATACATAAGACTAAACAGCTCCTCATCAACCGTGTCTATCCGCGTACATATCCGCCATATAATATTAAGTTTGCGCCGGATAAGAAGTTCGCAAAGCTCTACGGTCCTTCTCCGGGAAGCAGTAAAAGTATCGTCGAAAAACTTAATCTCCCTGGCTTTATAGCGTTTAACAAGTTCTTCCATCTCGGCGTAAACATTCTCGGCGCTTCGGAACCGGCAACGGCCGCCCCATAAGATATAATCCTCACAAAAATTGCAGCGAAAAGGACATCCCCTGGATGTTATCATCGCAAGTATGGGCAACTTAAAAAATTGCCCAGGAAGAGAAACATATTCATATAGCTTAAAAATATCCCGCTTAGGATAAGGGATGCTGTCTAAATCTTTTATAAAAGCCCGCCGGGGATTAATGCGCACTTCTGCGTCTTCGCGATAGGCTATTCCTTCTACCCCGGATAAGGGCTTACGATTTAAAACAGCGTCGAATAACTCCGGTATAGTCTCCTCGGATTCCCCGATGAATTCCACGTCAACCTCAGGGCAAATTTCAAGCATCTGGCCGGGATTCATGCCCGTAAAAGGGCCACCGACGACAAGAAGACTATGCGGCAAAGTTTCTTTAACTATCTTCGATAAATTAAGGCCTGGCCTGTAAGTCGGGGTAGCGACACTAATCCCCACAAGATCGTACTGTTTTCGCTTAAGTTGGTCTTTAAAGCTTTCGATAGTCTGACTCGTAAGCTGAAAATCAACAATATCAATAAACTCCGGCTTTAAAGATTTCTCTATCACCGCCGCCACATAGCCTAAACCAAGAGGATAGTCGCTGTCTTCGGAGCTAATGTATCCGTAATTAAGAATCCGGTGATGGGAAACTATCAAAAGCACTTTCATTTCTCTCTCCTGGTATAATCCTCACGTATAAACTGGATTATACCTGATTACAACGATTATTTAAGAGATTACGAAAATTAAACCATTAATCTTCTGACCCCGCAACTCTTGGCGCCAAAGTTTATTAAGCACCTTATAAGCGCGGGCGATTATCTTCTTTAGCTAAGGAATTGCTCTCCTTAATCTTTTCTCTAATCTCTGTAATCAA
>JAFGCB010000071.1 GCA_016932855.1 Candidatus Omnitrophota bacterium | reverse complement strand
GCCCTCATTTTTGGGTAACATTAATTATGAGTCAACGATTCAATTTAACTATCGCTTCGGTAACATTTAATGTGAGTCAATTCGGGGTATTACCATAAGTTGACAGCTTCGTGGTCAGGGAGTATACTTAAGGCTTAAAAGGAGGTTTATTTATGAATAAGATAGCAGGTAAGATATTGTGCGTTTTTACGATTCTGTTTTTAGTTTTGTCTTTTTCTTCTTTTGCGCAAACCGACGAGTTGTCGCAAGAAAAGAAGGCGGATATAAAAAAGTTGCTGGAGATTACCAATGCTTTGCAGATCAGTCAGCAGATAGGGGATTTTTTTAACGCCCAGATGACCCAGCAGATAAAGCTGCTAAATCCCCAGATTTCTCCCGAGCGCTTTGAAATAATACGCCAGGAAGTCGATAAGGTGGTGGCAGAGGCGATGTACGAAGAAGACGGATACGTGGGGTTAACTACCAAGCTTTATCACAAATATTATACTCATAAAGACATAAAGGAGATTATTAAGTTTTATCAAAGCGAAGTAGGTAAGAAGGTAATCAAAGTTACGCCCGCGCTTTTGCAGGAAAGCATGGTGGTTGGCCAAATCTGGGGAAAGCGTTTGGAGCCGAGAATAAAAGAAAGAATAATAAAGCGCTTCAAAGAAGAAGCGAATATTGAGATATCCCTGTAGCCGTATTTTTTAGTTTTGCACACCGCTTTTATTTGTAATCCAGCCCTTATGCAACACTTTAGTTTCCGATCATGGAAAAAGACCAGCTTATAAACCTATATATTTTGGGATCGGGATCTCGCCCCATGCGGGGCTCGATTACAAATAAAAGTGCTGCATAACGACCCGCAAAATAGCCTTCCCAACCCCGAAATCAGTGGTAAAATATGGGAAAGATATTAATCGTTTCAGGCTGATCAAGGGCGGTGATAATGAAAGCCTTTAAATTTGCTTTGCTTTTTTCTTTTCTTTGGTTTTTACTAGCTTGCGGTGCAAGCCCGGATGAAGTCAGGCAGTATCCAAAAGCTATACCCGATTCCGACTTTAGATCGACCGACTCAGCGGGTTTTGCCCATGGCAGGGTAAGTTTTTTTACTATCGGCGGTAAATACAGGGCGGATTTCCAGGTTACTAATGACAGCGGAAAACCCATGGATTTTACCGGAGCTAAATATTATGCAATCGGATCAGGCGGGGCTGAGTATGATTTGACATTTAAAGAGGTTGCCTATAATTCTGGAAGCCTTAACCGCAATATTATTATTGCCGGGGACATGATCACTATTTACTGTAACAGCCGGGTTGCTCCTGATAAGAAAGAGATTAAAGAAATAAATATTATCCTGAAAGATGGCAGGAATTTGCGGTTTATTCCGGAGTAAGCTAAAGCGACAGGGGAATATGGAAGGAGGGGCAGTATGTCTAAACGGCTCTTGGTAGGATTTTTTATGGTTTTATTTTTTGGATGCGCAGTCTTCTCAGGCTTGGCAAAGCCGCCGAAGGCAAAGTTAAAACACGCTGATAAGAATAAAGACGGCGTGGTTACCAAAAGCGAGTGGCAAAAGGAAAAGGAGTGGGAACAAGATAAAAAATCTAATGTTAATACCTGGTGGGAGAAGAAAGCAGATACAGACGCAGACGGTAAAGTCAGCAGTAGTGAATTGTCCGACTGGAAAGCATCAGAAAAGGACAAAGCAGATTTAAATGACGACGGCGTAGTCGACTCTAAAGAAAAAAGACTCAGCTGGCAGCGTTCACGTTCCAAGGTAAATACTTCTGAGGAGAAAAAATATGATCAAGACGGCGATGGCTGGTTATCGACTGACGAGGCCAAAGAAATGCTTTCCGATAGATATACCCTTATTAAAACTAACGGCAAGGCAAAAGTAGATTCGGATATTGAAGCCGAATACGACGCTGACAATGACGGCATAATCGATAGCGATGAAGCCGGGCAGCTTAAAGAAGACTTAGGATTGGATTAAAGATTGACAGAGCCGTGATTAGTCCTAATAAATATAATTAATTACATTATGTCTTTTGAGGGTTACGTGGATTATAAGCGCAGAGAGTTTTGCAAGGATGTAAAGTGCCCGGTGCAGATGGATTTGCAGACCAAAGAGCAGGGCACAGAGGAATATGAAAATATAAGAAATATATGCAAGACCGACTGTCGCTATACTACTTATCAATTCCACCATTGGTTAATCGAAAAAGGCTTTTTAATCGTAAGGCCCGAATAGATTATTTTTTACATGATTGGTCACATAAGTGTCATAAATACTTATATCTGTGATTATCTGCAAAGAATTTAGTTTACGATGCTATCTGTGATCATCTGTGTTTAAAGGAGGTAACAAATGGACTGGGGAATGAAAAACAGGCTATCGAAACTTATCCAACCTGACGGTCATTGTTTTTTTCTGCCTATAGACCACGGGTATTTTCAAGGTCCTACCACTTGTTTGGAAAAGCCCGGCGAGACAATAAAGCCGCTTCTTAAGTATGTAGATGCTTTATTTGTTACTCGGGGAGTATTGCGGGCGGCGGTAGACGCGGTAAGCAGCAAACCTATAATTTTGCGCGTATCCGGCGGCACGAGCATGACAGGTAAAGACTTGGCTGATGAATGTCTTACTACTTCGATTGAGGAGATTATCCGTCTTAATGCTTCAGCTGTCGGTGTTTCTGTTTTTATCGGAAGCGATTACGAAAAACAGACTCTTAAGAATCTTTCCAATCTTGTTAACCTCTGCGAAGATTACGCTATTCCGGTAATGGCGGTTACGGCCGTGGGTAAAGAGATGGAGAAGCGCCAGGCCCGCTATCTTGCTTTATGTTGCCGTATTGCCGCTGAGCTTGGGGCCAGAGTCGTAAAAACATACTGGTGCGACAAAGATTTTGATAAGGTGGTAAAGGGTTGTCCTGTCCCGGTTGTGATAGCCGGAGGCCCTAAGTGCAAGACTGACCTTGAAGTTTTTGAATTTGTCTATGACGGCATGCAAGACGGAGCTATCGGCATAAATTTAGGAAGAAATGTCTGGCAGAACGCCCACCCTGTAGCTATGGCTAAAGCCTTGCAGGCAATCGTCCATAAGAAAGCCACTCCTAAGCAAGCCCAGGCTATATTTAATGAAGTTAAAAGCGCTAAGAAGGATTAGTTTTACAAGGTATGCTGGCGGCAGTCTATTACAATAACAGTGATATAAGACTTAAAGAAGTACCGAAGCCTAAGATCGGCAGCGGCGAAATATTGGTAAAAGTATTAGCCAGCGGTATTTGCGGCACGGATGTTTTAGAATGGTACAGGATTATGAAGGCTCCCCGGATATTAGGACACGAAATAGCCGGAGAAATCACCGAGTCTAAGTCTGAAGGATTTAAAGTAGGTCAGAGAGTTTTTGTAAGTCATCATGTTGCCTGTGGCGAGTGTAAGTATTGCCGCGAAGGCAATCATACCGCTTGTGATACTCTGCATAAAGGAAATTATGACCCCGGCGGCTATAGCGAATTTATAAGAGTGCCCAAGATGAATGTCGACAAGGGAACTTATCTTTTGCCGGATAATATTTCTTTTGAGGAAGGTACGATGATTGAACCTTTGGCTTGCGCGGTAAGGGCCCAGAGGCTGATTGATATAAAGAATAGCCATATTGTTTTGATTCTGGGCAGCGGCGTTTCAGGATTGCTCAATATTCAGTTAGCTAAACTAAAAGGGGCCCAAGTCATCGCGACTGATGTAAATGATTATAAGTTGGATATGGCAAGGAGGTTCGGAGCGGACCAGGCTTTAAAAGCAGACAGCGATATTAACATTAAAGCCGATAGAATAATAATCTGCACAGGCGCCCTTAAAGCGGTAGAACAGGCATTTGAGTGTATAGATAAGAAAGGAATAATATTATTTTTTGCTATCCCTAGTAAAAATGTTGAGATACCTATCGTTGATTTCTGGAGGAATGAGATAACAGCTACTTCATCCTATGGAGCGGCTTCGTATGACCTGGAGGAATCCCTTAAGCTGATCAATGACGCAAAGATAAATATTAAAGACATGATTACTCATAAACTTCCCTTGACCAAGATTCAAGAAGGCTTCAAAATCGCAGCCGCGGCCAAAGAATCTTTAAAAGTCGTCCTTATCCCCTAGTTCCTTATATCCCCTCTATCCCTTTTACCCCCTCTACCCCTTATTCTGCCTTCATATTGTTTCAAATTAGATATGGTAATAATTTATACATAACCTTATTGTCCGCAAAAGCTTACATAAAACGTCTTCTTATTTACTTGAAGCTAATCTTATTCGGAGTTATCTTCGATTGGGCCGTAAAAAAAGAGAGGAGAGTCATGAGATTGATTATAGGAATTTTATTAGGGTTTGCGGTTTTTTATGTACCGGCCTTTTCGGACGAAAGCTTTGAAAAGCTAAGTGGGCTGGACGAAGACTTGCATAGCCTGGCAATAAGCCCTTTTAAGGACAAGATGATTTTTGTCGGTTCAAGCAAGGCCGTCTTTAGAAGCGGAGACCAGGGCAGAAATTTCAAGAAAATCTTTGTTATTAAAGGTGATTTAAAAAAAGTAAATTATATTTTATTCGATCCTTATCAGCACGGCAAAATTTTTGTAGCAACGGGTTCCGGGCTTTATGTAACTTCTGATTTAGGCCAGTCTTTTCGCAAGATATTTAAAGCTCAGGATGAAGAGGGTAGTTTTCTTCAGTGTCTAACTTTAGGTAAGGATAAGGGCTTGATTTATCTGGGGACAAACAGGGGCTTATATCTCGGAGAAGACGATGTTTATGTTTTTCGAAAGGCTTCGGGTATTCCCAAATTCTCAACTGTTTATGATATAAAGGTGATTCCTCAAAACGAAACTATTTTAGTGGCTACTTCAGCCGGTCTATATGCAGGTAAGCCAAACGAAAATGATTTTGCCAGAGTGTTTATCAGTAGGTCCGTCGAAGAGCCGCCAAGCGGCTTTGATGAGGAAGAAAGTTTGCGGAATATACCCATGTGCGTTTATCAGGACCCGAAGAATCCGGCAGATGTTTATCTGGGGACTTCATCGGGACTTTTTATCTCCAATAACTTAGGCCGGACTTTTAAAAAGCTTACGCTTGCAGGCTTGGAGGGGTTAAGTATAAAAAGAATTCAAAAAGTTGACCATGAATCTTCGGATATCTACCTGGCCGCTGGTCAAGGCTTCTACAGGCTTTCTTTGGATGAAGGGTTACTTACCGATATATATAAGGGTCTCCATTCTAAAGATGTAAGAGATTTTAGTGTAGATGACGAAAAGAATATATTTTTATCTACTGCTAAAGGTTTATTCCGCAGCGAAAGCGGTAATCTTTTCGGTAACGGCCGGACTGATAATGCCGATAATTATCTTAGGCTTGAGCCGGGATACGGAGAAATTCAGGAGGCAGCTTTACGCTATAACGATATCCATCCCGATAAGACAAAGTTTTGGAGGAAGTCGTTATTGTTTAGAGCTCTTTTTCCTACGGTAAGCTTGGATTACGATAAGATAGTAACTTATGATTCCGGTTCCGATGTTTATTATACCGGGCCCAATGATTGGGGGGTAAGTTTTTCCTGGGATGTGGGAGATTTGATTTGGAATAGCTATCAGGACGATATAGATACAAGAACCCGTCTTAACACCCAGACAAGAATAGATATCTTGGATGATTTGCGAAGAATTTATTTTGAAAGAAGAAAATTAAAATTGGAATTAACGCGCAGACCTCCTGCTGAGGAAGACGAATTAGCGCAGAAGCAGCTTTATTTAGAAGAATTAAACGCTGCCTTGGACAGCTATACCGGCGGCTATTTTTCAAAACGAATAGAAGAGCTTAAAAAACAGACTCAATAGCTAGATTTTAAACCGGCTAATTTCAACATTCTTGTGGTTGTTTTGCGTTTTTTTATTCCAATGTTCTTAAGAATGCCAGAGCGAAAGAAGCTTGCTGTTTAGGTTTATTTCCTGACGAGATTAGAATTGCTTGATATGAAAAAAAGAGAAAAAGTCATATTAGAATTAAGCGAGAAGACAATAAAAATATGCCGGGCCGGTTCTTCAAATAAAAGGACGCTAATCAATAGCTTAGAGAGTAGAGGTATTTCTTTTGGGTCTGTTCAGAAAGATATAGAGGAGGTTTTATCCGGGCTTCCCGGGAAAAAGTCCTATAATTTAACGGTTTCGCTTGACCGGTCGTTATTTTTGATAAGATTTTTAAAACTTCCTTCACAAGATATTATTCAAATAAGAGATATGCTTCCGTTCCAGTTGGTGAAAGTAGTTCCCTTTGCTTTAGAAGAGATTATCTATGATTTCTCCATAGTGGAACAGGAAGCAGGATTTTCAAAAGTAATAGTTTTTATTATTCCGAGCGAAAAGATAGATCGCTTGCGCGGGTTTTTAATGGCCAGACAAATTGAGCCGGAAGTTACGATAACCAGCTGGGGGTTAAGCAGCTGGCTTAATTTACAAAGAAAATCCCTGAAAGAGCAATCCGGCGGTTCTTTGATTCTTATCGACATCGATGGATTCCAGGCTGATTTTTTGATATTCGATAAAGCAAGGTTAATATTTTCTCACGATTTCAGTTATTCAAGTGATGGAGATTTATTAAGGCAGATAAACGATTCTTTGGCCTTTTTTAAAAAGGAGTTCGGGCAGCGCAACTTCAGTAGGGTTATTTTTACCGGTTTAAGAAAGGAAACGATCTTTAAGAATATGAATGTCGCCGAGAAGCTTTTTATAAATTACTGGGAGAATTTTAACTTGTCTGAAGATGAGCAAAGTAAGTTTCCTAACGGCCGTTCTTTTGCCTCTGTTTTAGGCTTGGTTGAAAACGGAAATTTAGGGCAGTTTGATTTTTCACCTAAAGCCTTAAAAGAGCGAAAGCAAAAAATTAAGTTAATAAAGAAGTATTTAGATATTTTTTCCCTTGGCCTGGGGATTGTTTTAATTTTGTCACTTTTCCTGTTTAAGCATGTTTACGGAAAGTATTCGTATCTTAAGTTTCTTGAATCTAAATTAGTCCAAACCAAGATCCAGGCAACTTATTTAAATAAGCTAAGTAAGAGGCTAAAGATTATTGATAGAGATTTTCTGATGAGGCCGTCTTTTTCTGAGGCTCTCCGCGCTTTAATCATTTCCTTGCCTCCAGGGGTAACTTTAAGTTTTTTAAGCTTTCAGGAAGACGGCGATTTTTCGCTTAAAGGGCAGGCTCCTGATTTATCCGCTATCCTTCAAATCGTAAAATCTTTAAATAGTTCAGAGTTTTTTAAAGAAGTAAAATTGGAGCACGCTTCAAAATCCGAAGAAAAAGCAAAGAAAGAAGTTAATTTTTGCATTCGGGGCAGACGATGGCTTTGATAGGTATTTTCAAAAGACTTCCTGGGTTTAAAAGAGCATTTTTAAATATTGTTTTATTGATTGTCGCCTTTTGGTTTTTGTTTGATTTCTTAATAGGCCCGGTTTTAATCAAGTTGAGGAAATTGGACAACGAAATCGATAATAAAGCCTTTCTTTTAAAAGAATATTTCTATCTTGAATCCAGGGGCCAAGACCTATTCTTGTTATACGAAAATTATAACGGAAGCCTCAAAGACGCAAGTCTTGAAGAAACAACAGGTGGCTTTTTTGAGGAGATAGAGCGCTTGGCGGCTGAGTTTGGGTTAGAGGTAAAGAGGTTAAAGCCTCTTAGTTCGGGCGAGCATAGCGGGTACAGGCAGATATTCTTGGAAGCGCAGCTAGAGGCGGACTTTGTATGCCTTTTTCGTTTTATCAATTACTTCGATAATTATTCCGGTTTGTCAAAGGTCTATTCTTTTCAGGTGCAGCCTCAGCCTGGTTCGTTTGGGAAGGTAAACTGTATTCTTGTTTTTTCCCGGCCCTTTTTCGGAAACACATGAAACCGGCATTGTTCAGAGAAGTATTTAGTTTAGGTCTATTAAAGAAAGTTATTTTTGCGGTTATAATTCTTTCGTTTGTATATATAATTTCTTCGGTTGTTTCTTTCAAAAATGATTATTTTTTCGAGCGGAAGTTAGTTAAGAATATTTCTTTCTTAGGCAAGCCCGATGAGATCAAAGGTTTTAAAGACAAGGAAAAAGAAGATTATGCGCTGTTCCTGAGGCAATTAGAAAAAAATAATATATTTGCTGCGGTCTATCCAAAGAAAATCCAGATTGAAGAGAAGATCAGCAGAAAGGATCTTGAAGATATTATCGGAAGTTTGAAATTAGTAGGTATAGTCGAGCTGGGTTCACAGAAAGTAATAATTGAGGATAAGAGGAAAAACGCTGTTTTTTATCTAAAAGAGGAAGATAATTTTCTGGATGATATAGCGGTTAAAAAGGTGAGGAAGGATTCGGTTATTTTGTATTACCAGGGGCAGGAATTTGAGCTATATTTGTAAACAGGTTTATTTATGCATAAAAAGACGATTTTTTTGATGGCGGCATTCTTTATTATTTTTCTTTTAAGTTTTGCTGCTCAGGCTATAAGCAATAAAGAGCCTGATAGACCTGGCCTAATTTCTTTAGACGTAAAAAATATGGATATCATCGATGTATTAAAGATTCTAGCCGATGAAGCAGGATTTAACATATCTGTAAGCGGCAGTTTAAAGGCAAGAGTGACTCTTTTTTTGAAAGAGATTGAAGTCTGGGATGCGTTAGAGATAGCTTTGATATCGGCGAATCTTACCTATGAGAAAAAAGGAAGAATTATCTATGTCATGGACGAGAAGGAATATGAGGCAAAGTATCAAAAGAAGTATTGGGACAACAGGGTCATTAAAATATTTAATCTTAAGTATGCCCGGGCCCAAAGAGCAAGTCAGATTCTGGGCCAGGTCGTATCCGGTTCCGGAAGAATTATTATCGATTCTCCCACCAATACCTTGGTGGTTGTGGATGTCCCCGAGAGGATTGATCAAATGAGTGATATTGTAAGACACATAGACAAGCCGGTAAAAACAAAGGTATTTGAGCTAAATTATTTGCCTGTCCAGGAGCTGGAATCCAAAATCCGGGAAATCATCACTAAGGACGTGGGTTTGTTAAACATCGACTCAGCTACGAATAAAATAATAGTAACCGATTACCCTGATAAAATTAAGCGAGTAGAACAGCTTTTGGAGGCTTTTGATGAAAAACCTCTGCAGGTTTTGATCGATGCCAAGATTGTCGAAATAAGGCCGTCAAAAAAATTCTATGCTGGGATAAACTGGGATTATTGGATAGAGAAGTATTTCGGGGTAAAGGGGGATTTCAGCATTCCCAGTCCCACGGCAGTCACTGATAAGGTAAGTTTTGGGACCATAGGGGTGACTGAAGCATCGAAAAAAGGTGATTACAGCGGCATAATAGATTTTTTGGAGATTTTCGGCGAGACTAAGATTCTTTCCAGTCCCAGGATCTTGGCTTTGAATAACCAGGAGGCGAAGATTCTCGTGGGGACAAAAGACGTCTACATAACTTCCTCGGTATCGCAAATAGGCGATTCGGCGGTTACCAGCCAGGCGGTTAATTTTGTCGATGTAGGCGTTAAGCTGTACGTAACTCCTAATATAAATCGGGACGGCTATGTTACTTTGAAGATAAAGCCGGAAATTAGTTCTTCCGAGCGGAAAGAGATTAAGTCAGAGGATAAAGTCACCGAAATCCCGGTGGTCACTACATCAGAGGCTGAAACAGCGGTGATAGTAAAAGAGGGGGTAAGTATTATTATCGGAGGTTTGCGGAAGGTCGCTCATGAGAAAGAGATAAAAAAGGTCCCTTTTTTAGGAAGCATTCCCGTTTTGGGTGTACTTTTTTCAAGCAAGAGTGACGAGCTTATTAAAAATGAGCTGGTCATTCTTTTGACCCCCCGGATAGTTTCCGGCGATAAGCCCATAGAGGCGGAGCTTAAGGAGAAGATGCAGATAGGTCATAATATGACAGAAAACCAGGTTATAAGCGAATTTGAAGAAGCTAAGCAGTAATCTTATGTTAGGTAGAAATAAGGAGAAGTCTTCATGAAAGAATATCGTTATCTGGAAAGAATAACCAAGGGTTTCGCCAATCACCGGCGTATTCAAATTTTGGATATCTTAAGAGATGAGCCCGAGCTTTCGGTTCTTGAGATTTCAGAACGGCTTGAGATAAATTTTAAAACAGCTTCTGAACACATACGCCGTCTTGCAATCCCCGGCCTTATAATGAAGCGTTCCGACGGTTTAAACATCCGTCACCGGCTTACTGACCGGGGTTTAACTATTCTCAAATTCTTAAGAATTTTGGAATAGTTGGATTTTTTGATGCATTACTTTAGTTTGTAATCGAACCCTTTGCGGGGCGAGTTTCGAGTTAATGCAACATTTTAGTTTGAAACAAAAGTGTTGCATTAGAGATAAGTTCCCGCCTATTGACTCATTAAAGAATGTTACCGAAGGGGGCCGTGGTAAGAATTCCGACGGCCAAAGTGAAGATTGAATATTGCCT